>CAZIJU010000028.1:0-36884 GCA_964539745.1 uncultured Burkholderiaceae bacterium | reverse complement strand
CAGCTTGTTCGACTCGTAGGCGCTGCGCGACGAGACCAGCGCCTGCTCCAGGGCGGCGGTGGTGGAAATGCCGTTGACGACCAGCAGGTAGTTCTGGCGCGCCGCCAGCGCCTGGCTGCGGCGCACGTTCTTCAGGTCCTGCTTGGCCTTTTCGTAGAGCGCGGCGGCCTCGCGCTCCTTGGACACGAGCGCACCGCCGGAATAGATTGTCAGCCCGACCTGCAGGCCGATCGCGCTCGAAGTGGTCCTCGTCGCGCCGAAGCTTGCGACCGCGGTCGATCCGGATGAGGAGTTGACGCCGTAGGTGCCGACGATGTCCACCGTCGGCAGGTGCGCGGCGGCCGCGCGCCGCGCCTCCAGCGCCGCGATCTCGGTGACGGCATCCTGCGCGAGCACCGGAAAACCCTGGTTTTCCGCCAGATCCACCCAGTCCTGCATCCGCGCCGGCTTCGGCGGCTCGTGCTTCACCCCCGGACGCAGGGGCTTCACCATCAAATGCAGCTTGCCCGAGATCTGCTGCAGTTCCCGCTGCCTGGTTTCCACCGCGTTGTCCGCGACGATTTCCTGCGCGCTGACGATGTCGTAGCGCGCCTGGGCCTCGTGCGTGTCGGTGATCGTCGCCGTGCCGACCTCGAAATTGCGCTTGGCCTGGGCCAGCTGCTCGGCGATCGAGGCCTTCTGCGCCCTGACCAGGGTCAGGTTGTCGTGCGCCGCGAGCAGGTCGAAATAGGCCTGCGCCACGCGCAATATCAGGTCCTGCGCAGCCTGGCCGAACACCGCCTCGGCCTGCTTGACCTGGAATTCGGCCTGGTTGAACTGCAACAGGTTCTGCGCGCGGAATACCGGCTGGGAAAGCCGCAGCTGGAAGCCATGCGAATTCACTTCGCGAATAACCGTTGGCGTTGGCGTGTCGCGAAAGTCGATTTCGGCGCGCGATCTGCCGATCTGCGTATTGATGGAATTGAATTCGAGCGTCGGCAGCAGCAGCGCGCGGCCCTGCGGCAGCTTTTCCAGGCCTGCCATCAATGCGCTGCGCGCCGCCGCATACTGCGCGTCGTGCGCTTTCGCCTCCTCGTACACCTGCAGCAGGTTCGGGCCGGCGACCGGCTGGCCGCTCGCCCCGAACGAAGGCAACGAGCGCTGCTGGCCTATGGCCTGCGACGCGCAAAGAACGAGAGCGGCCAGCGCAACGTGCGGCAGATGGCGCACGCGCATCTCAGAACTCGAACCGCGAGGGCCACTCGCAGTTGACCAGCGGCGCGATGACGGTCTCGAACAGGGGGAGCGTGCGGAACGAGGACTCGCTGCCGTTGCCGGTACGGCTGACGATGCACGCGGCCATCAGCGGTGCCTGGCCGATGACGGCGAACGCGCGCCCGCCCGGCGCGAGCGCGGCAAGCAGCGCGCGCGGCAGGACAGGAACCGACCCGGTGAGGACCACGATGTCGTAGGGCTCTTCGCCGGCTGCGCCGGGCGGCAGGCCCCTGGCGCCGTCGCCGACCAGCAGTGTCACGTTGTCGACGCCATGGCGCGCGATGTTCGCCTTGCCGAAAGCCGCGAGCGACGGCCGGATTTCCACCGACGTGACGCGCGCCGCGCGGTGCGCGAGCAGCGCGGTGAAGTAGCCGCTGCCGGTGCCGATCTCGAGCACCCGGTCGCTGCGCCTGGGCGCCAGAGCCTGCAGCACGCGCGCCTCGATCTTCGGCGCCCACATCCTCTCGCCCTCGCCGATCGGGATTTCCATGTCCGTGAACGCAAGGTTGCGGCAGGATGCCGGCACAAATTCCTCGCGCGGCACGGCATACAGCAGGTCGAGCACGTCCTGGTCGAGCACCTCCCAGGGCCGGATCTGCTGCTCGACCATGTTGGCCCGGGCCTGTTCGAGGTTCATTCGGGGTTCGTCTTCGCGCTGGCGCCTGAGGGGGAGGCAATCTTACCAAAGCCCCTGACCCAGAACGTCAGGTCGTCCAGGTAGGTGTAGATCACCGGCACCACCACCAGCGTCAGCAGCCCGGAGGTGATCACCCCGCCGATCACCGCCTGGCCCATCGGGGAGCGCTGCTCGCCGCCCTCGCCGAGGCCCAGGGCGAGCGGGAGCATGCCGAAAATCATCGCCAGCGTGGTCATCAGGATCGGCCGCAGCCGGATGCGGCCGGCCGCCAGCACGGCGTCGCGGCGAAGTTTGCCTGCCTTGCGCTCCTGGTTCACAAAATCCACGAGCAGGATCGCGTTCTTGGTCACCAGGCCCATCAGCATGATGAAGCCGATGATCGAGAAGATGTTCAGCGTGGAGCGGAACGCGAGCAGCGCCAGGAACACGCCGATCAGCGTCAGCGGCAGCGAGCTCATGATCGCGATCGGCTGCAGGAAGCTGCGAAACTGCGACGCCAGGATCATGTAAATGAACGCGATCGCGAGCACGAGCGCCGACACCGCGTAGCCGAAGCTCTCGGCCATGTCCTTCGTGGAGCCACCCATCTCGAAGCGGTAGCCGGGCTTCCAGTCGATCTCGGCGAGCGCTCGCTGGATGTCGCGGCTCACGTCGCCGGCCGAGCGGCCGTAGACATTGGCGGTCAGCTCGACCTCGCGCGTCAGGTCGCGCCGGTTGATCTGCGAGGCGCCGACCGTCGGGACGAGATCGACGACCTGGCGCAGCGCGACGACCTTCGGGCTGCCGTCGGCGGCGAGCTGGCTGCTCGTGATCGCGAGCCGCTCGAGGTCGGCGTTCGTCGAGCGCGCACCGGGCGCCAGCCGCACCATCACGTTGTAGTTCTCGTCGTCGGGACCGCGCCAGGTCGTCGTCTCGTCGCCGGCCAGCAGCGGGCGCAGCGCGGCGCCGATTCGCTCGACGCCGACGCCGAGGTCGCCCGCGAGGTCGCGGTCGATGACGAGGTCGACGGTCGGCCGCGCCGGCCGCAGGCTCGAATCGAGGTCGACGAGGCCGGGGATGCGCGCGAGCCGCCGCCGCGCCTCGTCGTTGTAGCGCTCCAGTTGCTTCAGGTCCGGCCCCTGCAGCGAGACGACGAGGATCTTTTGCTGCGCGACCGGGTTCATCACGCCGACGTGCGTGACCTCGATGCCGGCGATGCGCGCGAGCCGTTCGCGCATCGGCTGTGTGAGCTCGGCCTGGTTGCGGCTGCGCTCGGCGCGCGGCTTGAGCTTCACGTACACGGTCGCCGCATTTTTCGCCTGCACGGCGCCGGTGTTGATCGTCGTGTACGTGTACAGCACCTCCGGAAACTCGCGCAGTGCGGCCTCGACCTGGCGCGCCTTCGCCATCGTCGCGTCGAGCGAGCTGCCCTCCGGCATGCGGAAGTTGACCTGCGACTCGGAGAAATCGGCCTGCGGCACGAACTCGGTGCCGAGCAGCGGCACCAGCGCGAAGCTGCCGAAAAACGCAGCCGCCGCGATGGCCACCGTCTTGCCGCGATGCGCGAGCGCCCATTGAAGCAGCACGTGGTAGATCGCGCCGAGGCGGGCGGTGGCCCGCTCGAAGCGGTCCAGCAGCCGGCCGAGCCAGCCGAACCAGCGCCCGCGCGGCTTGGCGCCGTGCACGGCCGGGTCGTACCAGATCGACGACAGCATCGGGTCGAGCGTGAACGAGACGAACAGCGAGATCAGCACTGCCGCGACCACCGTGATGCCGAACTGGTGGAAGAACCGCCCGATGATTCCGCCCATGAAGCCGACCGGAAGGAACACCGCGACGATCGACAGCGTGGTCGCCAGCACCGCCAGCCCGATCTCCTGCGTGCCGATCAATGCCGCTTCGCGCGGCGGCTTGCCCATCGCACCGTGACGCACGATGTTCTCGCGGACGACGATCGCGTCGTCGATCAGCAGCCCGATCGACAGCGACAGCGCCATCAGCGTCAGCATGTTCAGCGTGAAGCCGAACGCGTACATCACCAGGAAGGTGCCGATGACCGAGATCGGCAGCGTCAGCCCCGTGATGACCGTCGAGCGCCACGAGCCGATGAAAAGGAACACGATCAGGATCGTCAGTACGCCGCCTTCGATCATCGTTCGCATGACGTTCGACACGGCGGTGCGGATCGGTGTGGACGCGTCCTTGACGATCTCGAGCTTCACGTCGGTCGGCAGCTCGCGCTGCACGGTCGCCACCGCCCTGCGGATCGAGTCGACGACGTCGATCGTGTTCTGGCCCTGCGCCTTCAGCACGTCGAGCGCGAGCGTTTCGCGGCCGTTGACGAGCGCGGCCGACTCCTGCTCCTGCTGGCCGTCGACGACGGTGGCGACCTGCGACAGGTACACCGGCTGCCCGCCCCGTCGCGCGACGACGATGCGCTCGAAGTCGCCCGGCGTCTTCGCGCGCGCCTGGATCTGCACGACGCGCTCCTCGCGCGCCGAGCGCAGCGCCCCCACCGGAAGCTCCTGGTTCTCGCCGCGCACGGCGGCGATCACCTGATCCACCCCGATCGAGAGCGCCTCGAGCTGCGCCGGGTTCAGATAGATCTGGATCTCGCGCTTGACGCCGCCGACCAGGTTGACCTGGCCCACGCCGCGCACGTTTTCGATGCGGCGCTTGACGAGCTGGTCGGCGAGCGTGGTCAGCTCGCGCAGGCTGCGCGTGCCGGTCGAGGTCATCGCGATCGAGACGATCGGACGGTCGGCCGGATCGAAACGCGTGATCTTCGGCTCCTTGACCTCGCGGCGGAAGGTCGCGCGGATCGCGGCGACTTTCTCGCGCACGTCCTGCGTGGCCGTGGCCGGATCGACGGTGAGCTCGAACTCGGCGACGACGAGCGAGGTGCCCGAGTACGAGCGCGAGGTCAGCGCGCGCAGCCCGCTGACGGTGTTGACCGCTTCCTCGATCTTGCGCGTGACCTCGGACTCGACGCTTTCGGGCGATGCGCCGGGATAGTCGGTCTGCACGACGACGACCGGGAAGGTCACGTCCGGAAACTGGTCGACTGGCAGCCGCTGCACCGAGAACAGCCCCAGCACGACGAACGCGACCATCATCATCGTCGCGAGCCAGGGGTTACCGATGCTCAGGCGGGTGAACCACATGGCGTGCTCGTCGGGCGTGTGGCGCTGTGTCCCGCATCAGCGGGACAGAGCCTGTCCTGAGCCTGTCGAAGGGGCCTGTCCAGAGCTTGTCGAAGCAGCGGAGGGTGAGGGTGACTGCGCGATCTTGACCGCGCTGCCGACCGGCAGCCGCGCGTCGAACTGGCGAACGATCTGCGCGCCGGGTGCGATGCCGCCGCGAACCTCGACTGCGTCGTCGACTGCCTCGCTTGCGCCCCGCACGCCCAACGTCACCGGCACCTGTTGCAGCCGTCCCTCGACGATCGCAAGCACCGATGCGCGGCCAGCTTCCTCGCGCACCGCCGAAAGCGGCACCGCGAGCACCGGAGCGCTGCGCTCCAGCACGAGCCGGCCGCGCGCGAACATTCCGGCGCGGATCGCCGGATCCGCCTGTTCGACCCCGACGTAGACGAACACCGAGCGCGAACCGGCGGCGGTGGCCGGGTTGATGCGGACCACCCGCCCCGTGTAGGTGCGCTCTCCACCTTCGGCGCGGAACTCGGCGCGGGTGCCGGGTGCGACCTTCGCGACGTCGTCGGCCGGCACCGGCGCTTCCAGTTCGATCGACGACAGATCGACCAGCGACAGCACGCGGCCATCGACCGGCAGCTTCTCGCCGGGTTGCGCGAACCGTTCGGCCACGGTGCCGGCGATCGGCGCACGGATCTCGGTGTCGGCGAGCACCTTGCGGGCGAGCGCGAGTGCGGCGGCCGCCCCGTCGCGGTTGGCCCGCGCGGCCTCCAGCGACGACTGCGCGTTGTCGAATGCAGTCTGCGAGATGAATCCCTTCGCCAGCAGTTGCGCGTTGTTCTCGCGTGTCTTGGTGGCGATGTCCAGTTGCGCCTGCGCGGCAGCCAGGGCGGCCTGCTCGCGCTTGACGCGCCATTCGTATTCGGTCGGGTCGATGCGCGCCAGCAGTTGCCCGGCGCGCACGCTTTCGCCTTCGCGCACCGCGAGCCGGACGAGATCGCCGGCGACCTTGGTCTTGACGACCGTCTGATTGGCGGCCTTCAGCGTTCCGGTCAGCGGCAGCGTGCGGGCGAGCACGAGCGGCCGCGCGGTCCACAGCTCGTCGGCGAGGAACTCGACCGTCGGCGCGGCGCTGCTCGACGGCGGCGGCGCCGGGCGGCGCAGCGCGATCGCGCCGGCCACGCCGGCGGCGGCGACCAGCGCGACGATCGCGAAGGCCGCAGCGCGCTTCATCGGCGCCCCCCGCCCGCGGCGGCGCGGCGCGCGGAACGGTCGCGCGCGGCGGATTCGCGCCGCAGTGCGCGCAGCGTGTTGTCGACGTGGATCGCCAGATAGCGCTGTGGATCGACCGGCCGCTGGCTGCAGGGCCCGAACGAGTGGCGCCACAGCAGCAGCATCACCAGCGGAGCGGTCATCACGCGGACGAAGGTGTCGGCGTCGACCTTGCGGAACTCGCCGCGCCGTGCCCCGCGTTCGATCACGTCGGCGAGCAGGCGATGCACGGGGTCGATCACCTCGTCGACGTAGAAGCGCGCGATCTCCGGGAAATTGCCGCTTTCGCCGACGACGAGCTTGGGGATTCCACTGGCGGGGGTGTCGCCGATGCGGTGCCACCATTCGCGCATCAGGTGCGCGAGCAGCTCGGCGCTGTCGCCCTGGTACGTGCGAACGAGCGCGCGCGCTTCGTCGATGTTGCGCACGATGTTCTCGCGCACGACGGCCTTGAACAGGTCTTCCTTGTTCGCGAAGTACAGGTACAGCGTCCCCTTCGATACACCGGCGCGCGCGGCGACGTCGTCGAGCCGCGTGCCCGCGTAGCCCTTTTCGACGAACAGCGCGAGCGCAGCGGCGAGCAGCTCCGACGGGCGCGCTTCCTTGCGCCGTTCCCAGCGCGGTTTGGCCGCGGTCGCTTGTGCCGTCGGCATCACTGATGCGTTCGCAAAGGATGCCCGCGGACGCAGCGGCCCGACCGGAGGAGGAGTCGGGACGGAGAGAAGGCCGCCGCGCCCGCGGAGCAATCGGTGATTCGGGATCGTGCTCTTAACTAACTGACCGGTCAGTAATCTACAACCGGTCCCCGCCACAGTCAAGTTAAGCTCGCGGCCCGATCGACACCTGTGACGCCGGTCACGCGCGGCCCATGACGCAGCGACGCATCCCGAACACCGTCACGATCGCCGGCGTCGACCCGTCGGGCGGCGCCGGCATCCTCGCCGACGTCAAGGCGATGAGCGCGCTCGGCGCCTACGCCTGCGCGGTCGTCGCCGCGCTGACCGCGCAGAACACGCAGACGGTCGCGGGCGTGTTCGCGGTGCCGGGCGACTTCGTGCGGGCGCAGATCGACACGCTGTTTGCCGACGTGGCGATCGACGCGGCGAAGATCGGCATGGTCGGGCAGGCACCGGTGATCGAGGCCGTCGCGGCGGGGCTGACGCGCTGGCAGCCGCTGCACGTCGTGCTCGATCCGGTGATGGTCGCGAAAAGCGGCGATCCGCTGCTGGAAAAGGCGGCCGTCGGCGCGCTGCGCGAAGCGCTGCTGCCGCTTGCCACGCTGATCACGCCGAATTTGCCCGAGGCAGGCGCGCTGCTCGGAGGCCGCGCGCCCGACAATCTGAAGGAGATGTATCGGGCGGCCGAGCGGCTGCGCGAGCAAATGGCGCACGCCGGCCACCGTTGGGTGTTGCTGAAGGGCGGGCATCTGCCTGGCGCCGAAGCGGTCGATTTGCTCACCGACGGCGACCGGATGATCGAACTGGCCGCCCCGCGCGTGGCGACGAAGAACACGCACGGCACCGGCTGCACGCTGTCGGCCGCGCTCGCCGCGCTGCTGCCGCAGACGGCCGACGTCCCGCAAGCCGCGCGCCGCGCGAAGGCGTATCTGACCGAGGCGCTGAAGCATGCCGACGCGCTGAACGTCGGCAAGGGCCACGGGCCGGTGCATCACTTTCATGCGCTGTGGGAGTAAGCGTCGTATCGGTCGATCGCTTGCAGCGTTCGTGGCGCTGCGCGAGTCTGTTTGTTCCGACGGTGGACCGCTCGGGCCGTCACTTTCTTTCTCTTGCCAAAGACAGTGACCAAAGGCAACCGCAGGTTGCGGCGCAGGCTCATGCCGGCGCAGCCGGCGTGAAGCGAGCGGCCGAAGCCAAAGGCGCGCCGACGAAGGCGCCCGCTGCGCGGGTACCCTTCGCTGCGATCGAGCATCACGAATCTTCGTGACACGACCGACCGCCTGGCGCTCGCATTCGTCGCCGTTTGTCATTCCGAGCCGCAACGCCGCCATTGTCATTCCGAGCCGCAACCCCGATTGTCATTCCGAGCCGCAGGCGAGGAATCTCTGCACCGCGTGGCGCGGAGATCCCTCGCGTTCGCTCGGGATGACAAGCCAGCGTCGCTCCCGGCCTGGCTTCGCGATTCCAAGCGGCAATGCCCCCACTGTCATTCCGAGCCGCAGGCGAGGAATCTCCGCCGCGCGCAATGCCGAGATCCCTCGCGTTCGCTCGGGATGACGATGGGGAGTCATTCCAAGCCCGAGGCGAGCAATCTCCACCGCTCGCAACGCCGGGATCCGTCGCGTTCGCTCGGGATGACGGAACCGGTGTCCACACGGGCGACGCGAACTTGCGGGGTCGCGGTGTCACGTGCTTGCGTAAGTCTCGATCGTCGCCTTCGACGGCAATCACTTCAACCGACACCCTCTCTCCCTCTCGCCCTCGCGTGGGAAAGGGCAGCTTTGCTCCCGCTCCTGCATCCGCGGGAGCGGGTTGGGGTGAGGGCAGCCTTTCCTGCCGTCGCAGACGCTGAGCAGCGCAGGACGGGCCGGGGTCTTCGGGGGGTCGTTGTTCGAGGGCGTGGCGCGCGCCGCCAGCGCGCGATCGCACGAGTTCACGACCCCCGCCGGACCGCCCGAGCAGCGCAAGGCAGTCGCCGCAGGCGACCGGCTTCGTCGGCCCGCCTTCGCTTGCCTGCTTCTCTTGGCAAGACAAGAGAAGCCGGGGCCCCGCGGCCCGAGCGTCCGCCCGCTGAAAGACGAAGAAGCTACTCGCGCAGCGGCACGTACGCGCGCCGCAGGTGCAGCGGGGCGCTCACACGCATTCGAGCGAGCCCGCTCCGCTCAACCCTTTTTCAACGCCACCTTCGGCACCGCTCCGCGCATCGGTTCGATGCGCCTGCGGTCGGGCTCGACGGCCGCCAGCGGCTGCACTTCGCGCATCGTGGCGAGGCTGCGCACGGCGAGGTTCTGGTATTCGCGCGTGCCTGCGACCTTCCATTCGAGTTCATCGGCCGACAGCTCGCGCAGGATCCTGGCCGGGATGCCGGCGGCGAGCATGCGCGGCGGGATCACCATCGCGGCCTTGACGAACGCGCAGGCGGCGACCATCGCGGACTCGCCGACGACGGCTTCGTCCATCACGACCGCGTTCATGCCCACGAGCGCGTTGCGCTTGACCACGCAACCGTGCAGCACGGCGCCGTGGCCGATATGGCCGTCGGCTTCGACGACCGTGTCGGCATGCGGAAAACCGTGCACGACGCAGGTGTCCTGCAGATTGGCGCCTTCCTCGAAGACGATGCGGCCGAAGTCGCCGCGGATGCTCGCGGCCGGTCCGATGTAGCAGCGCGGCCCGATGATCACGTCGCCGATCAGGATCGCGGTCGGGTGCACGAACGCGGCCGGATCGATCACCGGGCGGATGCCGTCGATTTCGTAGCAGGGCATCGGCGCGGTCAGACGTGCCAGCGCCGCTGCACGACGCGGAAGCGGTTGGCGACGAACGCCGAGTCGGTGTAGCTCGCGTTGGCGGCGGGGTTCGCCCCGGTGGCGTGAAAGTCGGAGAATCCCGCCGACTGGTTCACGTAGACGTTGCCGGTCAGGTTGATCGACAGCGCCACGCCTGCGCGCAGCGTGGCTTCGGTCATCGCGTCGATCACCGGCTGCTTCGTCGAGTACAGGCCGGCCGTCAGCGCGCCGTGCTCGCGAACGATGCGTTCCGCGAGCGCCACCGCGGCATGGCCGTCGCCCGGCACCGCGACCACGGTGCTGATCGGGCCGAAGCGCTCCTGCATGTAGACGCTTTCGTCCTTGGCGTCGCACTTCAGAACGACGGGCGTGCGCACCTCCGCGGCCGGAAACTCGGCGTTCGCGAGCTTCTTCGACGCGCGCACGACGGTCGCCACCGCATGCGCGTCGTCGATGCGCTTGAGCGTGTCGGGCGACTGGATCGCGCCGAGCACCGCGCATGCAGTGGCCGGATCGGCGAGGAGCTTGTCGATCGCTGCGCCGAGATCGGCGGCGACCTCGTCGAACGTCTTGCGGCCGGCGTCGGTGTCGATGCCGCCGGCCGGCACCAGGATCGCCTTGGTCGTCGTGCACATCTGCCCCGAATACAGCGACAGCGTGAAGGCGAGATTGCGCAGCATGCCCGCGTAGCTGTCGGTCGATTCGGCGACGACGACGTTGACGCCGGACAGCTCGGCGTAGACCTGCTTGCCGCGCGCGTTGGCGATCAACCAGCGGCCGAAGGCCGAGCCGCCGGTGAAGTCGATCGACTGCACCGCCGGGTGCGTCACGAGCCTGCGTGTGGCTTCGGCGTCGACCGCGGCGAGCGTGACCAGATTCGGATCGATGCCGTTTTCACGCAGTACCTCGCGCGCGATGCGCACCGACAGCGCTGCCGACAGCGTGCTCGCCGGATGCGGCTTGACGATCACCGGGTTGCCGGTGGCGAGTGCGGCGAACAGTCCCGGGTAGGTATTCCAGGTCGGGAACGTCGAGCAGCCGACGACGACCGCGGGGCCGCGGCCGACGATCTCGAAGCGCTTGTCCATCACGATCGGCGGATTCTTGCCCTGGGGTTTTTCCCAGCGCGCCTGGCGCGGAACGAAATTCATCTCGCGCCAGGCGTAGGCGACCGCCTCGAGCCCGCGGTCCTGCGCATGCGGCCCGCCGGCCTGGAAGGCCATCATCCAGCCCTGGCCGGTCGTGTACATCACCGCGTGCGCGATCGCGAAGCTCGCCTTGTTCAGCCGGTCGAGGATTTCGAGGCACACGCCGGTGCGGCCGTCCACGCCGAGCCTGCGCCACGCCGGCATCGCGGCCAGGCCCGCGTCGATCAACGCATCGACGTCGCACACTGGATACTGGACGTCCAGCGCCAGTCCGTATGGCGACCGGTCGGTTGCCGACCAGCCGGTGATGCCGGGCTGGTCGAGCTCGAAGCGCTTGGCGAGCAGCGCGTGCACGGCCTGCTTGCCGGCTTCGCTGGCGCCTTCTCCGTAGTTCTTCGGACTCGGCTGCTCCGGATACGGGCTCCAAAAGCCGCGGTCGGCGATCGCTGCGAGCGCGCCGTCGAGTACGGCGCGATGTTTTTCGAGCAGGGGGTGCGTCACGGGGATCTCCTTCATGTACGTGGTGTGCGCAGCACACCGGCGGCCTTCGGTCGGGCCGCTGGGCTTGCCGGGAATGGTGACACAAATTACGATTGATTGAACGGCCGGTCAACGAATCGGCCGGGCCGCCGGTGCGACGCCTGTGGCCCACACGAGCGCGGCGGCGCGCCGCGCGGCGAGGAGACGAATGACGTACGAGACGATCCGGCTGGAGGTCAGCCACGGCGTGGCCACGCTGACGCTGAACCGCCCCGAGCGGCTGAACAGCTTCACGGTGGCCATGCACGGCGAGGTGCGTGCCGCGCTCGACGCGATCCGCGCCGACCGCGCGGTGCGCTGCCTGGTGCTGACCGGCGCGGGCCGCGGCTTCTGCGCGGGGCAGGACCTGTCGGATCGCGCGGTGGCGCCGGGCGATGCGCCGCCGGACCTCGGCGAGTCGATCGAGAATCACTACAAGCCGCTCGTGCTCGCGCTGCACCAACTGCCGGTACCGGTCATCGCCGCGGTCAACGGGGTGGCGGCCGGCGCGGGGGCCAACATCGCGCTGGCCTGCGACCTCGTCTACGCGGCGCGCTCGGCGAGTTTCATCCAGTCGTTCGCGAAGATCGGCCTGGTGCCCGACAGCGGCGGCACCTGGATGCTGCCGCGGCTCGTGGGACAGGCGCGCGCGATGGGGCTGGCGCTGCTGGGCGAGAAACTGAGCGCCGAGCAGGCGGAGGCGTGGGGGCTGATCTGGAAGTGCGTCGACGATGCCGAGCTCGCGCCGACCGTGCGCGCGGTCGCCGAGCAGTTGGCCGCCGGCCCGACGCGCGGTTACGCGCGCACGAAGCAGGCGATCCGCGCCGCCACCGGACTGACGATCGAAGCGAGCCTCGATCTGGAGCGCGACTTCCAGCGCGAGCTCGGCCGCTCGAACGACTACCGTGAAGGCGTGGCCGCGTTCATCGAAAAGCGCGCACCGAAGTTCACCGGGGAATGAACTTGAGCGAGAACGCATTGCCCGCGAGCGCGACCGTCGGCGTCATCGGCGCCGGCACGATGGGCGCCGGCATCGCACAGGTCGCCGCGCGCGCGGGCCATCGCGTGCGGCTGCTCGACGCCGACCCGAAAGCACTCGAGCGCGGCCGCGCCGGCATCGAGAAGGAACTGCGCGCGCTCGTCGCGAAAGGCAGGCTCGACGGCAACGAGTGCGAAAAGACGCTGGCGCGCATCGCACCGGCCGCCGCGCTCGCCGAGCTGGCCGACTGTGCGCTGGTGATCGAGGCGATCGTCGAGGATCTCGAGGTCAAGCAGAAGCTGTTCCGCGCGCTCGAAGAAGTGGTCGGCGCCGACGCGGTGCTCGCGACCAACACCTCGTCGCTGTCGATCACGGCGATCGGTTCGGCGCTTGCGCGGCCACAGCGGCTGGTCGGCATGCACTTCTTCAATCCCGCGCCGCGGATGAAGCTCGTCGAGATCGTCAGCGGGTTGGCGACCGACCCGCGCATCGCCGAACGGGTGGCCGCGACCGCGCAGCGCTGGGGCAAGCACACGGTGTTCGCGCGCTCCACGCCCGGCTTCATCGTCAACCGGCTGGCGCGCCCGTTTTACGCTGAAGCGTGGCGCGCGTACACGGAGTCCGTCGCCGATTGCGCCACACTCGACGCGATCGTGCGCGACTGCGGCGGCTTCCCGATGGGTCCGTTCGAGCTGATGGACCTGATCGGCCACGACGTCAACCTCGCCGTCACGCGCTCGGTGTTCGAAGCGACTTTCGGCGACCGCCGCTATGCGCCGGCGCTCGCGCAGGTCGAACTCGTGCGCGCCGGCCGTCTCGGCCGCAAGACCGGGCAGGGCATCTACGACTATCGTGACGGCGCGGTCAAGCCGCAACCGCAGGTCGAGGCCGGCGCCGATCCGGTGCCGCGCGTGGTCGCGGTCGGATCGCTGGGCATCGCCACGCCGATCATCGCGCGGCTCGAAGCGGCAGGCATCGACGTGGTCCGCGTGCAGGGACAGGCCGGCACGGCGGGATGGCTCGAAATCGGCCAGGCGCGTCTGATGCTCTCCGACGGTCGGCCGGCCACACGCCGCGCCGTCGAGGAAGGGCACCGCCATCTCGTGCTGTTCGACCTCGCGCTCGACTACGCGACCACACCGCGGCTTGCGCTCGCGCCCGCCGACCAGTGCGGATCGGCGGCTTTCCGCACGGTCTGCGCCACACTGGCGCGCGCGGGGTTTGCGTGTTCGCGCCTGGACGATGCGGCAGGGCTGATCGTTCTGCGCATCATCGCCACGCTCGTCAACGAGGCGTCGGATGCGGTCGCGTACGGCATCTGCACGGCGGATGCGATCGACGACGCGATGCGCTACGGCGTCAACTATCCGCGCGGCCCGATGGCCTGGGCCGAGGCGGTCGGGCTCGACTACTTCGCGCGCGTGCTCGCCAATTTGCGCGAGCACTACGGCGAGGAGCGTTATCGCACGTCGGTGCTGATCCAGCGGCGCGGTTGGACGCAGCGCGGGTTCCGGGAGTGAACGTATGAACGAAGCCCACCCGACCGGCAAACCCGACGCGCAGGCGGTCGCCGAAGCGGTGCGCCACGGCATGTACGCGAAGGACCACGCGTCCAAGGGCCTGGGCATGCAGATCGAGGCGGTCGGCCCCGGCTACGCGCGGCTCGCGATGACCGTTCGCCGCGACATGCTCAACGGCTTCGCGATCTGCCACGGCGGCTTCATCACGACGCTGGCGGACTCGGCATTCGCCTACGCGTGCAACAGCTACAACGCGCTGACGGTCGCCTCCGGCATCGTCGTCGACTTCATCGCGTCGGCGCACGAGGGCGACCGGCTGGTCGCGGAGGCGCGCGAAGTCGCGCGCAGCGGCGCCACCGGCGTCTATGACATCACCGTCACGAACCAGCACGGCCGCACCGTTGCGGTGATGCGCGGCCGTTCGCACACGCTCAAGGGCAAACACGTGGTCGACCTGTAGACCGGAAGGGGTGCATATGCCAGTCAAACGACCCGCGCCAGAGGACCTCGAACCGATCGAGCGCGCCAGCCGCGCCGAGTTGCGCGCGCTGCAGCTCGAGCGGCTGCGGTGGACGGTGGCGCACGCCTACGAGAACGTTCCGCACTATCGCCGCAAGTTCGACGCGGCGGGGGTCAAGCCGTCGGATCTGAATTCGCTCGACGACCTGGCGAAGTTTCCGTTCACGACGAAGGCCGATCTGCGCGACAACTATCCGTTCGGCATGTTCGCGGTGCCGCGCGAGAAGGTGGTCCGCATCCACGCGTCGAGCGGGACGACCGGCAAGCCGACCGTCGTCGGCTACACCGCGCGCGACATCGACACCTGGGCGACCGTGATGGCGCGCTCGATTCGCGCCGCCGGCGGGCGCGCCGGCGACATCGTTCACGTCGCCTACGGCTACGGACTGTTCACCGGCGGCCTCGGCGCGCACTACGGCGCCGAACGACTCGGCTGCACGGTGATCCCGATGTCGGGCGGTATGACCGAGCGGCAGGTGCAGCTCATCAATGACTTCAAGCCCGACATCATCATGGTGACGCCGTCGTACATGCTGGCGATCGCCGAGGAGATGGAGCGGCAGGGCATCGATCCGAAGTCGACTTCGCTGAAGGTGGGCATCTTCGGTGCAGAGCCGTGGACGCCGGCGATGCGGCAGGCGATCGAGGCCAAGGTCGGCATGGACGCGATCGACATCTATGGGCTGAGCGAGATCATCGGCCCGGGGGTCGCGCAGGAGTGCATCGAGACGAAGGACGGGCTGACGGTCTGGGAGGACCACTTCTACCCGGAGATCATCGACCCGGAAACCGGGCAAGTGCTGCCCGAAGGCGAAAAGGGCGAGCTCGTCTTCACGACGTTGACGAAGGAGGCGCTGCCGATGATCCGCTACCGCACGCGCGATCTGACGCGGCTGCTGCCGCCGACGGCGCGTTCGATGCGGCGGATCGAGAAGATCACCGGCCGCTCTGACGACATGCTGATCATCCGCGGCGTCAACGTGTTCCCCACGCAGGTCGAGGAGCTGATCCTGAAGCAGCCGGAGCTGACGCCTTACTACATGCTCGAAGTGACGCGCCCGCAGTCGCTCGACGAGCTCGCCGTGCACGTCGAAATGGCGCCGGCCCTCGCGCAGGGCGGTCGGCAGGCGCAGCAGGAGGCCGCGCGCAAGCTCGAGCACAACATCAAGGCCTATATCGGCGTCACCGCTGCCGTTCGGCTCGCGCCGCCCGGCGGCATCGAGCGCTCGATCGGCAAGGCAAAGCGCATCCTGGACAGGCGGCCGAAATGAAAGCAGGCGCCGATCGCGCAGTCTCCGTCGGCCCCGCGAAGACGGGGGCCCGATGTCTTTCATTCAACGATGCTGGATTCCCGCTTTCGCGGGAATGACCTGCACCCCCCACACGGAGCTCGCCATGTACACGCAAGCGATCGATCTGCCACAGGGTACGAAGGACGAGGCGGCGCGCGGGCCGCAGTCTTTGAAGGAGGCCGAGTACGAAGCCGAGTTCGACGCGAAGATCGCGCGCGGCGACTTCATCGAACCCAAGGACTGGATGCCGGCGGGCTACCGCAAGACGCTGATCCGCCAGATCAGCCAGCACGCGCACAGCGAGATCGTCGGCATGCTGCCCGAAGGCAACTGGATCACGCGCGCGCCCACGCTCAAGCGCAAGTGCATCCTGCTCGCCAAGGTTCAGGACGAGGGCGGCCACGGCATGTACCTGTACGCGGCGGCCGAGACGCTCGGCGTCTCACGTGACGAGCTGATCGAGGCGCTGCATTCCGGCCGCGCCAAGTACTCGTCGATCTTCAACTATCCGACGCTGACGTGGGCCGACATCGGCGTGATCGGCTGGCTGGTCGACGGCGCGGCGATCATGAACCAGATCCCGCTCTGTCGTTGCTCGTACGGTCCGTACGCGCGCGCGATGATCCGCATCTGCAAGGAGGAGTCCTTCCACCAGCGGCAGGGCTACGACCTGCTGCTCACGATGATGCGCGGCACCGAGGAGCAGCGCGCGATGGTGCAGGACGCGGTCAACCGCTGGTGGTGGCCCAGCCTGATGATGTTCGGCCCGCACGACTCGGAGTCGACGCACTCGGGCGACTCGATCCGGTGGGGCATCAAACGGATCAGCAACGACGATCTGCGGCAGAAGTTCGTCGATGCGACCGTGCCGCAGGCGAAGGTGCTTGGCGTCACTCTGCCCGACCCCGAGCTGAAGTGGAACGAGGCGCGCGGCCACTGGGACTTCGGCAAGATCGACTGGGACGAGTTCTGGGCGGTCGTCAACGGCCACGGGCCGTGCAACCGCGACCGGCTCGCGGCGCGCGTCAAGGCGTGGGACGACGGCGCCTGGGTGCGCGAAGCCGCGGTCGCGTACGCGGCCAAGCAGGCGCAGCGCGAAAGGAAGGCGGCATGAGCGCAAAGCACGAGGTGCGGCGGCCGCGGGGGTCCCGAGGGGGCCGCCGACCCTTTGCGCCCCGACCTTGCCTGGCAGCGATTCGCGTCACCGCAAGCCGCGCCGAGCGCATTCGGCGAATTCGAAGCTGTTGCGGGCTACCCAATCTGGCGACATCGCCACCGCACATGTCCGTTTCGTCAACGCTCAACGACAGTGACGGTTTCGTCATCCCGACCCCGGCGCTGAGCCGGGAGAGGGATCTCGGCGTTGCGAGCGGTCGGGATTCCTCGCCTTTGGCTCGGAATGACACGGGGTGTGGGCTACGAACGGCACTCAGTCAGCAGGTGTCATGAGGATTCGTGACGCTCGATAGGTTGAAAGGAACCGTGATGTCAGCAGATCGACGCGAATGGCCGCTGTGGGAAGTCTTCATCCGCGCCAAAGGCGGGCTGGACCACAAGCATTGCGGCAGCGTGCATGCACCGGACGCGAAGATGGCGCTGCAAAACGCGCGCGACGTGTACACGCGCCGGCAGGAAGGCGTGAGCATCTGGGTCGTGCGCGCCGACCAGATCCACGCGAGCGACCCCGACGCCAAGCCGGAGCTCTTCGATCCGGCCGAAGACAAGATCTACCGGCATCCGACCTTCTACCAGTTGCCGGAAGAAGTGAATCACATGTGACGGCGATGTCCAAGAGCGAAGCGATTGGAAACAGCGCCGTCATCCCCGCGAACGCGGGGATCCAGTGCTTTTGACGGCGATGTCCAAGAGCGAAGCGATTGGAAACAGCGCCGTCATCCCCGCCCCCGAAAGAGGCGCTCGGGGGCGGGATGCAGCGTCGATCCGGTGTCTTTGACGACGACGATGATGACGACGACCGCGGCCGCCTCGGCCGCCCACCTCGAATACGTGCTGCGTCTGGCCGACGGCGCGCTCGTCCTCGGACAGCGGCTCGCCGAGTGGTGCGGCCACGGGCCGGTGATCGAAGAGGACATCGCGCTGACGAACACCGCGCTCGATCTGATCGGACAGGCGCGCCTGCTGCTCACGCACGCCGGAACGCTCGAGGGCCGCGGGCGCGACGAGGACGCGCTCGCGTTCCTGCGGCACGAGCACGAGTACCGCAACCTGACGATCTGCGAGCTGCCGAACGTCGACTTCGGGCGGACGATCCTGCGCAACTTCCTGTTCGCCGCGTTCCAGGCGCCGCTTTGGGAGGCGCTCGCGTCGTCGCGCGACGGTGAACTCGCCGCGATCGCCGGCAAGAGCGCCAAGGAAACGCGCTATCACCTGCGGCACGCGGCCGACTGGACCGTTCGCCTCGGCGACGGAACCGACGAGTCGCACGCGCGCATGCAACGCGCGCTCGACGACCTGTGGCCGTACACGGCGGAGTTCTTCGAGCCGGACGCGGTCGACGACGAGGTCGCCGCCGCGGGCATCGGCCCGGCGTGGTCCACGCTTGCGCCCGCCTGGGAGCGCGCGGTGCTGCCGGTGCTGCAGGAGGCCACGCTGACCGTGCCGGCGCGCACGCCGTTTTTGTCGCACGGCAGGCAAGGCCGCCACAGCGAGCACCTGGGGCATCTGCTCGCGGTCATGCAGCACCTGCAGCGCGCCTATCCGGGAGCGAAGTGGTGACCGCGATGACCGCCGAGCAGGCCTGGCAGGTGCTCGCACGCGTGGCCGACCCCGAAATTCCGGTGATCTCGGTGACCGAGCTGGGCATCGTGCGCGACGTGCGCACCGACGGCGCAACGGTCGAGGTCGTGGTCACGCCGACTTACTCCGGCTGCCCCGCGACCGAGGTGATCGGCGCGTCGATCGCCGCCGCGCTGCGCGAGGCGGGCGCGCGCGACGTCCGCATCCGCACGCAGCTCGCGCCGGCGTGGACGACCGACTGGATCGCGCCTGAGGCGCTCGAGAAACTGCGCCGCTACGGTATCGCGCCGCCGGCGGCGGCACGCGACGGCGAGCAGCCGCTCGCGTTCGTGCCGCGCATCGCCTGCCCGCTGTGCGGCAGCCACGACACCGAGCGGCTTTCGCAGTTCGGCGCGACCGCGTGCAAGGCGCTGTACCGCTGCCGAGATTGCCGCGAGCCGTTCGAATACTTCAAACCGCTGTGAGCCGCGCCCGATGACGCCGAAGTTCCATCCGCTCGCCATCGCCGAGGTGCGGCGCGAGACCGCCGACGCGGTAAGCCTGCGCTTCGACGTGCCGCCGGCGCTCGCCGACGACTACCGCTTCGTGCAGGGCCAGCATCTGAACGTGCGCGCCTTCCTCGACGGCGAGGAGCTGCGGCGCTCGTATTCGATCTGCTCCGCGCCGGACGACGGCGAACTGCGCATCGCGATCAAGAAGGTGCCGGGCGGCCGCTTCTCGACGTGGGCCGTCGAGCGGCTGAAACCCGGCGACGTGCTCGACGTGATGACGCCCGAGGGCCGTTTCTTCACCCCGCTCGATGCGCAGCAGGCGAAGCACTACGTCGCGTTCGCCGCCGGCAGCGGGATCACGCCGATCCTGTCGCTCGCGCGCGCCACGCTGGCGCGGGAGCCGAAGTCGCGCTTCACGCTCGTCTACGGCAACCGGCGCCTGTCGAGCACGATGTTCCTGGAGTCGCTGTGGGCGCTGAAGGACCGGTATCTGCCGCGGTTCGAACTGTTCCACGTGTTCTCGCGCGAAGCGCAGGAGATCGAACTTTTCAACGGCCGCATCGACGCCGCCAAGGTGCACGCCTTCCTGGAAGCGCTGATCCCGCCGGATTCGATCGACGAGGCGTTCGTCTGCGGGCCGGCGTCGATGATCGACGAGGTCGAAAGCGCGCTCGCCGCCTCCGGTGTGGCGCGCGCGCATGTGCACGTCGAGCGCTTCGGCGTGCCGGGTGCCGCGGCGGCCGCGCCGGTGGACGACGCCGAGGCGGCCGAGGCGCGCGTCACGCTGCTCATCGACGGCGTGCGGCGCGAGGTCGAATTCCACCGCGGCAGCCACTCGATCCTCGACGCGGGCCGCGCCGCCGGCGTCGACCTGCCGTTTTCGTGCAAAGGCGGCATGTGCAGCACCTGCCGCGCCAAGCTGCTCGAAGGGAAGGTGAAGATGGCCAAGAACTACGCGCTCGAACCGCACGAGGTCGAGGCCGGCTTTATCCTGACCTGCCAGTCGTATCCGCTGACCGAGCACGTGCTCGTCTCGTTCGACGACCGCTAGGCAAGCATCGATGCCACGAGCAATGGCCCTCGCCCCCGTCGCCGCCCGAGTCCTCGCGCCGCCCGCCCGGCCGCCCGAAGGGCGGCGCGCCCGTTTTTTCCGCCAAGGTGCACATGCATCGCGAAGCGATGCGTACACCTTGGCGGCCCCACTGCGATGAGCCGCACGCGTTCGCCCGCCTTCGAGCAGCAGCGCGATGCGATCCGGGCGTCGGCGGCGAGGCTGTTCGCGCGCGACGGCTACCCGGTCGCTTCGATCGCCGAGCTGGCGCGCGCCTGCGGCGTATCGAAGGCGCTGCTGTACTACTACTACCGCGACAAGGAGCAGTTGCTGTTCGACATCGCCGACCGCTATCTGGACGGGCTGCTGGCGATCGTGGCCGAGGTCGACGCGCTGCCGCTCGCGCCCGCGGCGAAGCTGCGCGCGCTGATCGATCGTTTCATGGCCGCGTACGAGGACGCCGCCGCGTATCACCGCGTGCTGGTGCAGGACGTCAAGTACCTGAAGTCCACGCACCGCAACCTGGTCAACGCCAAGCAGCGGCGCGTCGTTCAGGCGTACGCGGACGCGATCGCCGCGGCCGCGCCGCAACTGGCGGGCGATGCACTGCTGAAACCCGTGACGATGACGCTGTTCGGCATGATCAACTGGACCTTCACGTGGCTGAAAGACGACGGTCCGGTGCGGCACGGCCAGATGGCGCGCGTGGTCGCCGATCTGTTTCTGCGCGGGGTGGGCGCGGTCCGCCCGCTTGCGTCGGGCCGCGGCGGCGGTGCGCGCCGCGGGGCGAGGGCGGCGGACCGGCCGCTGCGGGAGGTTGCATGAGCGGCCGCGCAGACGGCGTACGGCGGGCGGCTGCGGGACACGCGCCCGTTGCGCTGCCTGCGGGATCGTCCCCGCTTGCGCCCGGGAACGGGGTTTTTTCTGATACCGCAAAGCTTTTGCGGTGGCAGTCTGCTTTGATGAAGACCGCGGGGTGAAGTCGGCACCCTGATTCGACGGTTCCCAGTTCCGACGGCCCGAAGAAAGACGAGGAGACCCATGAGAATGCATCTGAAACGACTGGCGGCCATGCTTGCACCGGTGGCCGCACTGTGCGCCGGCCAGGTCGCGGCGCAGGACATCAAGGTTGGCGTGACCCTGTCGGCGACGGGTCCGGCCGCCTCGCTTGGCATTCCGGAGCGCAACACCTTCGCGCTCGTGCCGCAGACGATCGCCGGGCGCAAGGTCCAGTACATCGTGCTCGACGACGCGTCCGACACGACGACCGCGGTGAAGAACACGCGCAAGCTGATCAGCGAGGACCGCGTCGATGTCGTCATCGGCTCGACCGTCACGCCGAACTCGCTGGCGATGATCGACGTCGTCGCCGAGGCCGAAACGCCGATGATCGCGATGGCCGCTTCGAGCCGCATCGTCGATCCGGTCGACGCCAAGCGGCGCTGGGTGTTCAAGACGCCGCAGAACGACCAGCAGATGGCGGTCGTGATCGTCGGTCACATGCTGGCGAAGGGTCTGAAGACGGTCGGCTTCATCGGCTTTGCCGATGCCTACGGCGAAGGCTGGTGGAACGAGTTCTCCAAGATCGCCGAAGCGCGCGGGCTGAAGATCGTTGCGAACGAGCGCTATCAGCGCACCGACACATCGGTGACCGGGCAGATCCTGAAGATCATGTCGGCCAACCCGGACGCGGTGCTGATCGCCGGCAGCGGCACGCCGGCGGCGCTGCCGCAGAAGACGCTGAAGGAGCGCGGCTACAAGGGCCAGATCTACCAGACGCACGGCGTGGCCAACCGCGACTTCCTGCGCGTATGCGGCAAGGACTGCGAAGGCACCTGGCTGCCGGCCGGGCCGATGCTGGTCGCGCGCCAGCTCCCGGCCGATCATCCGGTCAAGAAATCGGCGCTGGCCTACGTCGAAGCCTATGAAAAGGTGCACGGCAAGGACAGCGTGTCGACCTTTGGCGGCCACGCGTGGGATGCGGTGGTGCTGCTGCAGGCGGCGATTCCCGAGGCGCTGAAAAAGGCGCAACCCGGAACGAAGCAGTTCCGCGCGGCGCTGCGCGACGCGCTCGAAGGCGTGAAGAACGCCGCCGGCGCGCACGGCATCTTCAACATGTCGCCGACCGACCATCTGGGTCTGGACCAGCGCGCCGCGGTGATGGTGCAGATCGTCAACGGAGACTGGGTACTCCAGAAGTGAGGATTCCGGACTCGGGATTCAGGACCTATTGAGAGTTACGCGATCCCGTGACACCGCGACCCCGCAGGTTCGCGTCGCCCGTGCGGGGACCGGTTCCGTCATCCCGAGCAACGCGAGGGATCCCGGCGCTGCAAGCGGCGCGGATTCCTCGCCTGCGGCTCGGAATGACAAAGGGCCAGGGATGCGAGCGCCAGGCGGTCGGTCGTGTCGCGAAGATTCGTAATGCTCGATAGCTCGCCAGCGGGTCGCGACGCGCCCGCTCGTGTGAATGTCGTGTGCCCTCTGCGCGCGCACGACCACACGCGGGCGGCGCGCGGCGCCGGTGCCGTGCGTGCCTGAATCCCCGATGCTCGATCCCGAATCCCGCTCGACATGGACTTGCAGATCGCCCTGATCCTCGGGCAGGACGGCGTGACCAACGGCGCGATCTACGCGCTGCTGGCGCTCGCGCTCGTGCTGGCGTTCGCCGTCACGCGCGTGATCTTCATCCCGCAGGGCGAATTCGTCGCCTACGGTGCATTGACGCTGGTTGCGTTGCAGGCGGGCAGGCTGCCGGGCACGCTGTGGCTGCTCATCGCGGCCGGCGCGCTGGTGGCGCTGGTCGACGGCTTCGGCGCGCTGCGCGCGCGCGCGTGGCGCCGGCTGCCGGGCATCGCTGCGTGGAACCTCGGGCTGCCGCTCGCGCTGTGGGGCCTTCTCGCTGCGGTGCCGACGGCCCGGGCGCCGATGCCGCTGCAGATCCTGCTCGCGCTCGCGGTGGTCGTTCCGCTCGGGCCGATGATCTACCGGCTCGCCTACCAGCCGCTCGCCGAGGCTTCGGTGCTCGTGCTGCTGATCGTTTCGGTCGCGGTGCACCTGGTGATGGTCGGGTTGGGGCTGCTCGTCTTCGGCGCCGAAGGCTCGCGCACGCCGCCGTTTTCCGACGGGCGCTTCGAGTTCGCCGGCATGACGGTGACCGCGCAGACGATCTGGGTGATCGTCTGCTCGGTGCTGCTGATCGTCGCATTGAATCTGCTGTTCGAACGCACGCTGTACGGCAAGGCGTTGCGCGCGACCGCGGTCAACCGCACCGGCGCCCGGCTGATGGGCATTCCGACCGCGCTCGCCGGGCGGCTGACCTTTCTGCTGTGCGGGCTGATCGGCGCCGCCTCCGGCGTGCTGATCGCGCCGCTGACGACGATCTACTACGACACGGGATTCCTGATCGGGCTGAAGGGCTTCGTCGGCGCGATCATCGGCGGGCTGGTCAGCTATCCGGTCGCCGCCGTCGGCGCGGTGCTGGTCGGGCTGCTCGAGTCGTACTCGTCGTTCTGGGCGAGCGCGTACAAGGAGGTCATCGTCTTCACGCTGATCATCCCGGTGCTGCTGTGGCGCTCGCTGCGCGCGCATCACGTCGAGGAAGAAGAATGAGCGCCGCGAAGTGGCATCACCGCGTGCGAGCGCCGCGTGTTTACCACGGAGACACGGAGCGCAGCGAGGAAAGAAGCGAACCGCGTGCTTTTTCTTCGTGTTCTCTGCGTCCCGGCAGAGACATCCAGTCGACCGTGAGTTGCGGGGGCGCCGCATGACGCCCCGCGCGCTGCTCGTCGTCTTCGTCGCGGCGCTGGCGCTGGTGCCGGCGTTCGCGCCCGAGTTCACCGTCACGCTGGCCAACTACATCGGGCTGTACGCGCTGGTCGCGTTGGGGCTCGTGCTGCTGACCGGCGTGGGCGGGCTGACCTCGTTCGGCCAGGCTGCGTTCGTCGGGCTGGGCGCCTACACGACCGCGGTGCTGACGACGATGGATGCGCTGCCGCCGTGGCTCGCGTGGCTCGGCGCGTCGGTCTGGCTTTCGCTTCTCGCGGGGCTGGTGCTGACGCTGGCGTTCGCGGTCGTGCTGGGCATGCTGACGCTGCGGCTGTCGGGCCACTATCTGCCGCTCGGGACGATCGCGTGGGGCATCAGCCTGTACTTCCTGTTCGGCAACATGGAGTTCCTCGGTGGCTTCACCGGATTGCGCGGCATTCCGCCGGTCGAGGTGCTGGGCCATCCGTTCGAAAGCGCGCGCGAGATCTTCTACCTGATCTACCTGTTCCTGCTCGCCGGCATCGTGACGATCCAGAACCTGCTCGACTCGCGCGAAGGCCGGGCGATCCGCGCGTTGAAGGGTGGCATGGTGATGGCCGAGTCGATGGGCGTGAACACGGCGGTGTCGCGCCTGGTGATCTTCGTTCTCGCCGCGCTGCTCGCGTGCGCATCGGGCTGGCTGTACGCGCACATGCAGCGCTTCCTGAACCCGACGCCGTTTTCGCTGCACGTCGGCATCGAGTACCTGTTCATGGCCGTCGTCGGCGGCGCCGGTTACGTGTGGGGCGCGCTGGCCGGCGCTGCGGTGATCGCCGTGTCCAAGCAATGGCTGCAGGATTTTCTGACGAAGGTGATCGGGCAGGCGGGCAACTTCGAAGTGATCGTCTTCGGCATCGCGATGATCGTCGTGCTGCAGCGGGCGCGCGACGGGCTGTGGCCGGTGCTCGCGCGCTGGGTGCCGGTGCGTCGCGCGCCGCGGCGCATCGATCCGGGCGCGCCGCCGCTGGCGCGTCGACCGCTTCCGCCGGCGGGCGAGACGCTACTCGAAGTCAGCGGAGCGACCAAGCGCTTCGGCGGGCTGATCGCGGTCAACGACATGAGCCTGTCGGTGAAGGCCGGCGAAATCGCCGCGCTGATCGGGCCGAACGGCGCGGGCAAGACGACGATGTTCAACCTGATCTCGGGCGTGCTCGACCCGACCGCTGGCGAGATCCGTTTCCGCGGCGTGCCGATCGCGGGACACCGCTCGCGCGACATCGCGCGGCTGGGCGTTGCCCGCACGTTCCAGCACGTCAAACTGCTGCCCGCGATGAGCGTGCTCGACAACGTCGCGATCGGCGCGCATCGGCGCGAATATCCCGGGCTGCTCGCAGGCGTGGTCGCCGGCGCGTGGCGGCTCGACCGCAAACAGGAAGCGCGCCTGCTCGCCGAAGCCGCGCGGCAGATCGAGCGCGTGGGGCTTGCGGACCACATGTTCGACGCCGCCGGGTCGCTGCCGCTCGGCAAGCAGCGCATCCTGGAGATCGCGCGCGCACTCGCCGCCGATCCCTGCCTGCTGCTGCTCGACGAACCCGCCGCCGGGCTGCGCTATCTCGAAAAGCGCGCGCTCGCCGATCTGCTGCGCAAGCTGCGCGACGAAGGCATCGCGATCCTGCTGGTCGAGCACGACATGGATTTCGTGATGGGGCTGGTCGATCGGGTGACCGTGATGGACTTCGGGCAGAAGATCGCCGAAGGGCTGCCGCGCGACGTGCAGCGCGACCCGAAGGTGCTCGAGGCGTACTTGGGAGGCGTCGAGTGACGACCGGCGAAGCGCGCCGTTTCCCCGACTCCGCTTCGGCGACGGCAGAGGGGAACGTGCTGCTGCGGGTGCGCGATCTTTCGGTCGCCTATGGCAAGGTCGAAGCGCTGCACAACGCCAACCTGCGGGTCGGTGCCGGGCGCATCGTCACCGTGATCGGTCCGAACGGCGCGGGCAAGACCACGCTGCTCGCGGCGATCATGGGCGCGCTGCCGACCAACGGCGAAGCCGACGGCGAAGTCTGCTTCGACGGCGCCGACTGCAACGGCGTGGCGATCGAGCGCATGGTCGCGCGCGGCATGACGCTCGTTCCGGAAAAGCGCGAGCTGTTCGGCGAAATGACCGTCGAGGACAACCTGCTGCTCGGCGCGTTCCAGCGCTATCGCGCCGGGCACCGCGACCACAGGCAGACGATGGCCGAGGTGTATGCGCTGTTTCCGCGGCTTGCGGAGCGGCGCACGCAGCTCGCCGGCACGCTCTCGGGCGGCGAGCGGCAGATGCTGGCGATCGGCCGCGCGCTGATGGCCAAACCGAAGCTGCTGATGCTCGACGAGCCTTCGCTCGGATTGGCGCCGCTCGTCGTTCGCGAGATCTTCCATATCATCGTGGAACTGAAGCGGCGCGGCACGGCGATTCTGCTCGTCGAGCAGAACGCGCGCGCGGCGCTGCAGATCGCCGACGACGCCTACGTGCTCGAAACCGGCGAGATCGTGCTCGAAGGGCCGGCCGCGCAGCTCGCCAGCGATCCGCGCGTGATCGAAAGCTATCTCGGAGGCAAGACGTGATGCGTTGCATGCTCGTTGCGATCGGAGTCGCCGGCGCGCTCTGTGCGGCCGCGCCGCCACCGGCGGCGGCGCAGGCCGCCCCGGGCACCGGGTGCACGCAGCCGCTCGATGCCTGCACGAAGGAGCGAACGGCGGCTCTGAACGCGCTGGCGCGCAAGTTCACCGCCGCTTCGCGCATGAAGCCGACGGCCACACTGACGGCCGAGGAACGCGCCAAGGTGCAGGCCTACGACCGCTGGCTGCGCGCGCAGAGCCAGCAGGCGCGGGCGCTCGCCGAGCGCGGGACCGCGGCGACGACCGCCGCGATCCAGACCGCGTTCAACCAGGAATACATCGAGCTGAAGCAGCGCATCCAGCGCGAGCACCGGCAGTTCGCGGAGATCTCGAATATCATCAAGGCCAAACACGACGCGGCGAGCAGCGCGATCGGCAGCATGCGCTGATCGCAACGCGCCGCGCGACGCGTTGGGGGTACCGGTCGCCGGCATGGCGGCTGGTTGAGAGAGTCCCCGGAACCTGATCCGGTTAACACCGGCGGAGGGAAACGCACCGGCCCCCCTGGGCCCGTCCGCTCTCCGCCGCACTGGGAGAGCGATATGAACGCCCGCCAGCCTTTCCGCGCCGCCGAGGCGCACGTCGACGAAGCGGCGATCGCGCCGCTGCCGAAGTCGCGCAAGGTCTATGTCCAGGGCTCGCGCCCCGACATCCGCGTGCCGATGCGCGAGATCGCGCAGTCGGACACGCCGGCGTCGTTCGGCGCCGAGAAGAATCCGCCGCTCGCCGTCTACGACACCTCGGGGCCGTACACCGATCCGTCGGTGCGGATCGACATCCGCGCGGGGCTGCCGCCGTTGCGCGCGCACTGGATCGCCGAACGCGGTGACACCGAGGCGCTGCCCGGGCCGACGTCGCGCTACGGTGTGCAGCGGCTCGCCGATCCGAAGCTCGCCGAGCTGCGCTTTCCCGCACAACGCAGGCCGCTGCGCGCGAAACCCGGCGCCAACGTCACGCAGATGCACTACGCGCGGCGCGGCATCGTGACGCCCGAAATGGAGTTCGTCGCGATCCGCGAGAACCAGCGGATGGAAGCGTTCTCCGAGATGCTCAGGCGCCAGCATCCCGGGCAGGGCTTTGGCGCGAAACTGCCGAAGCTTCTCACGCCCGAGTTCGTGCGCGACGAGGTCGCACGCGGCCGCGCGATCATTCCGGCCAACATCAATCACCCGGAAACCGAGCCGATGGCGATCGGCCGCAATTTCCTCGTGAAGATCAACGCCAACATCGGCAACTCGGCCGTCACGAGCTCGATCGGCGAGGAGGTCGAGAAGATGACCTGGGCGATCCGCTGGGGCGCGGACACCGTGATGGATCTTTCGACCGGCCGCCACATCCACGAGACGCGCGAGTGGATCGTGCGCAACTCGCCGGTGCCGATCGGCACCGTGCCGATCTACCAGGCGCTGGAAAAGGTCGAAGGCAAAGCCGAAGAGCTCACCTGGGAGGTCTTCCGCGACACGCTGATCGAGCAGGCCGAGCAGGGGGTCGACTACTTCACGATCCACGCCGGCGTGCGTCTGCCGTTCATTCCGCTGACCGCCAAACGAATGACGGGCATCGTCTCGCGCGGCGGCTCGATCATGGCCAAATGGTGCCTCGCGCATCACCGCGAATCGTTCCTGTACGAGCGTTTCGAGGAGATCTGCGAAATCATGAAGGCCTACGACGTCGCCTTCAGCCTCGGCGACGGCCTGCGCCCGGGATCGATCCACGACGCCAACGACGAGGCGCAGATCGCGGAGCTCGCGACGCTCGGCGAACTGACGCGGATCGCCTGGAAGCACGACGTGCAGGTGATGATCGAAGGGCCGGGGCACGTGCCGATGCAGCTCATCAAGGAGAACATGGAGCTGCAGTTGAAGTACTGCCACGAGGCGCCCTTTTATACGCTGGGCCCGCTGACGACCGACATCGCGCCGGGCTACGACCACATCACGAGCGCGATCGGCGCGGCGCTGATCGGCTGGTACGGCACGGCGATGCTGTGCTACGTCACGCCGAAGGAGCACCTCGGGCTGCCGAACAAGAAGGACGTCAAGGACGGGATCATCGCGTACAAGATCGCCGCGCATGCAGCCGACCTCGCCAAAGGTCATCCCGGCGCGCAACTGCGCGACAACGCGCTTTCCAAGGCGCGCTTCGAGTTTCGCTGGGAGGACCAGTTCAACCTCGGGTTGGACCCGGACACCGCGCGCGACTTCCACGACGAGACGCTGCCGAAGGAGGCGATGAAGACGGCGCACTTCTGCTCGATGTGCGGACCGCACTTCTGCAGCATGAAGATCACGCAGGACGTGCGCGAATACGCGGAAAAGCAGGGCCTCGCGGCCGAAGAGGCGCTCGCGCGCGGCATGCAGGAAAAGGCGGTCGAGTTCGTGCGCAGCGGCGGCGAGATCTACAGGCGGGCGTAGGCCGCTCCCGCAAGGGCGCGATGGCCACATCCGCGCGCCCGTCCCGGGCGTATACCGGCGGGGCCGGTCGATGCGCCTCGACCGGCCGGCCCGCCCGAAACCCGCAACGGAGATCGCCATGAACCGTCGTTCGCGCCACCGCTTTGCCGCCTTTGGCCTGTGTGCCGCCGCCGTCTGCGCCGCCTTCGCCGCGGCGGCCGGCGGCGACAAGGTTGTCTTTCCCGCGGACTTCGACAAGGGCGTGCTGTACGCCACCGTCGACCGGCACGACATCAAGCAGTACCGCGAGCTGTGGGCGACAAAGGACGCCGTCGACGCCGTGCGCGCCGGCAAGCCGATCCCGAGCGGCACCGTGCTGACGCTGGTGCAGTACAAGGCCAAGGTCGACGACAAGGGCGTACCGGTCCGCGGCCCGGACGGCCGCTTTCAGAAGGGCGACCTGGTCGCCTACACGGTGATGGAGAAGCGCACCGGCTGGGGTGCCGAATATCCGGACGAGCTGCGCAACGGCGAATGGGAATACCAGGTCTTCGGGTCCGACCGGAAGGTCAACGACAAGGCGAACCTGAAGGCCTGCTTCCAGTGCCACAAGCCGCATGCCGGGCAGGACTACGTGATCTCGCTCGCGCGGCTGGCGGGCGCCGCGCCCGGCGCGAAGGTCGAGCGTCCAGGCGGGCCGGGGGTGGTCGCGATCGCCGACTTCCTGTTCGGCCCGGAGAAGGTCGAGGTCGCCGCCGGGCAGAAGGTCACTTGGGTCAACGCCGACGACTCGCCGCACCAGGTCGCGATCGTCGGCAAGGACCTGCGCACGCCCGTGCTGCTGAAGGGGCAGAGCGCCGCGTTGAGCTTCGATCCCGGCGCCTATGAGTACATCTGCGGGCTGCACCCGAACATGAAGGGTCGGATCGAGGTGAAGTAGCACTGTGCGGGGCGGGGCTGCCGCGCGGCATAATCGCCCGCGCGATCCGCCCGCCCATGAACCTCCGTCTGTCGCTGCCCGAAACCCGCGTGCTCGGCGTTCTGGTCGAGAAGGAGCGCACCGTCCCGGACACCTATCCGCTGTCGCTGAATGCGCTCGTCGCCGGTTGCAATCAGAAGAACAACCGCGATCCGGTGCTCGAGTTGTCCGAGGCGCAGGTGCAGTCCGCACTCGATGCGTTGAAACGCGATGCGCTGGTGATCGAGTCCAGCGGCGCGCGCGTGGCCCGCTATTCGCACAACCTCGGCCGCGTGCTGAGGATCCCTTCGCAGGCCGAGGTGCTGCTCGCGGTGCTGATGCTGCGCGGCGCGCAGACCGCCGCCGAGCTGAGGATCGGCGCCGAGCGATTGCACCGCTTCGCCGACACCTCGTCGGTGGAAGCCTTTCTCGAAGAGCTCGCGACGCGACCCGACGCGCAGGGCGGAGCGCTGGTCGTCAAGCTGGCGCGCCGCCCCGGCGAACGCGAAAGCCGCTGGGCGCATCTGTTGAGCGGGCCGGTCGACGCGGCTGTCGAGCCGGCCAGGGCGATGGCGGACGTCGCTGATCCGGACATCGACGCGCTACGCGCCGAGGTCGCGGCCCTGCGCGCCGAGGTGGCCGAGCTGCGCGCCGCCATCGGCGCGGCGCGGCCGAAAGCCTGAAACCGAAACGGCGGCCGCAAGGAACGAAAGAACAAGGCGCCGAGCCGGATCGCCGGGCAGGTTGCAGGCCACCGACTGGCAAGGCGTCGATCCGTCGCGTCGATCCGTGCGTTCGTGTCGGCGCATTCGCGCGAGGCGTCGCCTCGAGCGCTGCGCGGGCGCAACACGCTGAACGGGTTGCGGTGCGCCTTTCCCCGCCGTTGAGCGGAATCAACACACGCCCGCTCGGCGCGACGACAATCGTCGCAGTCAGCAACGCCGGCCCGGAGAGATCCTGCATGGCGGCCGAACCCTCTGCCGCGCGCCGCGCCATGCCGCGAGGTGTCGCACTGCTGCGCGATCCGACGCTGAACAAGGGAACCGCGTTCACCGAGGCCGAACGCGACGCGCTCGGCCTGCGCGGACTACTGCCGGCGCACGTGTGCACGCTCGCCGACCAGCAGGCGCGCGTGCTGGAGAACCTGCGCCGCCTGCACGAGCCGCTGAACAAGTACATCGCGCTCGAGGCGCTGCACGACCGCAACGAGACGCTGTTCTACCGCGTCGTGATCGATTACATCGACGAGATGATGCCGGTGATCTACACGCCCACCGTGGGGCTGGCGTGCCAGCAGTTCGGCCACATCTACCGGCGGCCGCGCGGGCTGTACGTGTCCGCCGCGGATCGCGGGCGCGTGGCGCAACTGCTCGCCAACTGGCCGGCGCGCGAAGTCGACATCATCGTCGTCACCGACGGCGAGCGCATCCTCGGCCTCGGCGACCTCGGCGCCAACGGCATGGGGATCCCGATCGGCAAACTCGCGCTGTACACCGCATGCGCTGGCATCGACCCGATGCGCTGCCTGCCGGTCGTGCTCGACGTGGGGACGAACAACGACGCGCTGCTCGCCGATCCGCTATACCTCGGCCTGCACCGGCGCCGGCTTGCCGGCGCCGCGTACGATGCGCTGGTCGACGAGTTCGTGATGGCGGCACAGGCGGCGTTTCCCGGCGTGTTGATCCAGTTCGAGGACTTCGCCAACCACCACGCGTTCGCGCTGCTTGCGCGTTACCGCGACCGCGTGCCCTGTTTCAACGACGACATCCAGGGCACCGCGGCGGTCGCCCTCGCCGGAATCCATTCGGCGCTGCGCGTCACGGACGGCGCGCTCGCCGATCAGACCTTCCTGTTTCTCGGCGCGGGCGAAGCCGCCACCGGCATCGCCGACCTGATCGTCGCCGCGCTCGGTGCCGCAGGCGTACCGCCCGAGCGCGCGCGCCGCCGCTGCTGGCTCGTCGACAGCAAGGGCCTCGTCGTCGCGCAACGCGCCGATCTGGCCGCGCACAAGCGACCGTACGCGCACGCGCACGCGCCGGTCGCGACCCTGCTCGAGGCGATCGAGCAGCTGCGGCCCACCGCGCTGATCGGCGTGGCCGCCACGGGTGGCGCATTCATCGACGACGTGCTGCGCGCAATGGCGCGGCTGAACGCGCGGCCGATCGTCTTCGCGCTGTCGAACCCGACGTCCAGGAGCGAGTGCACCGCCGAGCAGGCGTATCGCGCGACCGACGGTCGCGCGTTGTTCGCCTCGGGCAGCCCGTTCGGCGAGGTGAATTACGAAGGGAAGACCTTGGTACCACGCCAGGGCAACAACGCTTACGTCTTTCCCGGCATCGGGCTCGGCGCCATCGCCAGCCGCGCGCGGCGCGTCACCGACGAGATGTTCCTCGCTGCCGCGCGTTCGCTCGCCGCGCAGGTGACCGAAGCCGACCTCGCGCAGGGCAGCCTGTACCCGCCGCTCGCGTCGGTGCGCGAGGTCTCCGCACGCATCGCCGCGGACGTCGCCGAAGTCGCGTATGCGCGCGGGCTTGCCGCGCGCACGCGACCGGACGACGTGCTGGTCGACGTGCGCAGCCGCATGTACGAACCGGCGTATGCGACGTACGCGTAGGCCGCTGTGACGCGTATCACGCGAGCGGCCGCGACTGCGCCCGGCGATGGGACAATCGCCGCATGGCCTGGCTCGATTCGATTCCCCTCTGGCTGATCGTCGTCGTCGCGATCTGGCTCGCGCTCGCGCCCTTCGTTCCGGAGCCGCATCTCACCGAGAAGCTCAGGATGCTCGCGGCCGGCACGCTGCGGCGGCCGATCGACATCTTCGATCTGTTGTTCCACCTCGCGCCGATCGTCGTGCTCGTGCTGAAGCTCGTGCGCATCGCGCAGCTGCGCGGCTGACGCGCGGGCCCGCGAGGTCGCCCCCGCGCACGCGGCGGCGTAATCAGAACAGCTCGAACTCGGCGCGGGCCGCGACGCTTTCGATCTCGACCGCGTTGCGACCGTTGGCCTTCGCCCGGTAGCACGCCGCGTCGGCGCGCCGTACCAGCACCTGACTGTCCTCGTCGCCGATCGCGAAACTGGCGATCCCGAAGCTCGCCCCGATCGCGAAGCTTTGCCCGTCGCGTTCGACACGCAGCGCGGCGATCTCGGCGCGGATGCCGTGCGCGATGGTCTGCGCCCGCACCTCGGGGCATCCGGGCAGGACGAGTGCGAATTCGTCGCCGCCGAGCCGCGCGGAATAGTCCGATTCGCGCACGTTGGCGCGCAGCACGTCGGCGACGCGCTTGAGCATCTCGTCGCCGGCATCGTGGCCGCCGCCGTCGTTGACGCGTTTGAAGTGGTCGAGGTCGATCAGCACCAGCGCGCTGTTGACGCCGTGGTAGACGAACGCCTCGTAGCGCGTTGCCAGCGTCTCCTCGAATGCACGGCGATTCAGCAGTCCCGTTAAGCTGTCGTGCCGGGCCTGCCAGGCAAGCCGCTGCGCGCGCTCGCGGCGCTGCGACGCATCGCGCAGCACGAGCACACCGCCTTGCGACCCGCCGACCGCGGCCTGCGGGCCGGTGCGCACCCAGTGCACGTCGACGGGCGTACGCGTTGCGCCCGCGCCCTCGCACCACCACTCGTCGCTCGCCGCGCGCGATTCGCGGCGATACGCGGCCAGATCGGCGCGCGTGCCGCCCTCGTCGGCGAACAGGCGCACGACGTGGTCGAGTTCGATCCCGACCGCCGCATCGCGCCGCCATCCGGTCAGCCGTTCGGCCGCCGCGTTGAAGTGCGCGATTCGCCCCGCCTCGTCGACGACGACGATGCCGTCGGTCATCGCTTCGACGATGCCTTCGCTGCGCGCGCGCTCGCGGTCGGCCTGCTCCAGCGCATGCCGTTCGGCGGTCACGTCCGCGAGCGCCCCGACGAAGCCGCCGGCGGCCGCGTGATCCGGCAGCGGCACCACTTGCACCTGTACCCACACGGTGGACCCGTCGACGACGAGCCGCCAGCGTCCCTCGAGCGGCCGGTTGCCGCGCAAGGCCGCCGCCCACTCCTGCGCCACGCGCCGCCGGTCGTCGGGATGCACCGCCTGCAGCCAGCCGTCGCCGGCGAGTAGCTCGAGGCGCCGCCCGAACATCTGCTCCAGCCGCCGGTTCACGTAGGTCCATTCGCCGCCTTCGTCGGCGACGAAGATCGCCAGCGGCGAACTTTCGTTCAGCGAGCGGTGAAACGCCTCGCGCGCGGCCATCGTCTCGCGCAGCCGCGACTGCGCCTGCTGCACGCGGTTGAACGCCTCTGCCACCCGGCGCACCTCGTGGGCGCCGCGCACGTTGACGGCACCGGTGCGCACGCCGCTTTCGAGTTCGCCGACTTCCTGCGCCAGCCGCGCGAGCGGGCGCACGCTCGCTTCGGCGACCAGCCAGACCAGCAGCCCGAGCGCGACCAGCGAGCCAATGCCCGCGAGCATGGCGCTCGCCTGTGCGCGCCGCACCGGGGCGAGCGCTTCGCCCGCGGGCAGGTGGGCGCCGACGATCCACGGCGCGTGGTTCAGCGCCTTGAAGGCATAGACGCCGGCACGCTCCGCAGGCGCGTCGACCACGAGCCAGCCGGTGTAGCCCGCCAGCGCGCGCGCGGACGCGGGATCGTCGGCGGCTGGACCCACGGGCGCGAGCAGCCGCTCGCGGACCGGGTGCATCAGGATCGAGCCCGAACTCGTCAGCGCGAAGAAGTGCCCGGCGGCGCCGATCGGGGCATCGCGCACCTGGTCGAAGATGCCGCCATCGACCAGGTACATCGCACCGATCAGCACGCCGCCGAAGCCGCCGCCGGGCGCGGGCAGCGGTACCGCCATAATGACGATGGGCGCCTGCGCGAGCTTGCCCATCACCGGCTCGGACACGACCAGGCGTCCGGTCTCGCGGGCGCGGCGGAAGTAATCGCGATCGGACACGTCGAGCTCGCGCCAGCCGGCCGCGCGCGGGCGCGCCGCCAGCGCGCCGCCGTCGCCGCGAATCAGCACGACGCGGTCGAACAGCGACAGCAAAGCGCTGTGCTCCGCGAGGAAGGCGTTCGCCTCGTCGGCGTCGATGCCGTCGCCGTGCAGCGATGCGAGGTCGGCGGCCACCGCCTCCAGCGTGCGCTTGCGAACCAATACCCGATTGTCGATGTCGTCGGCGGCGCGGACGACCGCCGTGTTGACCTGGCCGCCGACCTGCTCGAGCAGGTACGCGTCGATCGTGTACAGATAAACGGCGCCGGTGGCGAGGCCGATCGTCGCGACGCCCGTCAGTATCAGGGCTGCCTGCCGCACGGCCAGGCGGTCGAACACGGTGCGCAAGCGCTCGCCGATCCGCACGTGCGGCGCGCGCGGCGGTCCGGGGCGGCGATTCGCCGCAGCCGTGTTCGTGGTCAGTTGCATGACCGGCAAGGCTAGCGGCCGCAGGGATCGCGCCGGTGAACGAAAACCGGCGTCAAGGACGGCCAATTCGTCTCGATCGGGCATCGAGCGCCGCCCGTGCGCCGGTTGCGCAGCGGCGTGGTGCATGCCGGACCGCCCGGCCGAACATCGCCGCGCCGGCGACCGCAAGGCAAGAGCGGCCTTGCCTTCGGCACCGCGCCCGATGCGTCGGACTGGCGCAAAGGCGCGATGGCATCCGTCGCGGCCCGCGTTATCTTGCCCGGCGCTTCCGCCGTCCGCCGCGGAACGCGTTTCGTTGTCCGAGGAGATTCGAAGATGAATGCACGCCTTGCCGTCATGCCGCTCGCCGTTGCGGCTGTTTTGCTTGCCGCCGGATGTTCGACCGTTCGCAATTGGTGGGACTCGGTCGCTGGAACAGGGGGCCCTGCGGCGATCGCCGAACTGAAGCCCACGCAGGGCAATTCAACCAGCGGCATCGCGCGATTCGAGCAACGCGGCAACAAGGTGCTCGTCACGGCCGAAGTGCGCGGGCTCAAGGCCAACGCCGAACACGGATTCCACGTGCACGAAAAGGGCGACTGCTCCGCACCCGACGCGATGAGCGCGGGTGGACACTTCAACCCGGCCGGCAAGCCGCACGGACACCACGGACAGACCGAGCGCCACGCGGGCGACATGCCGAACCTCAAGGCCGACGCTAACGGTGTGGCGACGCTGCGCTTCGAGACCGATCTGATCACGGTGGCCGCCGGGCCGGCGAGCGTGATCGGCCGCGGTTTGATCGTCCATCGCGACCCGGACGACTACAAGACGCAGCCGACGGGCAATTCCGGGCCGCGGCTGGCGTGCGCGGTGATCGTCGCGGCGAAGTAGCTGCGCCCGGCGTCTTCGCGCCGATTGCGCGGCGCGCGCGGCGGCACGCGAGGCGCACGGCTCGCCGGGCGCTGGCGCCGGCGTGCCGGCGGTAACGAGATGTGAGTTCGGGCATGCCGCGCTGAGCGCCGCACCTACAATCGCGCTTTCGCCATCGAAGCGCGATATCGATGAATCCTGGATTTGCGGGGCGGCGCGCGCTTGCCGTCGCACTGCTCGTCATTGCCGCCGGCGCCGGCGCCGCCGGGTGGTGGTACCTGCGCGATGAAGCGTCCGCACCGACGTACCGATTCGCAAAGGTCGAGCGCGGTCCGCTGACGGCGACCGTGTCGGCCACCGGCACGCTGAATCCGGTCGTCTCGGTGTCGGTGGGCACGCAGGTCAGCGGGCAGATCAAGGAACTGTTCGTCGACTTCAATTCCCCGGTCAAGAAGGGGCAGCTCATCGCGCGCATCGATCCGGAGACGTTCGAGTACCGACTGCGACAGGCACAGGCCGACGTCGACGCCGCGCGCTCGGCCGTGTATCGCGCGCAGGTCAACCTGGCCAACGCGAAGCGCGACCTGGCGCGTACCCGCGAACTGGTCGAACGCAACTTCGTCTCACCGGCGGATCTGGACCGCGCGCAGGCGCAGTTCGATCTCGCGCAGGCCGAGCTGCGCACCGCGCAGGCCACGCTCGCGCAGCGCGAAGCACAGCTTGCGTCGGCGCAGGTCGACCTGGCGCGCACGCAGATCCGCGCGCCGGTGGACGGTGTGGTGATCAAGCGCAGCGTCGACGTCGGGCAGACGGTCGCGGCAAGCCTGCAGGCG
>CAZIJU010000027.1:20993-39745 GCA_964539745.1 uncultured Burkholderiaceae bacterium | reverse complement strand
GTCAGGCCATCGGCGTCATCGACAACCCCATCCAGCGCGAGCGGCACACCGAGCACCCGTGCTTCGCCGGCTCCGGCATCAAGGGCGCGGTGCGGCACGGCTTCGAGGCGCTTGGCGGCGACCGCACGCTCATTAACCGACTGTTCGGCCCGGAGGCCGGAAGCAACGAGTTGCACGCGGGGGCGGTCAGCTTCGGCGACGCGCAGCTCGTGTGTCTGCCGGTGCGTTCGCTCAAGGAGGGCTACGTCTATGCGACTTGCCCGCAGGCGCTTGCGCGCGCGCAACGGCTGCTTGGTCTGGTGGGCGCCAAGCCCGCTTGGCCCGCTCTGCCAGCAGTCGAGGAAGGCAAGTGCCTCGTCGCCAACCCGGCGTTGCGCGCGGAACGCAAGATCGAGGGGCGGCCCACGAAGGTGCTCCACCTCGAAGCCTTCGAGTACGAGGCGCAGGAAAACGAAAGCACCGTCGTGAAGGCGATCGGCGCCGACCTCGCCGCCCGGGCGCTGCCCGCGGGCGAGGGCTACGCATTCTTCGTCAACAAGCTCTCGACCGACCTCGTCGTGCTCTCGGACACGGACTTCGCCTACTTCGCCAGGAACGCGACGCTCGTCGAGCCGCACGTGCGCATCAACGAGAAGACGGGCACCGCCGACGATGGCGGTCTGTTCTACACCGAGAACCTGCCGCCCGAGTCATTGCTGGTGGCGCCCATGCTCGTCAGCCGGACGCGCACTGGCAGGTCGGACGACTATCTGGACGCCGTCGCGGTGATGGCCCAGATCAAGGCGGTCGTCGACGGCAAGCTGCTGCAGATCGGTGGCGACGCCACCACCGGTCGCGGACTCGTGGCCGCCCGCATCGTGGAGGGTGAGTAATGGCAACCGCACAACCGGCGGCCGCACAGCCGCAGCGCGGGACGGTTCGGCTCACGCTCGAGCAGGAGCGCGCGCAACACGCCTGGGACAGGGCTGCCCGCTACGGAAAAGAGCATGCCAACTTCGCCAAGGGCCTGCCCGCGCTAATCATGAACTCGGGCCTCATGCAGGTGCTCGCGTTCTGCGAGGAGAAGGGCCGGAAGGAAAGCCAGCGCCATGTCGGAGAGGTGGCCACCGACCTGCGCGCATGGCTGCACTCGCGCTTTCCGGACACGATCGGAAGCGCAGAGTTCAAGGCTTTCATGAACGCGCTGATGAACGCGGATCCGCGGTCGTATCAGATGATCACCGCCGAGGCCTTCGCCTGGCTGCGGTGGCTGCGACAGATGGCCAGCGCGCGCGTCGGATGACCGGCGGGAGCTATTCGATGCCGATCAGCCGCGAATACATCTGCCGCGGACTGACGATGGCGAGGCCCTCGACTTCGGCGAGCGCCAGCAGCGCCGCATCGCCGGTGACGAAGAAGTCCGCACCGGCGGCCAGGCTCGCGGCCAGGATCGGGGCGTCGGTCGGGTCCGGAAAATCGGCTGGCGGGCGCCACGATCCTGGGCCGACGGCTCGTGGCTCGTCCATCGCCACCTGCACGGCGGCGAGCGCATCGCTCGAGGCCTGGAGCTTGTCGCGCAGCACGCGCAGGACTTCCTCCCGCACTGCATCCGGCAGCAGCACCTCGAAGTCGCCCGTACCGTGGCGGCGTAGCGCCATGCGAAGCAGATCCGCGCACAGACCTCGGGCCACGAAGCCGCTGACCCACACGTTGGTGTCCAGCACGACCTTCACGAGATGTCCCGGAAGACATCCTCGTCAGTCAGGTACCCGGCCCGCTCCGCCAGCGGCACGAGCAACGCGCGCGCCTGTTCCAGCGACGCCAGCGCAAGCTGCTTGCGCAGCATCTGGCGCACCAGTTCGCTCTTGCTGCGCCGGGTCTGCCTGGCGAGCCGGTTCAACTGGCGTTCGAGCTTGGCATCAAGACGAATGGTCAGTGTGGACATCGGCGGTTCCTCGCTTCGCATACCGTAAGACACTGTAACACCGGAGAGTTCGCCCATGCCCATCGCTGCCGCACCCGCTTATCTTGGCCGTGATTTCACGGACGCCTCACCCGGCCTGCGCTTCGGGCTTCTGCTGCCCATCTGGACCGATCGCCAAGACCAGGAGGCGGAAGTCCGAAAGCGCGCCCAAGCCAGGAGCCGAGAAGGGCAGGAAGTCGCGGAAATGCTCAGCCGCGAGGGCATGGACGCCGCGATCCGCCACTTGCGCCAGCGGCAGTCACGTCCCATCGCGGGCGTTTGGGAGAAGAACGACTTCGCCGCACGGGACGCGTGGGACCGCATCAAGAGGCTTTCCGGCAGCGACCGGGAATGCATGGCGGCGCTTGCGCGCCGGCAGGCGGTTGCCCTTGAGAAGACGCCCGGGGCGCTGCGCTTCGACGCCGTCGCCGTAGCCCCTTTCACCACCGGCCTTGGTAACGAGCATCCGCTGGAAAATGGCTTCGCCTTTCTGAACCCCTACGGGCTTCCCTATCTGCCCGGCAGCGGTGTCAAGGGCGTGGCGCGCCGCGCCGCGCAGGAGCTTGCCGATGGAATGTGGCAGAACGATCGCGGCTGGAAAGGCCTCGACAAACCGTGCTACCGGCTCGAACTCCGGCGCGGCAAGCAAACCATCGTTATTCCGCTTTCGGTGCTTGACGTGCTCTTCGGCCTCGAATCGGGCTCGGGCGATACCGAACATGTGCGCGGTGCCCTGTCGTTCTGGGACGTGATCCCGCAAATCGAGGGCAACAGCCTGATGGTCGAGATCATGACGCCGCACCAGTCGCACTACTACCAGCAAAGGCAGGAGCGCAAGAGCGGCGACAGCACTACGCCGCACGACAGCGGCCAGCCGAACCCGATCTGCTTCCTGACCGTCCCGCCCGGCTCGCGCTTCGCGTTTCACGTCGTCTGCGACGCGGCGCACCTGGCGCGTCTTACCAAAGACAAAGGCGACGGCGCGCCCGATTTGCTGGCCGTGGCCGACGGCCGCCCGCTCTGGCAGACGCTGCTTACGAGCGCCTTCGAACACGCCTTCGAGTGGCTCGGCTTCGGCGCCAAGACCGCCGTCGGCTACGGGGCGATGCAGCGCGATCCCCAAGCCGAGGCGAGAGCCGCGCAGGCTCGCGCCGAGCGCGAGGCGGCCGAGCGCGCCGCGCGCGCGGCGGCCGAAGAAGAAGCCCGGCGCGCAGCGATGAGCGAGGCGATGCGGTGTATCGACGATTTTCGGAGGGACTTCGCCGCGCGCGCCGAAAAATTGCGGGGCGGCAAAGAAAAACCAAATGGCGTCTATCACGGAAAAGCGAGGGACCTCGCGAACCTGGCACTCGCTGCTGCCGACTGGTCGGCGGAAGAGAAGCGCGCAGCGGCCGATGCGATCGAAGAATGGCTGCCCAAGGTCGTGCAGGTCGACATCAAGGACGAGCGCAAGAAGCTCAAGCTGGCGGCGCTGCGAGTTTCGGGATGATCCCGCCGCGCCGGCCCATCGCGCCAAGACGCCTGCAAACGCAGCCGCGGCTGCCGCGCAAGCGTCCCGCTCGTCGTCAGCGCATGCTGCCGGCGCCGGCCAGCCTGCACCCGGCATTCGGTCGCTTCACGCAAGGCGGCTGGCCAGAGCGCGCCGGCTCGGGCCGCTCGCGGCCGCCGCGGCTGAACTCGTGCATCGCCGCCCGTGCCTGGCCTGAAGTGCGCGCAAGCGCGAGTCGCGCATGGCCGCTGTGGGGCCCCGGGGTTCGGTGATGCAACAGTCAGCGTCGGGCGTGTCCGCCGACTCATCCGCCCCGGCCACGCTGCCAGCCGGTGCGCGGCTCGCCCTGGCCCGCTACCGCTTCACCTTCCGCATGCGCGCCGACCTGCGGCTGCCGGAGTTCTCCGGCTCGCTGCTACGCGGCCAGTTCGGCGCGGCGCTGAGGCGCACCGCGTGCATCACCAAGGCCAGGACCTGCGAAGGGTGCCTGTTGCTCGCCACCTGCCCGTACCCGGCCATCTTCGAGACACCAGCGCCCGCCGAGCATCCGCTGCAGAAGTTCAGCGCCGTTCCCAATCCGTACGTCATCGAGCCGCCGCCGCTGGGCACGCGGTTCGTCGCCGCCGGCGAGAACCTCTCCTTCGGCATGGTGCTGGTCGGCCGCGCGCTCGAACAGTTGCCGCTGATCGTCTATGCGCTGCAGCGCGCCTTCGCCCGCGGCCTCGGTGCCGAACGTGCCGCCGGTGTGCGTGTGCAGCTGATTTGAGACAGCGGGAAGAAGCGGGAGGAGGCGGGAAAAACCGAAATATTCCGCTGGGTTAGGCCACTGAACAGCTGAAGCGGAGATTTGAGACAGTTCGCCCGATCATGCGGTTATCCACAGCCGTTTCGCAGCTGGTTTGAGCCAATCGGGCCGCCCGAGAACACCGTTTGCAAACGGCGTTTGAAAACCGCGTTTGAACGCCGATAAGCCGGCAAGGCAGCCACCTCAACCAGCTTTCCGCAGGGCCGCCCTCAACTCGGCGACGGCCTGCTCAAGCTCGTCCATGTGCGCGAACTCCTGAGCGCGCGAAAACAGCTCGGCTGCTCGTGCGCGACGACGGTCCGGGTCTGGGTCCGCTGCCAGGATCGCCTCGATCTGCCTGAGAAGGCGGGCAACGTCATCGTCCGCTGATCGCCTTTCTCCTTTGCCGTCAGGCACTTGCAGCACCGGCGACGATGCCCTGGGCAGCATCTCGCCTTCGCCGGTGAGCAGCCACGTCATGTTCACACCGGTGCGCGCGATGGCGGCCAGTGCGTCGTTTCCAGGCTTGCGTTGGCCGACTTCGTAGCCGATCAAGGTCGCCTTTGACAAGCCGGCCCGCCGCGCGAATTCGGCCTGTGTCAGCCCGAGCGCCTGGCGCCACGCCTTAATTCGTTGACTGATGGCCATGACGCGCTTTCCGCGCCTAAGCGCGACACAGAAAGTGCGACACGCGCACGTGTCGCACTTTCTGTAACTATCTGATTTGCAAAGAGAATTAGCGCCTGTCGTCGTGTCGAAAGCGCGACAAAGTGCGACGCCGTGACGTTCGTCGTTCGACTATTGACTTCGTCGTTTGACAAATCTACGATTCACTGAATTTCACATGTTGTCACCGAAGGGTAGGCGAATGACGAGGTGCAAGTCAATACAAGAGGTCCGCAAGGACTTCGAGCGCCGCGGACAGACCTATCGCGCATGGGCTCGCGAGCACGGTCTGTCGGAGCGGGTCGTCTACGAGATCTTGCGCGGTCGATTCAAGGGGCGGCGCGGTCAAGCTCATAAGGCAGCAGTCCTGCTTGGCATCAAGGACGGCATCGTCGAATGACAAACATCACGATCGACGAGATCGCTGCGGCGATTGGCGCCACGAAGAGGTCATGCCAGCGACGCGCCGCCATCGAGCGCTGGCCATACACCGAGCACCCAGTCCGCGGCGGCCGAAAGCGCTACTACGCGCTGGAGGCGCTGCCGCCGGACGTGGCGGCGCGCGTGCTGATCCGGCGCCAGTCCCATCAGGCACAGACAGACGATTCACGCGCCCAGGCCGGAGGCGCCAAGTATCCGGCCGTCTCCTCCTCGTGTGCCGGCGTGTCGCCGGCTTTGCCGCCGGGCGATGACTCCCCATCGTCGCCCGGCGGCGTTTGTTTTGCGACGCAGCAACCTAGGCGCATGACATACAACAGCGAGGCGTTGTGGGACTGGCTCGCCAGTCGTCCAGCGTCGATCCAGGAGGAGGGTAAGCGTCGGGCGGACATATGCATGGTCGTCCGCAGACTGATCGACTCCGGCGTGCGCACCCGGCGCGCCATCGGCGAGGCGGCGCGCGCAGCTCAGGTGCCCGAGTCCACCTTGCGTCGCTGGTGGTACGGCGACGGCAGGTTACCGGGCGCGGCGCACGTTGATGCAGGAGATTACGCGCCGGCGCTGGCTCCGCGATATGCGGGGTGCGATGCAGCGGCCGAGATCGACCCGCAGGCATGGGACCACATCAAGGCCGACTGGTTGCGGCCCGAGCAGCCGGCTTTGACGGCATGTTATCGGCGGCTGATCGCAGCCGCCGCGCAGCACGGCTGGGCCGTGCCGAGTTACGCCACCGTGGCGCGCCGCATCGATGCGCTGCCGTGGCAGGTCGTGGTGCTTGCGCGCGAGGGCGAGGAGGCGCTCAAGCGCAGGCTGCCGCACGTCAAGCGGATGCGCGGCAATCTGCACGCGCTGCAGGCCGTCTGCGCCGACGGCCACACATTCGACCTGCGCGTGGAGCTTCCTTCGGGGTCCGTCGGCCGGCCGGTCATGGTGGCCTGGCAGGACATCTATAGCGGCAAGCTGCTTGCCTGGCGCTGCGGGGAAACGCTCAACCAGCACCTGGTCCGTCTGTCCTTCGGCGAGCTGGTCGAGCGATACGGCGTGCCCGAGCACGCCTTCCTCGACAACGGCCGCGAGTTCGCCAACAAATGGATGACAGGCGGAGCGCCCACGCGCTTCCGCTTTCGGGTCCGCGAGGACGATCCGGTGGGCATCTTCGGCCTGCTCGGCGTCACGGTGCATTGGACCACGCCCTATCACGGCCAGGCCAAGCCCATCGAGCGCGCATTCAGGGACTTGTGCGATGGCATCGCCAAGCACCCGGCCGCCGCTGGCGCCTACACCGGCAACAGCCCCGTGACCAAGCCGGACAACTACGGAAGCCGCGCGCTCAGATGGGACGATTTCGTCGCCATCGTCGACGCCGGCATACGCGAGCACAACGCGCGCGCAGGCCGCCGCACCGAGACCGCGCGCGGCCGATCGTTCGATGAGGCGTTCGCGGAGTCGTACGGCAGCAACGTGATCCGCAAGGCCACCGCCGAACAGCGCAGGCTGTGGTTGCTCGCGGCCGATGGCGTGAAGGTGCGCGACACCGGGCACGTGGCCGTCGCCGGCAACCTGTACTGGGGCGAGGCGGTCGCGGCGCACGCTGGCCGCCGCGTAGTGGTGCGCTTCGACCCCGATCGGCTCGCCGAGCCGGTGCACGTCTACGACCTGGCCGGCGCCTACATCGGCGAGGCGGGTTGCACGCAGGCCAATTTCATCGACGCCGAGGCGGCCAAGGATCACGCCCGAGCCAACCGCCAGCGCATCCGCGCTGCGCGCGAGCAATTGGCGGCACAGCGCCGCATGGACGTCATCGCGGCGGCGCAACGGCTACCGGCTGCGCAGCAGGCGCCCGCACCTACGCCGCCGGCGGCGGTGCGGCTGATCGCGCCGCGTAGGCGCGACGCGGCAGACGCAGGCGAAGTCACGCAGCACGACGCCGCGGTATCCGCGGTGGACCGCCAGGTGCTGGCGATGCTCGAGGACTGGGCGGCCGAGCGCAGGCGGCTCGGCACTGGGACTTAAAGGTGCTTTGCGCCGCGCCGGAACGCGGCGCAAAGCGGGGTGCAACGACAAACGACGAGGAATCATGCCACAACTTGCAATTGTCGATAAGACCAGCGCCGATCAAGCAGCCGGTGAGATCCTGGCGCGCGTGCGCGCCGAACTCGAGCGCCGCGGCATCACGCAATCGCAGGCCGCACGCGAGATGGGCGTGAGCCCGACCACCCTCACACAGCTGCTCGGTGGGACGTACCCGGCCGACCCGGCCCGTCAGCTCGAGCGGCTGGCGCGATGGCTGGGCATGCAGGAGCAGGCGCGCCAGCAACCACAGATGCCGGATGCGCCGGCCTGGGTGTCCACCCCGACTGCCGATCGCGTGCTAGCCGCGCTCGGCTACGCGCAGATGGCGGGCGACGTAGCCGTGATCTACGGCGGCGCCGGGCTGGGCAAGACCACCGCGGTGCGGGAGTACGCGCGGCGCTACCCGAACGTGTGGATCGCCACCGTCAGCCCCGCCACGGCCGGCGTCGCAACGTCGCTCGAGGAGGTATGTCTGGCGGTCGGCATGCGCGATCTGCCGCAGGGCGCCGCGCGCATGAGCCGCGCGATCATCGGTCGCATCGCCGATACCGGCGGGCTGCTGGTCATCGACGAGGCGCAGCACCTGACTGTGGCGGCGCTGGACGCGATCCGCGCGCTGCACGATGCCACCGGCGTCGGGCTGGCGCTGGTGGGCAACGAGCTCGTCTACGCGCGCATGACCGGCGGCTACAGGGCCGCCTATCTGGACCGGCTGTATTCGCGGATCGGCCGGCGCGTGCGGCTTGCGCGCGCCACCCGCGAGGACGTCGAGCGCGTTGCAGGCGCCTTCGGCGTTCGCAATGGCGCACTGAAGACACTCGCCGCCATCGGCGCGCGGCCAGGCGCGCTGCGCGCCGTCGTCAAAACGCTGCGCCTTGCGGCCATGATGGCCGAAGGGGCCGCCATTGATGTGACGCATATCGAGGCGGCCTGGCGCGACCTCGAAGGAGGTGCCTGATGGACAGCCACATCGAAGCGCTCGCCGACATCGCGTGCGACCTGGACTTCCTGGCCAACCAGTTCCGTGGCCCTGACCGCACGCTGATCAAACAGTACGCATCGGTGCTGCATGACATCGCGTTCCGCCTCGCCGATGCCGACGGCTTGTCGATTTACATGGACGATCCGGAGGTCCAATGAAGAGCATCACCGATCCTACGTTCCGCTACGTCCCCGCGATCCGCACCGACATCCGGCGCACTTTCGCGCGCGCGCGACGTCAGCTGCAGCAGCGGCAAGCACTCTGGCAGCCAATGCCCGATGGCGGGTATCTGCCGCTGCTGCCCGCGCAGCGCAAGGTGCAGCAGTTACTCGACGAACAATGGCGCGCGATCCGGCGCGCGCGCGGAGGGCAGCGATGACGCTAGAAGATATCGAGGGGCTGGCGAGCCAATATGCAAAGGCGCGCGAGGAGCTCGCAGGGCGCGTGCAGGCGCTGGAGGACGAGGTCGCGCGCCTGCGCCGTGCCAGCATGCCGGCCATCCGCCGGGCACTGGCCATCGCGCAGGAGCGGCGCGATGTGCTTGCCGCCGCAGTGGCGGCCGCTCCCCAATTGTTCGATCGGCCCAGGACGGTCGTCCTTGCCGGTATCCGCGTCGGCTACCAGAAGGGCCGCGGCGCGATCACCTGGGACGACGACGCGCGCGTCTGTGCGCTGATCCGCAAGCACCTGCCCGATCAGGCCGATCAGCTGATCCGCGTCATCGAGCGGCCGCTGAAGACGGCGCTCGCGCAGCTATCAACCGCTGAGCTCCGGCGCATCGGCGTGCAAGTCATCGAGACGGGCGAGCAGATCGTCATCCGCCCCGTCGACGGCGACCTGGACCGCCTCATCGAACGGCTGCTCGCCGACACCGAACTCGCCGAACAACAGGAGGTCACATGAACCTCGTCATCCTGATCGTCGCGGTGTGGGTCGCCTTCGCCGCCGGCGTGCTCGTGGCCGCATTGATGGCGATGTCCGCCGCAACCGAGGACGATGAATGAGCGCGGTGCGTGACACTCCGCTGCATGACCCGCGCGGCGGCGTCTCCGTCGCCGAAGGCATGCCGGCGCTGGAGCGGATAGAGGCCCGCGCCGGCGCGCGCGACGCGCGCATCGTGCGCAGGCTGGTGCGCGCGAGCCTGGCGCTGCTGGCGGCTTGGCCGGTGGCCGCGCGCGGCCAGGCCGTCTATAGCGAGGCGCTGGACGCCGTCATCGCGGCGATTTTGGACGAGGACGTATGAGCACGGCGCGCGCCCGTGACGATATGCGCCGGCGCCTGATCGCGCTGGCGCACATCGCCGCGCAGCAATGCGGGGCGGACGATGCCACGCGACGCGAGGTGCAGCGGCGCGTGGCAGGCGTGGATTCGTGCGCGCAGATGGACATCGCCGCGCTGCAGGCGGTCATCCGCTACTGGCAGCGCGCCGGCGCGCGCGTGACGTTGCCCGGGCCGCTGGTGCGGGCATCCGACGAGCGTGCGCCGCTGATCGGCAAGATCAGGGCGCTGTCCGACGCAAACGGCTGGCCGTGGCCGCAGTACGCACTGGGCATCGTGCGGCACATGCTCGGCCATGAGGTGCAGCGCATCGAGTGGGTCACGGCCGAGGTGCTGCGCAAGGTCGTCGCCGCGCTGGTCTATGCCGAGCGCCGCTCGGCGCGGCGCACGCCGCCAGAAAAGGCATGAACTACGCCCGCATCGAACGTAGCGAACGGCTGCAGCGGCTGCTGATGCTGCTGGCCGACGGCCAGTGGCACGGCACGCTCGACATCGTGCAGCGCGCTCAGGTCTGCGCGGTCAATTCCGCCATCGCCGAGCTGCGCGCCAACGGCGTGCCTGTGCAGTGCCGCTGCGCCGGGCGCGGCCGTTACGAGTATCGGGCCGACGTGCCCCCGGGCATGATCGCCAGCCTCACACCGGAGGCGCTGCATTGCGGCTGAGGTGTCCGGTGTGTCACGCCGAGGCGTCGCTGGAGGCATGGGCGGAGGATGAGGCGGCGCGCGAACTGATGGCGCTGCTTGCCGCGCTGCCGGCGGAGCTCGGCCGGCCGCTGGTGGCCTATCTCGGGCTGTGGCGCCCGGAGCGCCGCGCGCTGTCGTTCGGCCGGGCGCTACGCGTGGCGCGCGAAGCGCTCGAGCTGCACGCCGACGCCGCTGTCCTGGCCGAGGCGCTGGCGCAGACCGTCGAGGCGCTGTCGGCCAAGCGCGATGCCGGCGCCGCCCGCCCTCTCGCCAGCCACAACTATCTGCGGCGCGTCGTCGACTCCGTGGCCGCGCGCGGCAAGCCGAGCACGCCCGCGCAGCCAGTGCAGGCGGCTGCCGCGCCGCCGCGGTCGGCGACGATGGACGCCGTGCAGCGGCTGCAAACGCTCAAGCATGCAGCAAAGGGCGCCTGAGCCTTGGCTCGTCGCGGTGGTGGCAGCCGGCTTGCAGCGGCTCGTCCTGCTGCGTCTTGACGGCGCGCCCGCAGCCGATGCGATCCAAGGCTGCGCGCTGGCGTGGGCCGATGCGCTCGCGGTGCGAGGCGGCTGGATCGAGGCGCGCGATGCGCCGCGGCTGGCCGAAGCGTTCCGCAGGCTCGCTGCACACACCTTGCGGTGGCCGGCGCCTGCGATGCTCTTCGACCACATGCCGCAGCCGCAGCCGCCTGCGGCCCTGCCGGAGCCAGTGGCCGATCCGCGCAGTCGCGAGCGGATCAGGCGCGCGCTCAAAGAGCTGCTGCATGGGCTCAAACGCATGGAGGACGACCATCGCCACGCTGATTGATACGCTCGCCGCCGCCGGCGTGCCGGACGCGGAAATCGACCGCCTGCTGGACAACTACGGCGGGTTGCCGGTGTACGTACCGCGATCGCTGTCCGGCGATCATGCCCTGGTGGCGCTGGCCGGGCCTGCGGCCGCCGCCGTCATGGTGCGCGTCTACGGCGGCGAGCGGATCGTCGTGCCCATGGGTGCGGCGTGGCGACGCGCGCGCATCGTGCGGCGCGTCGCGGAGCTGCGCGATGCCGGCCTGAACCATTGCGAGATCGCCCGCCGGTTGGGCCTGCACGTGCGCCAGGTGCAGCGGCTCGCCGCCGAAGTGCGGTCGCGCAAGCAGACTCGCACCGCCACCGCGCAGGGCTTGCTTGCCTTCGAGCAAGACTGACGACCGTAGTCGCAGGCGCAGTGCGGCTCAATCTGCAGCACATTGCGCCGCATGAATGGCGTGTGGCGCATATCGATCGCCGGCCTGGGCGCCAGCGCGGCGGTCATCGGGCTGATCGCACTGCACGAAGGTTATTCATCTCGCGCCTACGACGACGGTGCGGGCGTGCAGACGGTCGGCTTCGGCAGCACGCGGCTTGAGGACGGGCGTCCGGTCGCGCCTGGCGACACGGTGACGCCGCCACGTGCCGTGGTGCTGCTCGCGGCCGACGCCGACCGCACCGCGCGCGAGCTCGCGATGTGCATCGGCGACGTGCCGTTGGCGCAGCACGAGTGGGATGCGTTCGTGTCCTGGGCCTACAACGTCGGATCCGGCGCCGCGTGCCGCTCAACGCTCGTGGCGCGCCTGCGCCAGCAGCCGCCGGACTATGCAGGCGCATGCCGCGAGCTGCTGCGCTGGACGCGCGCCGGGGGGCGCGAGCTGCCCGGATTGGTGAGGCGGCGGCAGGCCGAATATGCCTTGTGCATGGGGCAACGATGAATCGGGTTTTCAACTTCAAGGCCGTCACGACGCTGGCGCTGGGCGCCGTGTACGTCGGCGCGCTCGTCTGGGCGCTGGCCAACGGGCGCCTGGACGTGCAGAGCTTCATCTCCGGGCTCGGGCCGAGCTTCGGCATGGCGCTCGGCTACTGGTTCCGTGGCGGCGAGGACAAGTGATTCAGAACCCGACGGCATGGGTGGCCGCCGCGGCGATCGTCGTCGCCGCCGCGGCTGGCTGGAGCGCGCGCGGCTGGCGGGCCGATGCGCAGCTCGCACGGATGCGCGAGGAGGTCGCGGCCCGCGAAGCAGCCGCCGCGGAGCAGGCCAGACGCCGGCTCGAAGCCGCGCAAAACGCCGCGCAAACGGCCACCGAACTCGTCGACCGCGCGCTTGCCGAGCTCGAGATCGCCCACGGGAGTATTCGCGATGCGATTAAGTCCGCTACCACTGGCCGTGCCTGTCTTTCTGCTCGCGCTCGCAGCCTGCTCCACACCTCGAGCGCTTTCCGTGGCGCCGTGCCCGCTGCCGCCGCCGGCGCTGCTCACACCGATGCCGCCGCTGCCGCCGATCCCGGCCACACTGCCGCAGCCGAGTCCTCCGACGCCGATGTCTCCGCCTGGGCCCTCGAGGTCGCAAGCCTGTACCAGCAGTGCCGCGCCAGGATCGACGCCATCAGGCTGTGGCGCGATACGGTAGCTGCTCAGGACGATCGCGGTCATGGAAGGTGATCTGTTGGTGGGCGCCATGAACATGCCAACGGCTGCAGCGTTGGCCGTGGCCATCCTTGGCGGGGTGTTCGGCCTGCTGCGCTGGTTCGCGTCCAGGCTGCTCTCCGACATCGACAAGCGTCTTGCGCGCATCGACGAGATCGAGCAGCGACTCGACAAACTGGCCGCCGATATGCCGCTGCACTACCTGCGGCGCGAGGACCACATCCGGGACATGACCGCGATCTCGGCGAAGCTCGATCGGATCTATGAGGTGCTGATGATCAGGGGCAGAATCCAATGAGTCCAGAACGACGCCTGGACGCAGCCATCGACATCGCCCGCGCCGAGCGCGAATCGCTGCGCTGGGTGTTGTTGACCGCGCTGTGGCACGCGCGCCCCTACGGCGCGAATGAAATGCTTCTGACGGCGTGCGCGGCCGACATACCGCTGCCGGCCACCGCAGCCGGCATCCGCCGCGAGCTCGGCTGGCTCGAGTCGCATGGGCTGGCGCGTGTCGATCGCGCCGGACCGGTGTGGGCTGCGAGTCTCACCGCGATGGGCGAAGACGTCTACGAGTACCGCGCGGAAGCGCCGGCGGGCCTGGCGCGTCCGCCGCGCTGGTAAGGCTGCCATGCCGCGCCGCCCGAAAGTGACCGGTCTGCCGCAGTCCGTCCGCGCCGAGCTCGAGCGGCTGCTCGCCGATCAGGCTCACGGCGGCTATGAGGCGCTCGCCCGCTGGCTGGCCGAGCAGGGCTATCAGATCAGCAAGAGCGCCCTGCACCGCTACGACCAGCGCATCCAGCGCAGCATGGCGGCGATCCGCGCATCCACGGAGGCCGCGCGGCTGATTGCGCAGGCCAGCCCGGACGACGCCGACGAGCACTCCGCGGCCGTCATCCGGATGGTGCAGTCGGCGCTCTTCGATGCGATGCTCGCCGTGCGCGAGGCCGAGGACGCCGACCCGGCGGAGCAGGTCAAGCTGCTCACCCACGCCGCGCGCGCGGTGGCGGAGGCTTCGCGCGCGTCCATCGGGCAGAAGAAGTGGGCCGAGGAGGTGCGGCAGAAGCTCGACGCCGTGGAAAAAGCCGCCGCCCGCGACGGCAAGCGGCTCGATGCGGCCACACTCGCGGCGATCCGTGAGGGGTTGTATGGCGGTTGACCGGCCGCTCGGCGCGAGTACGTGGAGCTGATCATCACGCCGTGACTCAGTCCATCCTGTACCCCTACCAGCGCCGCTATCTGGCCGACGCCAGCCGCTTCAAGGCCGGCATGTGGAGCCGCCAGACAGGCAAGACCTTCACGACGACGCTGGAGGCGGTGCTCCATGTGTTGGAGGCGGAGGCCGAAGGTCGCACGAGCCGCTGGACGATCCTGTCGGTGTCGCGCGACCGGGCGCTCGATGCCATGGACAACGGCGTCAAGCTGCATCTTCGCGCCATCGGGCAGGCGTTCGAAGCGCTGGACGTGCCTTTCGCCGCCGACGAGCTCGCGCACATGGTGCGCATCGGCGGCCGCGGCAGCTACATCCGGGCGGTGGCCTCCAAGCCATCGACGGCGCGCGGCATGAGCGACAACCTCATCCTGGACGAGTTCGCCCACCACCAGGACAACCGTGCGATCTGGACGGCGCTGCTGCCCGTGGTGTCGCGCCCCGACCTGAAGTTGCGCGTGATCTCCACGCCCAACGGCCGTGGCGACAAGTTCTACGAGATCATGACCGAGCCGGCATCGATCTTCAGTCGGCACGTCGTGACGATTCACGACGCGGTGGCCGACGGGCTGCCGCGCAACGTGGAGGAATTGCGCCGCGCGATGGCCGATCCCATCGCCTGGGCGCAGGAGTTCGAGTGTCAGTTCGTCGATGAGGCCACGAGCTGGCTCACCTACGAGCTGATCGACGGTTGCGAAGACGCGGCCTGCCCGGGCGAGTACCAGGGCGGCCCCTGCTACTTGGGCATGGACTTCGCCGCGCGCGGGGACTTGACGGTGATCGCCGTACTCGAGGAGGTGGGCGACGTGCTCTGGCTGCGCGAGCTGGTTGAGTTGCGCGCCGCCAGCTTCGCCGCACAACTGGCGGAGCTGGACCGCATCATGCGCGGCTACCGCGTCGTGCGCGCCGCGCTCGACCAGACGGGCCTGGGCGAGATGCCTGTACAGGAGGCGCAACGCAGGCATGGCGGCTGGCGTGTGGAAGGCGTGCTGTTCACGCCCGCACGCAAGCTCGATCTGGCCACGGCGCTGAAGGAGCGGATGGAGGACAGGCGGCTGCGCCTGCCGCCCGGCAACGTGGCGCTGCGGCAGGATCTGCACTCTGTCCAGCGCGTGGCCGGCCCGTCCGGCGCGCCGCGGCTGGTGGCCGAGCGCACCGACGCCGGCCATGCCGACCGCTTCTGGGCGCTGGCGCTGGCCTGCGCCGCGGCGCAGACCGAGCGCCCCGACTACAGCCTCTGGGCGTCGGCCGTGCCTGCGGAGCGCGCGCGCCTGGCTGCGCTCGAGCCCACGGGCCGCGGCTGGGGCGCCGCAAGGAGCGTGCCGCATGGCTACTGATCGCAGACCCGACCTGACCGAGATCGCCACCACGCGCGACGGCCGCGACATCACGCGCGGCTATGTCGATGCGCTGCCATGGCTGCCGCCGACCGATCGCGTGCTGCCGCTGGCGGGCGGCTGGCGCGGCTACGAGGAGTTGCTTCGCGACGATCAGGTCGAAGCAACTTTCGCGCAGCGCCGCCTGGCCGTCGTGCGCAAGCCATGGGCCGTCGAGCCGGGCGGCAGCCGGCGCGCCGATCGCGCCGCCGCCGAGCTCGTGCGCGCCACGCTCGCGCGGCTCGATTGGGACGCCATCACCGACCAGATGCTGTATGCGCGCTTCTTCGGGTTCGCGGCCGCTGAGGTCATGTGGGGCGTGTCCCGCGATGGCATCGCCGTCGAGGACATCCGCGTGCGCGACCGGGCGCGCTTCGCCTTTGCGCCGGACGGCGCTTTGCTGCTGCGGACCAGCAGCAGACCAGACGGCGAGCGCGTGCCGCAGCGCAAGTTCTGGGTCGCTGCCGTCGGGGCATCGCACCATGATGAGCCGTACGGGCGCGGGCTGGCGCATGCGCTGTACTGGCCCGTCTGGTTCAAGCGGCAGGGCGCGAGGTTCTGGGCGACGTTCCTCGAGAAATTCGGCGCGCCGACCGCGGTGGGCCGGTTCCCGGCCGGCACCGACGCCGGCGAGCGTGCGCGGCTGCTGGAGGCGGTGCAGGCCATCCAGACCGACGCCGGCGTGATCCTGCCCGAAGGCATGGCCATCGAGCTGCTGGAGGCATCGCGCGGTGGCACCGCAAGCTACGGCGAGTGGATGGGCTACTGGGGCCGCGCGATCGCCAAGATCGTGCTCGGCCAGACCATGACCACCGAAGACGGCAGCTCGCGCGCACAGGCGCAGGTGCACTGGGACGTGCGCGAGGACATCGTCGCCGCCGACGCCGATCTGGTCTGCGAGAGCGCCAACCACACGTGGGTGCGCTGGCTCATCGACTACGAGCTGCCAGGTGCGGCATACCCGCGCATCTACCGCGAGATGGACGATCCGGAGGATCTGCGCGCGCGCGCCGAGCGCGACGAAATCCTCGCCCGCATCGGCTGGCGGCTGAAGCCCGAGGCGCTCGCGCGCATCTACGGCGAGGACTACGAGGCCCCCGCAACGGCAGCGCAAGTGCGGTCCGAAGACCGTTTGCGCGCACCCGGCACGGCGCAGGCAGCGGCGCCGCGCGATGTGCGCGCGTCCGAGGCGGCTGCGGCGCCGCGTGATGCACCGGGCGACGCCACGCCCATCGACCCGATGACGGATCGCATGCAGACCGAGACCGAGCCGGCATGGGCCGAGATCATGGACGGCATCAAGGCCATCGTCGAACGCGCCGAGAGCCTTGTATCCTTGCGCAATGCGCTCTTGGCGGCCTATGGCGACCTGCCCGCGGACAGGCTCGCCGAAGTGATGGCGATGGGCTTTGCCGCGGCGGAGATGGCCGGGCGGTTCGATGCGCGGCAGGAGTCGGCCTGATGGCGCAGCCCGCCGCCGCCGATCCTGCGCTCGCCTCCGTCTTCCGCCGCCCGTTTGCCGAGCAGCTCGCCTTCTTCCGCGGCAAGCTGGACAATCTGGTGCCCACCGCGCGCTGGAATGACATCTGGAAGATCGCCCACGACCGCGCCTTCATGGTCGCGGGCGCGGCCAAGGCCGAACTGCTGGCCGATCTGGCCGGTGCGGTGGACAAGGCCATCGCTGAGGGCGAGACGCTGGACGCCTTCCGCAAGCGCTTTGCCGAGATCGTCGAGCGACACGGCTGGCACGGCTGGACCGGCGAGGCAACCAAGGCCGGCCGCGCATGGCGCACGCGCATCATTTATCAGACGAACCTATCGACCAGCTACGCCGCCGGGCGACTGGCGCAGCTCAAAGACGCAGGCTTCAAGCTCTGGGTCTATCGGCACTCCGGCGCGGAACATCCGCGCCAGCAACACCTGGCCTGGGACGGGCTGACCCTGCCCGCCGATCATCCCTTCTGGCAGACCCACTATCCGCCCTCGGGCTGGGGCTGCCGCTGCCGCGTGGTCGGAGCCAACGGACCCGAAGGCGCGAAGCGCCTGGGCGGCAATCCCGACTACAGCGAGCCTCCCGCCGGATGGGACAGCATCGACCCCAAGACCGGCGAGCCGCCTGGAATCGACAAGGGCTGGGGGTATATGCCGGGGGCGACGGTGGCCGGCGACGTGGCGCGCGCCGTGGCCAGGAAGACCGTGGCCTGGCCGTATGAGGCGGCCAAGGCGTACATGGCGGACGTGCCCGTACATCTGCGCGACGCGCTTGCGTTAGCCATCCGCAGCCAGCCCGAGACGGGCGAAGCTGCGCGCCGCTACGCCGAGCGCGCGCTCGGGGTGCGCAATGGCGCGCCCATCGAGGGCGCGCGCGCAGAGCCGTATTTGACGCTGGGGCTGCTCACGGGCGCAGAGGCCGACACCGTCGCGCGTCTGACCGGGATCGAGGCGTTAGGACGCGAACTCTACGACTGGACCGTCGGGCAGTATGCTCCGCGACACATCCTCAAGGAGCACGGCGACGCATCGACGGAAGCCGCGCGCGGGCAGCGCGTGCCGACCGCTGAAGACTACGCGCGCATTCCAGCCATCATTGCCGCGCCGGATCGCATCTGGACGGACGATGGCTCCAGTGTCCTGATGGAGAAGAAGTTTGCGACCGCCGACGGCGGCGAGGAGCGGATGCTGTTGGTGTGGGAGCCGCTCAAGAAGCGGCGCATGCTAACGCTCAGGAGCGTGCGCATATACCGCCGCAACCCCCGCGCTCAACGCCCGTGACGTTCGGTGTATGAGACCGCGCCTCGATGGTTGCGACAGCAACGCGATGATAACACATGATCCGCATCGAAGTTGACGACCGCGAAGTACGCGAGGCCATCGAAGCCCTGCGCCGCCGCCTCTCGAACATGAAGCCGGCGATGCACGCCATCGGCCAGGCGCTGATGGAAGGCAGCCGCGAGCGCATCCTCTCCGGGCGCGACTGGACCAGGCAGCCGTTCGCGCCCAATAGACCGGCCACGCTCGCCCGCAAGAAGGGCACGAAGCCCCTGATCGATCAAAAGACCTTCGTCACCAGCCGCCTGCACTACGAGGCCGAGGCCGACCAGGTGACGGTGGGGTCCAACGCCGTGCAGTCGGCCGTGCTGCAGTTCGGCGCGCGGAAAGGCGCCTTCGGCGCGACCAAGCGCGGCAAGATCCCATGGGGCGACATCCCGGCGCGGCGCTATCTACCCGTTACGGCAGACGGCAGGCTTGACGCCGCCGCGCGCGCGCTGGTGCTGGACACCATCGCCGCGCATCTGCGAGGCATTGCTTGACCGGCCACCCGCCGGCTGCACCCGTCCGATGCGCCGGCCCGGCACCTGCCGGCCCGGATCGCCGCCCCGAAACCCCATTTGCAAACGA
>CAZIJU010000027.1:0-20893 GCA_964539745.1 uncultured Burkholderiaceae bacterium | reverse complement strand
CGGGTGGTATTCGGATACCACCGCCCGCAAAAAATCGCTCCTGGGCCGTTCTGGCGGCCCGACCGGACACGGGTGACGACGCCCGTCGAGCTTAACCGGGTCGGACGGCGATCCGGCCCGGCACCTGCCGGCCCGGATCGCCGCCCCGAAACCCCATTTGCAAACGATTTGGACGGGCCGCTGAGCCACGGTCGGCCGGCGGGTGGTATTCGGATACCACCGCCCGCAAAAAATCGCTCCTGGGCCGTTCTGGCTGCCCGACCGGACACGGGTGACGACGCCCGTCGAGCTTAACCGGGTCGGACGGCGCAGGCACCATGCCGGCGTGTACTCGCACGCATCCATGGTGGCCGACCACGCCGCGCAGCTCGCCCCGCAGGCGACGCAGGCCGCGCTCGTGCCGGCGCGCATCCATGCACTCGCCCCTGGCACCTGGCCGGCCGACCCGGTCGATCTGTCTGTCACCGCCGAGGACATCCTCGCCACCGCCCGCGCCTACGACCCGGCGCGCTACCGGGCGCCCGTGGTCATCGGGCACCCCGAGACCGACGACCCGGCATGGGGCTGGGTGCTCGCTGCCTCCGCCGATTCGGACGGCCTGTGGCTGGACGTGGAGCTGCTGCCCGAGATGGCCGATCTCGTGCGCAGCCGCCGCTATCAGGCGGTGTCGGTGGCGCTGTGGACGCCGGATGCGCCCGGCAATCCGGCGCCCGGCGTCTGGTCGCTGAAGCATCTGGGTTTTCTGGGTGCCGCAGCGCCGGCGGTCAAGGGCCTGGCGCCGGTGCAGCTGGCCGACGAGGCCGCGGCCGGCCAGATCGTGACCGTGACGCTGCGCGAGCGCGCAGCGGAGCGCAACCCCAAGGAGAAGACCGTCATGAATGAGCCCGACACCTCCGTCGCCGAACGCGAAAGGCGACTCGCCGAGCGCGAGGCGGCCATCGCCGCGCGCGAGCGCGAACTGGCGCGCGCGGCCTACGCCGCCGAACTCGATGCGCACGTACGCGCCGGCCGTGTGCTGCCCGCCGAATGCGCACCGCTCGTGGCGGTGATGGAGCGCCTCGCCCAGGCCGAGACGATCACGCTGGCCGAGGGCGGCGCGCAACCCGCGCTGGACGTGCTGCGCGGCTTTCTGTCGCGCCTGCCCTCGCGCGTGGACATGGCCGAGCGCGCCGGACCTGCCGATGCCGCCACCGCGCCGCCGCCGCGCCTGCCGCAGGGCTATCGCCTATCCGAGCGCGGGCTGGATCTGTGGGGCCGGGTGCGCGCCTATCAGGCGCAACACCCTGAAGTCGACATCCTCACCGCCGCGCGCGCCGTCGAGCGCGCCTGAATCCAGGAGATCGCCATGAGCCAATACCGCAGCGTCTTGACGCTGACCATGACCGCAGCCGGCGCCATCACCGCGCATCGCTTCGTCACCGCAGCCGGGGCGCAGGCCGGGGCGGACGCCAACGCCATCGGCGTGGCGCTTGCCGCCGCCTCCGCCGCGGGCGACAAGGTTCCGGTGCTGGCCATCGGGACCGTCTCGGTGGAGGCGGGCGCCGCGATCAGCGCCGGCGCCACCGTCAAGGCCGACGCGCAGGGCCGCGCCGTGCCGTGGGCTACCAGCGGTGCGCGACTGGGCATCGCCCTCGCAGCGGCCTCGGCAGCCGGCGAGCTGGTCGAAGTGCTGCTCGTATCCAACGCGGCGTAACCGCATCGCAAAGGGAGATCGAAGATGCCCCAAATGACCACCCAGCAGGCGCGCGTCATCGACCCGGTACTGACCGAGGTCGCGCGCGGCTACCGCAATGCCGCATTCGCCGGGCTGGCGCTGTTGCCCTATGTGCCGGTCGGCCAGCGCGGCGGCCGCATCATCGAGTTTGGAAAGGAGCACTTCCGCCTGTACAACACGGCGCGCTCGCCGGGCGCGAACGTCGTGCGCATCGCCACCGCCTACAGCAGCAAGACGTACGCGCTCGAGAACCATGCCATCGAAGAGGGCGTGCCCTACGAGCTGATGGAAGACGCCGCCGCCGTGCCGGGCGTTGACCTGGGTGCGAAGGCGGTGCGCCGCGGCCAGAACATCATCGGCCTGCGGCTGGAAAAGGCCCAGGCCGACCTGACGCGCAACGCCGCGAATTACGCCGCCAGCAACAAGGTGACGCTATCCGGCACCAGCCAGTGGTCCGACAGCGCCAGCAATCCGCTGAAGGCGGTGGAGGACTACAAGGAAGCCGTGCGCACGCAGGTCGGAGTGCGCCCGAACACGATGCTTTTGGGGGCGAAGGTATTCGCGGCACTGCGCACGCACCCGGCCATCACCGACCGGATCAAGTACACCTCGCGCGACGTGGCCACGCCGGAGCTGCTGGCGCAGCTCTTCGGTCTGGAGCGGGTGGTCGTCGGCGATGCGGTCTACCAGACGGCCGCGGGCGCGATGGACGACGTCTGGGGCAAGGACGCGATCCTCGCCTACACGGCCACCAGCGGCCTGAATGACGCGGAGGAGCCGTCGTACGGCTACACCTACCGGCTGCGCGAATCGCCGGTGGTGGAGGAGCCCTACCAGGACCGCGCATCGCGCAGCTGGGTGTACCAGATCGTAGACGAAGTGGCGCCGGTGATCGCCGGCGCAGACGCCGGCTTCCTGATCACCAACGCGGTGGCGTGATGCTCGTCCGCATCCTGGTCGATCACGTCGAGCACGACGGTCGACGCCTGCCCTGCGGCGCCTCGGTCGAGATGCCGGATGCGCAGGCCGCGCAGCTCATCGAGGCCGCATGTGCGGAGCCGGCCGCGCCGCCGCAGGACGATCCGACGGCCGACGCGCAGCCTGCGCGGCGCAGGCGCTGATGCGGGACGCCGATGGCATACGCCACCCAGGCCGATCTCGCGGCCCGATTCGGCGAGGACGAGCTCGCCCAACTGACCGACCGCGCCGGCGCCGGCGTGCCGGACGCGACGGTCGTGACGCGGGCGCTCGCGGACGCCGACGCCGAGATCGACACGTATCTGGGTGCACGCTACGCGCTGCCGCTGTCCACCGTGCCATCGGTCATTGCGCGACTGGCGTGCGACATCGCGCGTTTCCGCCTCTGGGAGGATCGCGCCAGCGATGAGGTGCGCCGCCGCTACGAGGACGCGCGGCGGATGCTCGAAGCGATCGCGCGCGGCCAGGTCTCGCTCGGGCTGCCGGCGGCGCAGCAGACATCGGCCGATGGCGTGGCGTATGCGGCACCGGCCCGGACGATGGACCGCACCGCCACCGCCGGCTATCAGGGCTCGTGATGCTGGATCTGGAGCCGTTGATCCGCGATCGCCTGGCCGCCTCCGTCCCGGAGCTGGCCGGCGTGCATGGCGCGGTGGCGCTGGGGGTGGACGACGTCGCCGGCAAACGGCTGCCTGCGGCATTCGTCGTTGCCGACGGCTACCGCGTGCTGGAGACCACCGGGCACGGCCGCGTCTCGCGTATCGCCAGCCGTTGGCTGGTGGTGGTCGCGGTGCGCAACGTCGCCGCCGTCGCCGACGGCGCCGCCGCGCGCCAGGACAGCGCGGATCTAGTGGCGGGCTGCATGTCGGCGCTGATGGGCTGGCAGCCGCGGGCGGGCCTGCAGCGCATGCAGCTCGTCGATCCGCCGGCGCCGGTGTACGAGTCCGGTTTGCTGCTGTATCCGCTGGCCTTCGAGGTGGCGGCAGTGGTGCAAGGGCTTGAGCAATGAAAGTCGTCGTGCTGCAGCCCCATACCCATGCAGGCGTCGATTATCCGCCCGGGTCGGTGCTCGATCTGCCCGACGACAGCGCGGCCGCGCTCGTGGGGCGCGGCGCCGCCACCGCGGCGCCGGACGCCGAAGCGCCGCCGGCGCCGCCGCCGAAACGTAACCGCAAAGGAGACTGACGATGCCGTATTTCTCCGGTCAGGGTCGCGCCTACATCGCCAACCGCGACGCCAACGGCAACCCGCTCGCCATGCGCTGGCTTGGCAACGTGCCCGAGCTGCGCGTGTCCCTCAAGATCGACACCATCGAGCATAAGGAGTCCTATTCCGGCCAGCGGCTGACTGACCTCCAGTTGATCCGCGGCAAGGACGGCGAGTTCAGCGCCACGGTGGAAGACTTCAGCATTCAAAACCTCGAACTCACCCTGTACGGCCAGACCACCAACGTCACCTCCGGCAACGTCACGGCGGAGGTGCTGCCGACGGGTGCGGTCGTGGGCGACATCTACCTGCTCGCCAACCAGTTCGTCTCGAGCGTCGTCGTCAAGGACTCGAACGCCACGCCCGCGACGCTCACTCCCGGCACCCACTACAAGGTGCACGCTGAGCAGGGCGCGATCGAGTTACTAGACGGCGGCTCGTTCATTCAGCCGTTCAAGGTCGATTACGCCTACGGCGCGGCCAAACGCATGGCGATGTTCAAGACCGGGCAGCCGGAGGTGTGGCTGCGGTTCGACGGACTGAATACCGCAGACAACAACGCGCGCGTGATCGTCGATTTGTATCGCGTGCAGCTCGCGCCGGCGCAGGACTTCAATCTCGTGGGCGACGACGTGCAGAAGTTCGAACTGACCGGCCGCGTGCTGGCCGATGTGACCAAGAGCGACACCGGACCGCTCGGGCTGTTCGGCCGCGTGATCCAGGCCGGCGCGTGATGAGGCGCGCGTGGCCGTCAAGCTGTACCGCGGCGACACGTGGACGCGCGCGTGGTTGCTCACGGACGAGGCCGGCGCCTCGATCGATCTGACCGGAGCGACCGCCCGGCTGCAGGTCCGCGATCAGACCGGTGCGGTCGTCATCTCGGCCTCCACCACGGACGGCCGCATCACGATCACGCCGGCGCAGGGACGCATCGACATGACCGTCCCGTATGCGGCCACCGGGCTTGCGCCGGGCAGTTACCGCTTCGATCTCGAGGTCACGCACGCCAGCGGCCTGCGCCGCACCTACGAGCAGGACGCGCTCGTCGTTCTGGAGGACATGAGCCGTGACTGACGTGATCAAGATCGTCGTCAAGGAACCGACCACGGTAAAGGTCGGCGTCCCTGGACTGCCCGGCCCCGGTGGCGACGGCGACATGAAAAAGCTCATCTACGACCCGCGCAATTTCGAGGTCGACGTGTTCGATTTGGGCCACATGACCGGCACGCTGGACGCCGGCACGTTTTAGGAGACCACGATGGCACGACTGCAACTGCGGCGCGGCAATCACGCCAACCTGCCCACCAGCGGCATGCTCGCGGGCGAACCGCTGGTCACGCTGGACCGGCGCAACCTGCACGTCGCGATCGACGCGACCACGCGCGCGCCGGTCACGCCGGCGATCGATGCGCTGGCCAACATGCCAGCCGTCGACGGCGCCGCCGATCTGCTGATCATGCACGACGCGAGCGAGATCACCGGCTCGCGCGAGAAAAAGATCACCTTCGACGCCTTCAAGTCGGCACTGAACATCCCGAGCGGATCCACTGACGAGAAGGTGGCCGTCGTCTCGGGCGGCACCTCCGGCTATCTGTGGGGCACCGATGGGACCGACGGCGTGATGCGGATGGGGCCGTCGATGAGCTGGACCAAGGACGCCGGCAACGCTTACGTCACGCTCGACGTCGCCGTCGTCGATGGGGGCACCTTCTGATGATCACGCTCGGCCTCATCGCAATCTGCGTGCTGCCGCTGGCGCTGTGGCCGCTGTATCTGGCGGTGATGCACCTGGACACCGCGCGCCGGCGTGGCAGGCTGACCCCGGCCGCCAAGGCCATCGGCTATCCGCTGCTGTACGCCGGACTGTTCCTCGACGGCATCGTCAACGTCGTGCACGGCACGATCATCTTCGTCGAGCCGCCGCGCGAGTGGACGACCAGCAAGCGGCTCGCCCGCTGGGCCAAGGGCGACGACGGCTGGCGCGGCGATCTGGCGCGCTGGATCTGCTCCGAGCTGCTCGATCCGTTCGATCCAGACGGGAGGCACTGCACATGACAGACGTACCGGTGTGGTATTGGGTCGATCGCGCCATCGTCGGCATCGTCCCGCGGCGCTCGGCTGATCCGGCCGCAGACGTCGCGCCCGCGGGCGCGCTCGCCACGATGCAGGACGCCGATGTCTGGCTGCAGGATCTGATCAACGCGCTCGATGAGCTGGACCGCAAGAGCATCCGCGCGTTGCGCACAGGCGATGCTGGCCGCCTGGCGGAGCTCGAGCAGCAGGCCGAACGCCTGCGCGAGCACATCCGGTTCATTGCGGCCTACCTGCAGCAGCCATGAGCCGCCTCGGCGAGGTCTTGCGCCAACAGCGCGCGTTGCGGCACTGGTCGCTGATGGATGCGTGCCGCGAGCTCGCGCGGCGCGGCGTGCCGCTGAGCGACGCGTACCTGTCGCAGATCGAAAACGGCACGCGCGCGGGCACGCCGCACGCGGTGAGGGCCGCGACGCTGCTGTACGGCCTGAACGAGGACTGGCTGCTGTATCTGGCAGGGCTGCTCCCGGAGCGCGTCGTCGCGCTTGACCTGGACACGGGCGGTGTCGCGCGCATGTACGGCGCGGCCGAGCAGATAGCGCAGGCCGCGGCTCATCGAGCGCAAAGGACACGCGCATGGACGCCGCCCGATCAATGGGGGCGCGGAGGAGGCGGGTCATGAGCGACTTCGAGGTGCATCCGGCGGGCACGCGCGAGCGCATCGAGCAACTCGAGCATGAGCTGCAGCGGCTCCGCGCGCTGCTGGCCGAACGTGCCGGGCGGCGACCGCACACCGGGCAGGCCGCGGCACGCAGCGGCGATGCGCCTTCGGCGCGCGATCCGTTCGCTGACTGGTAGACGATGCCGCGCCAGCAGGTCGCCGGCGACGACTTCAACCGGGCCGACGGCGCGCTCGCTGGCCCCAACTGGCAGCAGGCGACGCCCGGCAGTGGGAGCGTCGTGATCGCCGACAACGTCATCCGCGGCAACAACGCCTACGGTGACTATCTGGCTGCGGGGTGGGTGTCGCACACTTTCGGCGACGACCAGTACGCCGAAATCGACGTGGCCCCGAACGGCCTCGTCTGGGGTGAGGGCAACAACATCGGGCTTGCACTGCGCTGGGACGGCCAGGTCGACGGCAGTCGATCGCTGTACGAGCTGCTGTTCGGCAGCTTCCCGGACATCGAGCTGCGTATCACACGCGTCCAGGCAGGCAGTCGGACCGTGCTGGCCAGCGTCCCATATGAACCGGGCGGCGCGTTCCGTCTGGAAGGCGAAGCCGAAGGCACGACGCTGCGGCTGCTGGTCAATGGCGCAGTGCAACTGACGGCCACGGATGCGGCGCTCACATCGGGTCGGCCCGGGGTCGTCGCAAAAAGCGGCTCGGATATCCCGCGTCCGCTGGGAGACAACTGGTCCGCGGGCAATATCGTGCCGGCGGGTGGAGGATCTGACATGGCAATCATTCAATTCAAACGCGGCACACGCGCGCAGATCGATACGGCGGCGGGCGCCAGCCAACTGCGCATCGCCGAGCCCTACCTGCTCACCGATGAGGGCCGCATGGCGCTCGGCCTGGCAGCCAACAGCTACGCCGACTTGACGATGCGCGGTGTGGACCTGCCGGTGTGCTGGCCGATCCGCACCGCGACGCCCAAGGTCGCAGGCGACATCGGCGCCACCGCACTGACGACGCTGGCCGTCACCTCATCGCGCCAGTACTGGGTGCCCGTCGTCGTCGCGCGCAAGATCACGCTCACCGCACTGCGCATTTCTGTCACGACGGCATCGGCCGGTCTCGCATCGGTCGGCCTCTACAGCAATCGCGTCGCCTCCGGCAGCGACGAGCCGAATCAGTTGCTCGCATCGGCCACCGGCCTCGACACCGGCACGACGGGCGACAAGACCGGCTCGATCAGCTACACGCTGCAACCGGGCGTGCTGTACTGGGCAAGCCTCATCTGTGCGGCCGCCGCCACGCTGCGCGCAATGGCCGTCGGCAGCATCCAGCCGGCGCTTGGTCGGACCGTCAACGGCACTACCATGATCTCGCACCTGTATGCGGCGGGCAGCGGCTCCACGCTCGCGAGCCCGGCGCCTGCTACGTTCACCGCCGGCACGGGCTCGACGCCGGCGATCTACCTGGTGGGGACGTGATGGATCTCGATCGCATCGCACCCGTGCGGGTACGCGATCTGCCGCGGTTTCTCAAGGCCGTCGAGCCGGTTGCGGCCGAACTGGCCGCCGGCGACATCGCGGGCGCCTTGATGCGCCAGGCCGATGCAGTCATCGAGGCCACCTGCATCGGCGCGGACGTCGAACGGGCGTGGCTCGAGGAGCAGACGCCGGACGTGTTGGCCGAGCTCGCCGCACGCGTGCTGGAGGTGAACGCGGATTTTTTCGTCCGTCGGGTGCTGCCGATCGTCACCGCGGCGGCCGAGCGGCTGGCGCTGACCGCCTCTGGTGGCACGAGTGGGTCGCCGCCCTCGTCGATGCCGGCTTCGGCTACCGGGACGTGATGGACATGGCCTGGACGGATGCGCGGGACTTTCTTACTGCGGCGCAAGCCTTGCGCCGGCAGCGCCTGCTCGATGCAGCCATCGCCGCGCGCGCGGCGGCCGCGGAGCGCAAAGACTGGGAGCGGTGGGTGAAGGAGGTCAGCGCAGGATGATGTCAATGTCGACGTTTAACCGGTCGGAGCGGTCCTCCAGCGCAACGACCCATGCCCAGATCAGGCCCAGGCACGTCCAGCCGAGTAGAACGCCGCACACGGCCACATGTCCGATCGATGCGGCGGGCAGTCCGCGTCGCCAGGCGACCGCGACGACCGGTGCGGTCAACAGAAGGTACAGGCCGACAGCGGTGGCGATGATTCCATCCATGGATTCATGATGGCCGATCAGGGTCTGCACATCAAGATCAGCGTCGATGTGCGGCAGGGTGTCGCTGCCGTCGGCGAACTGGCGCGCGCATTCGGGCAACTGGCGGCACAGGCGGGTCGGACGCACCAGTCGATCAAAACGCTGACCGTGGCCGTGGCCGCGGGGCAGGCGGCGTTTACATTCGTGGCGCAATCGCTCAGGACGGTCTTTATCGAGCTGCCGCGGGCGCTGGCGCAGGCCGCGATCGCCGCCGAGCGCCTGGACCGGGCGTTTGGTGTGCTCACCGGCTCGCAGCAGGCTGCTACGGCAGAGCAGCGCTTCGTGCGCGAAGAAGCACAACGGCTCGGCATCGGCCTGAGCGACGCACAAAGCGCGTACCTGAAACTCACCGCCGCGGCCCGCGGCACCGCGCTCGAGGGCGAAGGGGCCCGAAAGATCTTCTCTGCGGTGGCCGGTGCCGCATCGACGCTCGGCTTGTCCGCGGCCGAGACATCCAACGCGCTGCTCGCCATCAGCCAGATGATGAGCAAGGGCACGGTGCAGGCCGAAGAGTTGCGCGGGCAGTTGGGCGAGCGCATCCCGGGCGCCTTTCAGATCGCCGCCCGCGCCATGGGCGTGGCCACGGCCGAGTTGTCCGCGATGCTTGACCAGGGCGAGCTGCTGGCCGATGACTTCCTGCCGCGCTTCGCCGCGCAGCTCGCCCGCGAAATCCCGGCCAGTGCGGACACCTTGGGCGCCGTGTTCAATCGCCTCGGCAATGCGATCCATGAGGCGCTGAGCCTCATCGGCTCGGCGCTCGCCGAAACGCTGGACGAGATGCACGGGATCAAGCGGGCCAGCGAAGCGCTGCGCGACAGCGACGCCATTGTGGAGTTCGCCCGCCTGGGGGCGAAGGCGGTCGCGGCGCTGGTCGACGTGTTGCGCGAACTGGTGCTGCTCGTGCCGAACGTCATGGCGACCGTCGGCGGAAGCATTGCGGCCGTCGCACGCGACATCCAGTTCGCAGTCGAGGTCGCCACGATCGCGTTGACGCTGGGTATCGGAGAACGGGGGCGCGCGGCGATGCGCGAAGCGCTCGAGGAGCGCAACCGCTTCATCGAGGCATTCAACGCGGACATGGTCGAGCGCTGGTTCCCGAAGCAACTGGCCGAGCGGGTCGATGACTTCTTCGCGCGGCTGCGCCAGAAAATGGCGCAGGCGCAATTGGCCCAGGGAGGCGGCGCGCGCGGCGTGACGCCAGACAAGCTCACGCGGCTGCCTGCCATCATCAAGCCCTTCGAGGCCGATTTGCGGGCCCTGCAAGCCGCCCTCAAAGCGCAGGCCGAGATCATCGACACCGCGCTTGCCGCGCGCCTGATCAAGGTCGAGGACTACTGGCGCGCGAAGGCGGCGATCGACGAGCGGGCGCTCGAAGCCGAGCGCGAGCGGCTTGCGCGCGGGCTCGCCGCACAACAGGCGCTAATCGCGCGCCTCGCGGCCGCCAAGCCGCGCGACGCGAACCAGCGTGCCGAGCTCGCCGAGAAGCTCAACGAGGCGCGGTCAAAGGCCGCCGATCTGCGCGCCGAGCTCGACGCGCTCGACGGCCGCAAGATCGCCGCCGAGTTCCGGTTGCGCGTGGACCGCGAGCGCGCGCTCGCGGAGATCCGCGACGCGGTCGAGGAGGCGCGGCTGGCCATCGCGCAGGCGCAGGGCACCGACACGCCCGAGATGCGCCGCGCGGCCATCGAGCGCGCGTTGCGGGACACCGTCGGGCGGCTCGCGCAGGACGCCGAAGGGGCACGACTCGCGCAGCGCCTGATCGACATCCGGGCGGCCGAGGCGGAGCTCGCCGCGCTCCAGGCCCGATGGCACCTGGCGCTGGAGACGATGCGCAACGCCGAGCAGTCGGCGGCCATCCAGCGCGAGCAGGGGCTGATCACGACGGCACAGGCGCAGCAGGCCATCGCCGCGGCACATGCGCAGGCCGCCGCCGAGATCGAGCGCCTGCTGCCGCTGATGGAGCGCGCAGCGCAGGCGCTCGGCCCGGAGGCCGTGGCACGTGTCCAAGCGTGGCGCAACGAGCTCGCGAGCGTGCGCAACGTCGTCGATCCGCTGGCCGCCGCCATCGGCACGCAGATCAAGGACGCCTTCGCCTCGATGTTCGAGGCTGTCGGCACCGGCGCGAAGTCGGCGCGCGATGCCTTCGGGGATTTCGTCCGCTCCGTCATCGCCGGCATCAATCGCATCGCGGCGCAGAAGCTCGCCGAGTCGATTTTCGGAGCGATGGGGGGCGGCGGCGCCGGCGGCTGGATCGCGGGCGCCCTCAAGTTCTTCGGCTTCGCCGCGGGCGGGCCGGTGCCCGGCACGGGCACGCGCGACTCGGTGCCCGCCTTGCTGACTCCCGGCGAGTACGTGATCCGGCGCGACGTGGCGCAGCGGCTCGGGCGCGGGCTGCTCGATGCGATCAACGGCGGCGCATGGCTGCCGCGCATCGACGCCGGGCGGCTGGCGTTTGCCTCCGGCGGCATGGTGCCGCAGGTGGCGCAGCCGTCCGTGAGTCAGTCCGTGCGCGTGGTCAACGTGGTCGATCCGAGCATGGCCGCCGACTGGATGGATTCGCCCGCCGGCGAGCGGGTGCTGCTCAACGTCATCGGCCGCAACGCAACCGCCGTGCGCACGCTGCTGGCTGGAGCCTGACCGATGCCGGCCCTCGTCGGATTCGTCGACAACGGCGCGCCGCGCAACGTGGCGCACAAGAACCTGCTCAAGGTCATCAACGACTGGGTCATCGCGCAGGGACACGTCGTCGAGCGATACACTACGGGCACGACCGACGAGCTGATCGTGCGCTCGCCCGGCATGAGCGGCACCGAGCAGATTTACTGGGGCCTGCGCACGTACGACAACGCCGGCGCCGATTACTACAACCTGCTGGCGATGGTGGCGACCGGATACATCGCCGGCAACAGCTTCGATACTCAGCCCAACGCCGTCTATGCCGGGGTGCCTGCGCACAACAACCGCATCGACTACTGGCTGACGCTCAACGGTCAGCGCATCGCGGGCGCGCTCAAGGTCGGCACGCCGGTCTACGAGCACTTTTACCTCGGCAAGTTCCTGCCGTACGCGCGCCCGAGTCAGTATCCCTACCCGGTGGTGTGCGGCGGCATGCTCGACGGCGCCGCAGCGACGAGGTTTTCCGAGACGACGCACGATTTCTATTTGCGCGGCGGGCACAACCGCGGACGCCTGCGCACGCCTGCCTCGTGGGTGCAGATGTACTGCTGGCCGTGGGGCATGGGCGATCTGACCGGCACCACGCGGTATCTGCGCGATACCGGGGGACAGTACCCGCTGCACCCGGTGACCCTGGACGACAACTCCGCCAACGTGTGGGGCGAGCTGGACGGCATCTACCACGTCTCCGGCTTCAACAACGCCGTGGAGAACACGATCGCGCTCTCGGGCACGACGTACGTTGTGATGCAAGCCGTGGCGCGCACCGGTTTCGCCGACTACTACGCGCTGCGGCTGGATCCATAGAGGCAACGACGATGGCGTACTACAGCGGGGTGGCGAACAACGTCAACGAGCTGCTCACGGCGCTGCGCAACTCGGCGGAGGCCGACGGGTGGACGCTCGCGGGCGATGTGCTGAGCAAAGGCACGATGCACGTGCAGACGCAGGTCGCGTACGGCAGCCTCAAGGCGCGTGCCGGACTAGATAGCGCGATGGCAAGCCCCTGTCCATGGCAGCATATCGGCTATGTGCTGCTTAACACTGTCAATAGCGGCTGCGACATCACTTACCCGTGCAACTGGGAATTCCATGGTCATGCGCAGGAGGTGTACTTCATCGTCAACTTTGCGGTCGACCGATACCAGTTCCTCGCCTGGGGCAAGAGCACGGTGCCCGGACTGCCCGGTATCGGCACCTGGATCGGTGCCACCGTCGGGGTGGTGCTCAATGAGGTGTCCGAGCCCACCTACGTTTTTTCGCCGATCATCATTTATCCCTACGGTGGCGGGGGCACATATACTGGCAGCACCGGCTATATCAGCGCGGCGCTCTGGGGCACAAGCAGCTCAGCCTACGAGGTCGGCAACGTCACGCCCTGCTACATACATCATGACCTGGACGGCTACGGCTGGCGGATCGAGCCGTCCTCCTCCAATTTTTATCACCCCTTCGGCCGTTTCTGGATCGCCGACACAAGCGGCAAAGGCCCGTACTCATTCCAACCGTCGGCGTGGAACGCAGAGGCCGTGCTGCTGCCGCTGCGCTGCTACTTCAGGCGACCCTCGAGCATGCTGAGCCTGATCGCCGACTGCGAGCATGCGCGTCTCGTCCGCATCGACAACCTCACCCCGGGCGACGTGTTGACGCTTGGCAGCGACAAGTGGAAGGTCTACCCATGGCACCGTAAAAACGTTGCCGCGCGCAATGGCGGCGGCGGCGTCGACCACACCGGCACGCTGGGCTGGGCCGTGCGCTATCTGGGGTCTTAAATGGCGGCGATTGATGGATTTTTGGCGCGCGCCTCCGATGCCGGCTACACCGACCCCGGCTACATCAGCAATGATCTGGATGCGTACACGTCTGGATGGATCGGTGCGCTCGCCACACACGCCTCGCAGCGCTCGCCAGGTAGCAACGTCTACACCTCGACGCTGCCGATCGAGGCAAACGGCGCACCACGTATAGGCTGGATCGCGCGCAGCTACAGCGACGACTATTACCACCGCGTGCACGTCTATCCGGCCGTCGTCGACGTCGGTAACGTCGTCAGCGACACCCAGCGCCAGGTCGAGGTCTGGAACGCGCACTTCTCGCCGCGGACGCTAGCATCCGTGACCGCAAGCGGCACGACCGATGGCTTGAGCCTGTCCGGACAGCCCGATCCTCCGCTTAGTTACGGGCCGCTACAATCACGCATCTACACGCTGACGGCCAAGCTCGCGGGCGCGCCGGTGATCGATGCGCGCTACCAGTTCAACTTCAGCGCGGAGGCTCCTGCCACGCGCGTCACCGGCCGCCGCATCATCGTCTGGAGCTTCGGTGCTGACTGGGGCGGCGGCGTGCTCGAGCGCCTGACCTGGGCGACCGACGTGCACGCCCACTACGACGGCACCGAGCAGCGCGTGCGCATGCGCCAGCACGCGCGCCGCGCGATCGAATATCGGCTGCTCGCGCCGCGCGCGGACGTGATGCGCCGGATGGAGGCGCTGCTGTTCGGGTGGGGCGGCCGCTCCTATCTGCTGCCGATCTGGTGGGAGGCCGACCGCCTCGCCGCCCCGCTGGCGGCTGCAGCTACATCGATCACCGTGACCGACGCGGCGCTCAAGGACTACGCCGCCGGCGGCTACGTCGTGATCGAGCGCGATCGTGCTGCCGAGGCGGCGCAGATCGCCTCGATCGCCGGCAACACGCTGACGCTGGCGCTGCCCACGCAGCAGGCGTGGCCGGCGGGCAGCCGCGTCATGCCCGGCGTGCTCGCCACGCTTGAGGAGGCCGTGCCGGTGGCGCGGCCCACGGACGCGCTGGCAGCGGCCACGGTGCGCTGGTCTGTCGATGAGTCATCCGCGCGCGACCGCACCGCGCAGGAAATCGGGCCGACCTATTCTGGCCGCGCGGTGCTCGACGAGCGTCCGGACCGCGCCGAGGACGTGAGCGAGGAATGGGCGCGCACCTGGACGGTGCTCGACTCGCTTACCGGCATCGTCATGCGCGACGACACCAGCGGCTCGCCCGTGATCCGGCGCACGTACACCTGGCTGCTCTCCGGCCGCGCCGCGATCGATCGCTGGATGCGCTGGGCGGCCGCGCGAGCCGGACGCTTAACGCCGCTGTGGCTGCCTTCATGGGCCGATGATTTGCGCGTGGTGCAGGCGATCGGCGCCGGCGACACCGCCATCGTCGTCGATGCCACCGGCTCGGCGCAGTACGTCGGCGCGCACCCGCTGCGGCCGGCGCTGCGCATTGAGACCAAGGGCGGCGCCGTATACCACCGCGCCGTCACGGGTGTTGCTGCCGTCGATGCGACGCAGGATTCGATCTCGATCGACAGCGCGCTCGGCGTCGCGCTGCAACCGGCCGATGTGCGCCGCGTCATGTGGCTCACGCTGGCGCGGCTGGAGTCGGACGCGGTCGAGATCGCCTATGAATCCGATTCGACCGCGCGTCTGGCGGCCACGTTTCGATTGATCAAGCAATGATCGCCCGGCATGTCGTCGTCGCTTTGCTGCTCGCGTGCGCCGTGTTGCAGGCCGCAGTCGCCGCTGACGATCCGCGCGTCTGCTACGGCGGTCCGGCGCAAATCCCGCGCAGCGCGGACGGCAGCATCTTGCGCAGCGGCGCGGCACGCGCCGCGTTCGTCCGCATATACCCATGCCCATCCACCGGCCTGACGCGCGGGCCATGTCCAGGGTGGCAGGTCGACCACGTGATCCCGTTGGCTTGCGGCGGCTGTGACGCCCCGGCGAACATGCAATGGCTGCCGACCTCGATCAAGTCGGCCGCCTCCTCTGACGCCAAGGACCGCTGGGAGCGCGCCGTCTACTGCGGCCGGACAATGCCATGAGCTACCAGGGGCAAGAGTCCAGCGTCGCAGGCGGCGCGCCGCGCGAGCTGTATCGCTTCGCGCAGGGCTCGACGCGCTGGCTGCTCACGAACCTGGCCACGTCCTATCAGTACCAGGGCGAGACCTACGAGCCGGCCGCCGTGCGCCGCGGCGCGCCCGAGATCGGGCAGGACATCGCACGGGCCGGGATCGAGGTGCGGCTGCCGCGCGACCACGCGCTGGCGTCCCTGTTCGTCTCGACGCCGGCCGACGCCTCGGTCTCGCTCACGATCTACCGGATGCACTTCACCGACTCGGCCAGCGAGGTCATCGTCTACTGGCGCGGCCGGGTGGCTGGGGCGCGGCTGTCCGGCTCAGAGCTCGCGCTGCGATGCGAGCCGCTGCTGGCGAGCATGCGCCGGGTCGGGCCGCGGGCGCGCTATTCGCTCACATGCCGCCACGCGCTGTACTCCGCCGGCTGCGGTGCATCCGCGAGCACGTATCGCGTCTCAGGCACCGTGCAGACGGTATCGGGCAGCGTGGTCACCGTCAATGAGGCGGGCACGAAGCCGGACGGCTACTTCGTCGCCGGGATGATTGAGGCGGGCTCGGTCCGCCGGATGATCGTCGCTCACAGCGGCACGACGTTGACTCTGGCCGCTCCGATGGCTGTCCTCGCGGCCGGGGTCTCGGTGATGCTCTATGCGGGGTGCGATCACCTGCTCGCAACATGTCGCGACCGGTTCGCCAATGCCGCCAATTTCGGCGGCTTCCCGTGGATCCCGGCGAAGAACCCCTTCTCCGGCGATGCGATCGTGTAGGGGGGGGCGCATGTGGAACTACGTCGTCATGTGGGTCGTGTCGGCCATCATCTCCTGGGCTCTTGCGCCGCGTCCGCGCATCCCGGACGCGCAGCCAGGACAGATCGGAGATCGCGACATCCCGATCGCCAGTCAGGACGCGCCGATCACGGTGCTGTTTGGGACGCGCGTGCTGTCGCAGCCGAACGTCGTGTGGTGGGGCGACGTGACCGTCGATCCGATCCGACGCGATGGAGGCAAGAAGTGAAGGATGAACTGATCATTCGCGTCGAGCACGTCCGCCGGGCCGGCTACTGCATGCGCGGGGCGCGCCGTTGGGCGCGCGGCCATGGCATCGACTGGGCTCGCTTCGTCGCCGAGGGCGTACCGGCAGCCGCGCTGCGCGCCACCGGTGATGCGCTGGCGCGGCCCGTGATCGCAGCGGCGGAGGCCGATGCATGGATGCGATAGCTTGGGCGGTCGCGCTGGCGATGCTCGTGGCGACGTGCTGGTCGTATGGGTAAGAAAGTCACCGTCGGCTACTGGTACGGCGCCACCATGCACATGGCGCTCGCGCACGGGCCGGCCGACGCGCTCACGGAGGTCATCGTTGGCGACCGCAGCGCTTGGGCCGGCAGCCTGACAGCCAACGGCACGATCGCCATCAGCCGGCGCGATCTGTTCGGCGGCGAGGAGCGCGAAGGCGGTCTAGACGGCACGCTCGAGGTCATGTTTGGTGCCGCTTCGCAGGCGCCTAACGCCTACCTGCAAAGCAAGTTCGGCGCATCCGACACGCCGGCGTTCCGGGGCGTGACCACCGTGCTCTGGCGCGGGCTGCTGTCGGCCATGAACCCGTACATCAAGCCGTGGCGCTTTCGTCTACGGCGCATCCCATCCGCCTGGTATCCAGCGAAAGCCGCCATCGGCAGCAGCGACGCCAACCCGGCGCATATCGTGCGCGAGGCCCTGACGGATCAGGACTGGGGCCTTGCCTACAGCGCGGCGGACATCGACGATGCGGCGTTCACCGCGGCTGCCGATACGCTGCACGCGGAGGGATTCGGGCTATCCATCCTCTGGGATCGCGAGTCGTCGATCGATGACTTCCTCGCGGCGGTCATGCGCCACATCGACGGCGCGCTGTTCGTGCATCCGCGCACCGGTCAGTTCGTGCTGCGGCTCGTGCGCGACGACTACAGCCTGCCGGGCCTGCCCGTGCTGTCGCCCGCCAACGTGATCGAGGTCGTGGACTTCTCGCGGCCGACGGCAGGCGAGCTCGTCAACCAGATCGTGCTGACATACCGCGACGGGCCGACCGACAAGGACGCGGCCATCACCGTCCAGGACATCGCGCTCGTGGCCGCGCAGGGCAGCGTGGTCTCAGAATCGATCGCGATGCTTGGCATCTCGCAGTCGACGCTGGCGGCGCGCGTGGCCGAGCGCGAGCTGCGGCAGCGAGGCTCCGCGCTGGCCCGCGTCACGCTCGTCGCGGACCGCAGCGTGAGCCACCTGATGCCTGGCGACCCATTCAAGTTCACATGGCCGGCGTGGGGCATTACCGAGCTCGTCATGAGGGTGGCGCGGATCGCCTACGGCGACACGGCCGACGGTCGGGTGCGCATCGATGCGGTTCAGGACGTGTTCGCGCTGCCGCAGGCGAGCTACGCCGCCACGCCGTCATCCGGCTGGACCGACCCCATCAGCGCGCCGGCCCCGTGCCCGGCGCAGCTCGCCTACGAGGTGCCGTACTGGCAGATCGTGCAGGACGTCGTTGGCGAGATCCCGTCGATCCTCGCCGATATTGACCCGACCGACGGCATGGTGGCGTCGCTGGGCGCGCGGCCGAGCGCCGACGCCATCAACTACCACGCGTGGGCATGGGATGCAGCCAAGTCGGCCTGGGCCGACCGCGGCCGCGGTGCCTTTGCGCCCACCGCCTTGCTGGTCGCTGCCATGCCGCAGGGCGCCGCATCGGTCACCGTCACGTTGACATCCGCCATCGACCTGCACCGTGTGGCCGTCGACGATCTGGCCATCGTCGACGATGAGTGGCTGCTGGTGACCGCGGTCAACGTCCCGGCCAGCCAGGTGACGCTGGCGCGCGGCGTGCTGGACACCGTGCCGGCCGCGCACGCCGCCGGGGCGAGGGTCTGGTTCGCGCAGCCGCACTACATCCAGCCCGAGTACGTGGCCGGGGAGACCGCGCAGCTTCGCCTGACCCCGATAACCGGCCGCGGCGAGCTGGCGGTCGGCTCGGCCACGACCTTTACGCGCTCGATCCAGCAGCGGTTCGTGTGCCCCTATCCGCCCGGCAATGTGCGGTTCAACGGCGCGGCATACCCGGCCGCGGCGGCCGGCGACCTGGCCATTTCGTGGGCGCGCCGCAACCGCGTCACGCAGACCGGCGCGCCGGTGCTGCAGACCGCCGGCGACATCACTCCCGAGACCGGGCAGACGACGACCATCCGCATCTACGGCGGGGCAAGCCAGACCACGCTGCGGCGCACATTCTCGGCGCTATCCGGCACCAGCCAGACCTGGACGCTGGCCGATGCCGCCGCGGACGGCGCCGCGAGCGAAGACCGCATCAGGGTCGAGCTCGAGGCCAGCCGCACGGACGGCCACGGCACGTTCGTGAGCCTGTACAAGCACTCGGTCACCGTGGACCGCGCCGGCTACGGACTGCGTTACGGGCAGTACTGGGGCGGCGCATAAGGAGCACAGATGCCATCGACGGATCCACATCTCGGACTCACCTACGGCTGGACGCTCGGCGAGAGCGGCTGGCACACCGGCATGGACGCGAACCTGAAGCGCCTGGGGGCCCTGGTGGGCCTGTCCGTGATCAACCGCACCACCACCACGCCGCCCGCCAGCCCGAACAACGGCGACCGCTACATCATTCCGGCCGGCGCCACGGGCGCGTGGTCGGGCAAGACCGACCAGATCGCGGTGCGCATCGACGGGGCTTGGGAGTATCACGTCCCGCAGCCAGGCTGGATCGCCTACATCGTGGCCGAGGACAAGCTGGCGGTCTACAGGTCCACCGGCTGGAGCGCCGGCATCACCCCTTGATGCGCCGCGGGCGGCTGGCTCAAATCAGCTGCAAAGTGTCTCAAATCAGCTGCGAAACTGTCTCAAATCAGCTGCGAAGTTACAGCCGGCGATCTGCAGGACATCGTCTATGGGGATGCCGACGCCGGGCCGGCTTCGGTCTGGGATCCCGGCGCCGGCCGCGTGCTGGCGCACGCGCGGCAATTGACGCTGCCGGCTTTCGACGCGCAGCGCGAGGTGCGGCTCGTCATCGACACCCCGCTGCGGTTGCAGGACAACGGCCGCCCGCTGCACGGGCGCGATCTCTCGCCTCGGCGGCTGGTCACTGCGCTGGTGCGCCGCGCCGCGCTGCTGTTCGAGTTTCACGCCGGCCGGCCGGGCCTCGGCGCCCGCGCTGGCGCGCTCGCCCGCCACGCCGAGACGCTTGCCGACGAGCGCGATCTCGCCTGGCACGACTGGACCCGCTACTCGTCGCGCCAGCGGCAGGCGATGACGCTCGGCGGCGTGGTCGGCACCTGGACGCTGCGCGGAGACCTCGCCCCGGTGCTGCCCTGGCTGTGGCTTGGCCAGTGGCTGCACGTGGGCAAGAACACGACGATGGGCATGGGCGGGTATTCGCTGCGATGGACCTGACCCGCATCGGCCGCGGTTACCACAACGCGCGCCCGACCGCAGCGCTCGCGCCGACCTCATGCTGATCGAAGTCGCGCTCGTCTCCGAGCAGACGCTCGCCAACCTGCTGCCGGCCCTGCACGAGCGGCCTGACCGCGTGCTGCTCGTTGCCTCCGCCGAGATGGCGCGGCGCGGGCTCGATGTGCGGCAGCGCCGGCTGCTCGCGCATTTCGGCATCGAAGCGCAAGTCGTGCCCGGCGCGCCCGACGCCGACCTCGCCCGCATCCACGAGTTCGCACTCGACCTGCTGGGCCGCCTGCAGGCGCAGCACCCGGGCGCGGCGCTCGTGCTCAACGCCACCGGCGGCAACAAGCTGATGATGCTCGGCTTCGTCGAAGTCTTCCGCGCCGACGCCCGCATCGTCTATGCCGACACGCAACACGGCCGGATCGAAACGCTGGCCGCCGGCGGGGCCGCGCGCGACGCCCTGCCGATGCGCGACGTGCTCGACGTGCCCGGCTATCTGCGCGCGCAGGGCTTTGCCTACGGCGGCGCGCGCAGCGACCGCGCCGCGGAACTGCAGGCCGCCGCCGCGCGCAAGCCGGCCGCCAAGCACCTCGGCGCCCACGCCGAAGCGCTCGGCGGCCTGCTCGGCGCGCTGAACCGGCTGGCGGCACAGGCACTCGATGAGCGCGGCGAGCAGCTCGTCGCGCCGGCGCAGGCCTTCGACAGCGTACGCAGCGCGGACTGGCGCGCGGCGCTTTCAGTGCTCAACCGCTGCGGCGCGCTGAAGTGGTTCGGCGCCGAGGACATCGAGTTTCCGGATGCCGAAGCCGCCCGTTTCTGCGGCGGCGGCTGGCTGGAGGAATACGTCTGGCACATCGTGCGCGACGCGCTGCCGCACGACGCGCGCTGGAGCGTGCGCGGCCGCTGGGAAGGCGGGGCGGAGAACGAGTTCGACGTGCTCGCCGCGCACGGCAACCGCATGCTCTTCGTCGAGTGCAAGACGCTGCGGCTCGGCGCCGACGAGGCCCGCGACGCCGAGCTGCTGTACAAGCTCGACAGCCTCGGCCGC
>CAZIJU010000026.1:0-41452 GCA_964539745.1 uncultured Burkholderiaceae bacterium | reverse complement strand
AAAGGACGAAGACGTGCGTATAGTGCCTTGAATTTAATGACACAGTAAGACTAGAAGCGGTGCGTCAGACCGGCGAACGCCGCTTTCTCGCGAGCGTCTTCCGCGGTAGACGAGTTGAAAAGCTGATAGCGCGCACCGACGAAACCGCTCGTGCGCGGGCCGAGCTGATGCTGCGTCTGCACGCGCACGGTGTGCTGGTCCGAAAAATCCGGCGCGATCGCACGCAAGGCCCGCGTGCGCGTGTAACCGTAGGTTGCGTTCAATGATACGAGCGGGGCGAGCTGATGGCTGTATGTCACGGTCGCGCCGCGCTGCGTGTTGTTCTCCACGGCCGTTCCGAGCAGACCGAATATGCTGTCGGGCAGGTCTTCGGTGCGCAGATAGAAGCCCGTGAAGGCGACCGAGCTGCGCGCACCGAGAAGCACGACGCTGGCGGAGCGCGACGTGATCAGGCTGACGCGCTGTGTATAAACGTTCAGAGGGGATCCAAGCGACGTCGGAAGACCTTGGCGAGACATGACCTCCTGCACGACCCGCGCACGCTCGGTGGGATCGGGAATGCGCGTCGTGAAGGCTGCGTCCAGCAGCCCGGCCAGGTTGTCGGTCGGTGTCAGCGTGAACAGGGACTGCGGGGCGCTTCCGACGTCTCGCGAAAGCAGCGCACTCAGAGCGAAGCGCGGCCGCCGGTGCGAAGCGTTCAAGCGCCAGCCCGATCCGAAAAAGCGGTGCTCCCAAAAACCGTTGAAATCGGTGCGTTCCGTGGGCCGCCAGGCAAGCTCTGCCCCATAGATCGACCCGTCGCGCCCGTCGCCCAATACGTAACTGTTGCGTTCATAGCCTGCGCGCAGACCTGCCGTAAGCTCCGCAGCGAACGCGTAGTCGACGCGCGCGCGCGCCGCGTCGAGCGTCAACGCCCCCTGCGAGGTATCGGTAAATCGCGTCGCCGTGCGCTCGACTTGCAAAGCAACACCCAACGGCCGCGGAAGCCGCTCGATCTCGGCGATGTGGCGGCCGACATAACCGTTCAATTCAAAGGCTGGACCGTCCTTCATGCGCGAGTCGGTCCATGAGTTGTCGCTGCGCACGAGATACCGAAGGTTTGGCGATGGGTTGCCCTGCAGGTATGGGCTGACCCTGGCCTGAGCCGTCTGCAAGCGGTCGACGGCGGGCACGCCCTCGGACCGTGGCGCAAACGGGTTGTTACGGGTTTGTGTCACGACCGCTGCAGCATCGACGAACAAGCTGCGCTCAATGGCTTCAAGCGTCGCACCGACGTTGCCTGCCGGCACCAGACGGCCAGCCTGTGTGCCGTCCACATAATGAGCCGCGGAAAGACCGACGGTCCCGGCAGCGCTCAACCGCGCCCCTTCGCGGCGGAACGTGACGGTTGGAGAAACAGTCAGGACGGCGTCACTTTGGCCTTCGATCCGGCTCTCTTCGAAGGCGCTGTTGTCGGTGATCGTGGCCTGTGTCGTCACGTTCGCCTCGATCAACCACCGCTGTGCCTGCGCCTGATTGAACACCGTGATCAGCAAGGCACCCAGCAGCGTACCGGTGCATGCCCGCGCGCCTGGACGCGGCGCGTTAACACCAGCGCGCGGCGATGCAAGGAAGCGCGTTACAAGTGCCGAACGCATGCGCGCTCAGTATCCGTATTCGCCGTAGTGCCCGTAGTACGAGCCCATCGACGCACGCGGCACCTTGTTCAGCACCGTCATGACGACCGGGCACGCCTCGACTGTCGCCAACGCCTGCAGCACGCTCGCCTGCGGTGTGCGCTCGGCCTCGACGACGACGATCACCTGCCCCATGTGCGTGGCCAGCGCCCGCGATTCTGTCGACGGCAACAGCGGCGGCGCATCGAAAACGACGATCCGGTCCGCGTAGCGCGTTGCCAGTTCCTGCACGAGGCGCGACATCGCTTCGCTGGCAAGCAGCTCGGTCGCGCGTGCACTCGCCTTGCCCGCCGGCAGCAGTGACAGCTTCTCGACGTCCGTGCGCAGCAGCACGTCACCGAGCGTGCATGCGGTGTCGGTCAGAACGTCGAGCAGACCGGGCGCCGGCGGAAGTCCAAGCCGTTCGAGCACCGACGGTCGCGAAACGTCGGCGTCGACCAGCAGCACCGTGTTGTCCAGCTCCATCGCCAGACTCATGGCCAGATTCACCGCGACGAACGTCTTGCCTTCGCCGGGCAGCGAACTGGTCACCATGATCAGGTTGGCCCGGTCGACCTTGGCCGCAGACTGGCCGCGGACGTTGGCGAGCAGCGGCCGCTTGATCACGCGGAACTCGTCGGCAATCTGCGAGCGCGGCGCATCCGGTGTCAGATATCCGGCCGCAGCCAGACGATGCAAGTCGATGTGCACCCGCGGCGCCCGCGGCTGCCCCATGTCCCCCTTCGCTCTTGACAGTCCGACGGGACCTTCCGCAGGCAAGCCCCCCTGCCAAGCCTGTTCGATCGCGCGCACGGCGCGTTCGGGGGTAAGCGCCTGGGGCGGATCGGCCGGCGCGCGCCGCGGTGCTTTCTCCGGCGGTAGTTCCACCCCGCTGCGGCGAAGTTCCTCCAACCGCTTCGCGGCCTGTTCGATGATGCTCACGAAATCCTCACGGTCGATGCCAAGGCGAGCCAAGCAATCCAGGCCCCATAGATCATCACCAGCGTCACCAGCGATCCGGCAAACGCAACGTGCATCCACCGGATTCGTCGCGCGAGCGCTTCGTTCATCACCATCGACACGCTTCCGAGCACCGGCCGCTGGATCAAGCCGCGCAGCGACCGGACCGTATCGATCGTCGGGAACAGCTGCGACGCGACGAACGCTGCGGCCAGCCCCGCGCCGAGCGCCGCCAGCAGGACAAACGGCACGAGCGAAAGCCGGTTCGGGAACACGGGACGCGGTGCCACCCGCGGAGGATCGATCACACGGAATTCCGCCATGTGCGCGCTGTCGTCGATGCTGCGTGAGGTCATCAGCTGCTCGCGGCGAGCGACCAATTGCTCGTACTGGCGTTTGATGATCTCGTAGTCACGGTTCAACTGGGCCATCTCGGCCTCGATCTGCGGAACGCGCCCCGCTTCGGCCCGCAACTGGTTGACCCGGCTCTGCAGTTCGTTGACCCGCCCCTGCAACGATGCGACGGTGGCATCGGCCTCGGCTAGCGCGATCTTGATGCGCTGAAACACCGGATTCGTCGCCGGGCCAGGTTTCGCCGCAAGCGCACGCTTGCGAGCGTCGATCTCGACTTGGCGCTGGGCCTCGAGCTGCGCAATTAGTCGCCGCGTCGCCGCAACGTCCGGATGCTGGTCGGTGAAGCGGCGCAGTTGTTCGTCGAGCTGACGGCGAAGCACGTCGATGCGCGCATCGAGTTCAGGAACAGCGATCTGGGCACCCGCAGCCGGCTCGGGAAGGAGCACAGGCTCTTCATCGCCTAAGCCGCGCTTCAGCGCATCGCGCGATTGCTCCGCTGCGCGCAATTCGAGCTTGGCTTTCGCCAGTTCATCGTTGGCGGCGTTCAGCCGCGCGAAATAGTCCTTGCCACCGGCATCGGTAACCGCAAGGTTGCGAAGCTTGAACTCCTTCACGCGATTCTCGGCTTCCTCGAGGCGCTTCTCCTGCGTCTTGATCTCCTCCTCGATGAAGCGACGCGCGTCCTCGGTGTCGCGCCGCTTGTTGCCAAGGCCGGACTCGATGAACTGAGACACAAGCGTCTGCACGATCAGCTTCGCTCGCTCGGGGCTCGTGTCACGGTACGAGACGTTGTAGAGATTTTCTCGTCCGCTGCCGACCATCTGAATCTCGCGGGTCAGGCGATCCACGAGCGCATCGTGCTCCTGCGGCGACTTGACCGTCTGGTCCAGATCGGTGGCGCGGATCAGCTTTTCGATGTTCGGTCGTGTGATCAGCGTACGCGCAACCATCGCGACCTGCTGATTGATGTCCGGTTGCACGGCCAGGCCCTGCATCAGCGGCTTCAGCACGGTCTGGGTATCCACGAAGACGCGAGCGGTCGCCTCGTACCGCTCGGGCATGCGTACGACGAGCACGGCACCAATGAGGGCCACAGCCCACGCCACGGCCACACCGACCCAGCGGCGGCGCCACATGCCGCGCGCGATGACCAGCAACTGACGGAACAATTCGTCCATACGCAGAAGGCGATCGCTTGCGCTAGCCGATCAGAACCAGCTCTGCGGAATGATCAGCACGTCACCCGGCTTGACGTCGACGTTGGCCGAGATATCGCCGCGCTTGACCAAATCCTTGAGCCGCACGCTGTACTGTTTGCCACCCTCTTTTCCGCGCACCAGTACGGCGTTGTTGCCGTCGGCGAAGTCGGTCAGCCCGCCGACCTGGATCATCACGTCCAGCAGCGTCATGTTCTGCCGGTACGGGATCGCCTGCGGGCGCGTGGCTTCCCCGATGATGCGGATCTGCTCGCTCGACGGGCCCTGGAACGCGGTGACGACGACCGTGACGACCGGATCGCGGATGTACTTGGCGAGCGCCTTCTCGATGTCGCGCGCGAGATCGGTCGGGTTGCGGCCGAGTGCCATCAGGTCCTCGACCAACGGCGTGGAAATGCGTCCGTCGGGACGCACCGGGACAGCGAGCGACAGTTCCGGATTGCGCCAGACGATGATGTTGACGGTGTCGAGCGGCCCGATCAGGTAGCGGTACTGCGGCGTGGCCGCCGACACCGGGGCCGGCGGAAACTGATTCGAGCCGCAAGCGGCCAGCATCGGCACCGCCACCGCGACAAAGACGAAACGTACCCAGCGCAAAGCGACGGACCGTGGCGCAATCGACTGCATGAGCGACTCCTCCGGGCGTTTTCGAACCAAGGGCTTAGACGCGAAGCCCGGCCTGTTCCATCACATATTTGCGCGAGTCTATATCAGCATCGTGACCGTGGACTCCGCCTTTTGGCAAGCAATTCGGCCGACAAGCGGAGGACTTTGCCGCTTGACACGGATACAGGACTTTGTCCCGCCGACAGGAGCGCGACGCGCCCCGCCGCGCCCCCCGCGGACCGCACTCCGCGTGGCGGCGCCGCCCAAGGCCGGGTCTGCCGCGCATCCGATGTGGTCAGTAGCGGGAGCGCACTTCCAGCAACGCGCGCTGAACGCGTTCGAACTCGTCGTGCAGCCGCGCGACGAGCGCCCGGGCACGCAAAGTCGAGCGCATCCGCGCGCACAGCTCGATCTGCTGCGTCAGACGCGACATGCGCCGCACGCCGATGTTCTTGGTCAGCGACAGAAAGCGGTGCGCACCGGCGTGCAATCGCTCGTGGTCGCCGGCCGAGATCGCCTCGGACAGCGCGTCGAGATGGCCCGGTGCGTCGGCGAGGAACATGTCGATCAGTTCGCGCACGAGGTTCGGCTGCTGCGCATCCTGCAGCGAAGCGAGGTGTGCCAGCCGCGTGTGATCCACGGAGGCTTCCTCGACCGGCGCGTCGGCGCTGCCGGCGGGCGCGACGCCGTGACGCCGGGCGCGCAACAGCGCCGCAGCCAACTCGGACAGGTCCATCGGCTTGGCGATGTACGCGTCCATGCCGGCGGCAAGATAGGCCTCGCGGTCGCCTCGCATCGCGTGGGCGGTCATCGCGATCAGCAACGGCCGCTCGTGCGGCGGGCAGTGCTGAGCGATCCAGCGCGCCGCCTCGATGCCATCCATCTCGGGCATCTGGATGTCCATCAGCACGACGTCGTAGCGCTGCCGCTCGACCGCATCGCTGACCTCGAGCCCGCTGGTCGCGAGATCGGCGCGGTAGCCGAGCCGCGTGAGGACGCGCAGTGCGACCTTCTGGTTGATCGGGTTGTCCTCGGCTACGAGGATGCGCAACGGCACCCGCTCGCCGAGACGCAATGGCGCGGCAACGGCCACGGGCGGTGCCCGGTCGCGTGGAGCATTAGCAGCATGCGTGCCACCCATCGCGGCGACCGCAGACGGCGCTGCGTCGCAGCGCTGCGCTCAGTGCATCAGCGACCGTTCGCGCCCGACGCCGCGGCGGTCGATGAAGATCTTGAGGAACTCCTCAGCGGGCATCGGCCGCGCGAACAGATAGCCCTGCGCGGTATCGCACCCCAAGTGCTGCATCCAGGTCTGCTGCGCCTGCGTCTCGATGCCCTCGGCGGTGACGCTGATGCCGAGCGAGCGCGCCATCTCGATCACCGCCTTGACGATCGTCAGCGTGCGCGCGTCGCGCATGCACTCGACGGTGAAGCTGCGGTCGATCTTCAGACGGTGGATCGGCAGGTCGCGCAGGTGCGACAACGACGAGAAGCCGACGCCGAAGTCGTCGAGCGCGAGCTTCACCCCCGCGTTGCGCATGCGGATCAGGTTCTCGCGCGACACGGCCGTCGTGTCGAGCAGGCCCGTCTCCGTGACCTCGACCTCGACTTCGCTCGGTGCGACCTCGAACTCAGCGAGCGTCTGGAGCAGTGACTCGACGCAGCCGAGCTGGCGCAACTGCACGCCCGACATGTTCAGCGCCAGCGGCGGCACGTCCAGACCGAGCTGGCGCCAGACCTGCCGCGCGCGGCACGCCTCGCGCAGCACCCAGTCGCCGAGCCCGATGATCAATCCGCTTTCCTCGGCGATCGGAATGAACTCGGCCGGCGAAATGTCGCCCAGCTCTACATCCTTCCAGCGGATCAGCGCCTCGGCGCCGATCATCTTGCCGTCGACGAGCGACACGAGCGGCTGGTAGAACAGCTTGAAGTCGCGCGCTTCCACCGCTTTGCGCAGACGCTGCTCGAGCCGCAGCCGCAGGTCGACGCGGCGCGCCACCGAAGGCGTGAAGAACGAATACGTGCGCCGCCCGCTTTCCTTGGCCTGGTACATCGCGGCATCGGCGGCGTTCAGCAGCGAGTCGATGTCGGCGCCGTCCTGCGGAAAGAACGCGATGCCCACCGACGGCGTGACACTTACCTCCATGCCGAACACGCGCGCCGGTTCGGCGATCGCGCGGATAAGCGCCTGCGCGGTTTCGGTCGCGATCTCGGGGCGCGGCAGGTCGGTGAGCAATATGACCATCTCGTCGCCGCCGCGGCGGCCGAGCAGATTCGGCTCGGCGACGATCGAGCGCATGCGGCTGGCGACGATCGACAGCATCTGATCGCCGACGCGGTGTCCGTAGCCGTTGTTCAGCAGGCGGAAGTTATCGAGGTCGAGGAACAGCAGCGCGCACCTGCGCCCCTCGGCATAGGCGCTGGCGAGGATGCGCCCGGCGCGCTCGTCGAAGGTCTGCCGGTTCGGAAGCTGCGTCAGCGGATCGACGGTCGCAAGCCGCTCGATACGCTCCTGCGCTCGCACCTGCTCTGTGATGTTCTTGCCCACGCCGCGATAGCCGCGGAACTCGCCGTTGTCGTCGAAGACCGGGTCACCGCTGCTGATGTGGTACACGACGCTGCCGTCGGCCTTGACGTGCCGCAGCATCAGATCGCGGAACGGCTTGCGCGCTTCGAGCGTTGCGCGGTGCTCGTCCCACGTGGCCGGCTGGATCAGCTCGCCGGGCAGCTCCCAGCGCTGCTTGCCGATGACCTCGTCGTCGGCCAGGTCGAAGGCGCCGTGCGCGCCGCGCCGGATCGATGTAAAGCGCAGCGAGGCGTCCATCTCCCAGAACCAGTCGGAAGACAGTTCCGTCAGCGCCCGGAAACGCGCCTCGCTGTCGGTCAATCGCGCGATCAGCGCCTCACGCTCGGTGACGTCCCACACGAGGCCGCGGAAGCCGACAAAGGATTCGCCGTCGAACATCGGCTCGGCCGACACCTCGAAATAGCCGGGCCGGCCGAGCATGTCGCGCTTGAGCCGGAACGGAACGCGCCGGAACGCTTCGCGGCGCTCGAAATGGCGCGCCAGTTTCGGCCAGTCCAGCTCGAACTCCGGATGACGCACGACTTCGCCGACCGACTTGCCGAGCAGCGCATCCTGCAGCGCTTCCGCCAATTCGGGCGGACCCTTGACGAGCGAAAAGCGCAGCTCGTCGTCGGTCTCCCAGTACCACTCGGTCGCGAGTTTCGTCAGCGCGCGGAAGCGCTCTTCGCTGGCGCGCAGCGCGATGATGGTCGCTTCGCTGTCGGTCACGTCGCGGCCGGCGCCGTAGTAGCCGTCGAAAGCGCCGTTTTCGTCGAAGACCGGTTTGCCGGTGACCGCCACCCAGATCGGCGTGCCGTCGCCGCGGGTGGCGCGAAAGCGGAACCACGGGAAAGGCTGGCGCGCCTCGATGCACTGCAGATACGCGGCCAGCTCGCCCGGATCCGCCTGAAAGCCCGGCAGCTCCGTGCGCATGCGACCGAGCAGCGCATCGCGCGGATAGCGCAGGTGCTGCTCGACGGCCGCCGAGAACTCGACGAATCGCCCTTCGGCGTCCTGCCGCCAGTACCAGTCGTAGCTGAGCTCCGCCAAGTCGTCCATGACCTTGCGCTGCTTGCGCAGTTCGAGGTCGAGCAGGCGCTGCTCCGTGATGTCGAGGCGGAAGCTGACGATGCCAACGTCGGCGCTGCGGGTGTCGGTCATCATCAGCCAGCGATCATTCTGGTGCCGGATGAGCTCCGTGGCGCGCCCGCCGCGCCGGCGCATCGCGTCGGCGACGAACTGCTCCAGCGAACGCCCCCCGGTCACTTCGGCGGGCGCGAGCGGATAGTAGATTTCGAGCAGCCGCCGGTACTGGACGCCCGGGGTAAGGTGTTCGCGAATCTCCGGGTAGATCGCGCGGAAAGCCTCGTTGCACTCGACCAGGCGATCCTCGTTGTCCCACACGGCCAGTCCGATGTGCATCGACGACAGCGCCTCGTCGACCCGCTCGGCGTTCCGGCGCATACGAGCCGCCGCCGCGACGTTGACCAGCCACGCGAGCAGACCGACGGCGAGCAACGCGAGGGTCGCGCCGCGCGCGAAGCGCTCGACCGTTTCGGCAGTCATGCCGAAGACGTTCGCCAGGGACTCCGGTGCGAAATGGCGCACGAGCTCGAGGCCGAGCGTTGTGGCCAGCATGGCCCCGAGCACGGCCATGCCGAACTGCTGCCCGCGCGCGAGCCGCGCAACGCCGAACCGCAGCACCGACGCAACGCCGCGCGCCGGCGCAGCCGCGGCTGCGTCCGGTCCGACGTTCGTGGCCGGCGGCGTGTCCATCGTCAAGTCCTCCCACCGGCCCGGCGCGCCGGACCGCCTCCTCCACAAGTTCGCGCCGGCCGGAGTGTTCCCGGACGAAGCGAGATTCGCATCGTACGGATCTTAGGCCGGCCGACGCCTCTGAAACGCGAAATAGCGGCCGCTTTACACGTCCGCCTCGACCTCATTTCCGTGTTCCTCGAGCCAGACGCGGCGCTGCGCGGCCTCTCCCCTGCCCATCAGCATCGTCATCGTCGCGGCGGTCGTATCGAACGGAATGTCACCGAGCGAGACCGGCAGCAGCCGCCGCGTATCGGGATTCATCGTCGTCTCCCAGAGCTGCTCGGCGCTCATCTCGCCGAGACCCTTGAACCGCGCGATGCTCCAACTGCCTTCGCGCACGCCTTCGTCGACCAGTTTGTCCAGCGTCGCCTGCAATTCGGCGTCGTCGAGGCAGTACAGCCGTCGCGCGCCGCGCCTGCCCTGCGCGGGCACGTCGACACGATAAAGCGGCGGGCGCGCGACGTACACGTGTCCGCGTTCGATCAGCTTGGGGAAGTGGCGGAAGAACAGCGTCAGCAGCAGCACCTGGATATGCGCGCCGTCGACGTCTGCATCGGCGAGGATGCAGATCTTTCCGTAGCGCAGCCCGGCGAGATCCGGCTCGTCGTTCGGTCCGTGGGGGTCGACGCCGATCGCCACCGCGATGTCGTGGACCTCGGCGTTGCCGAACAGCCGGTCGCGTTCGACTTCCCAGGTATTGAGCACCTTGCCCCTGAGCGGAAGGATCGCCTGGAATTCCTTGTCGCGCCCCATCTTGGCCGACCCGCCCGCCGAATCGCCTTCGACCAGGAAAAGCTCGTTGCGCGCCAGTTCCGTCGATTCGCAGTCGGTCAGCTTGCCCGGCAGCACGGCAATCGCCGAGCCTTTCTTTTTCTCGATCTTCTGCGCGGCGCGCGTGCGTGCCTGCGCCTGGCGAATCACGAGATCGGCGATCCTGCGCCCGTGGTCCGGATGCTGGTTCAGCCAGAATTCCAGTTGCGGCCTGACAACACCCGCCACCAGCCGCAACGCGTCGCGGCTGTTCAGCCGTTCCTTGATCTGTCCCTGGAACTGCGGATCGAGCACCTTGGCCGCCAACACGAAGCTCGCGCGCGCGAAGACATCCTCAGGCAGCAGCTTGACGCCCTTTGGCAGCAGCGAATGCGCATCGATGAACGCACGCAAGGCGTTGAACATGCCTTCGCGCAGCCCGGCCTCGTGCGTACCCCCTGCGGGCGTCGGAATCAGATTCACGTACGACTCGCGCACGAGCGGGCCTTCCTCCGTCCACGCGAGAATCCAGTGCGCGCCTTCGCCTTCAGCAAAGGTCTCGTCGTCGGCCGGCGCGTAGCCTTCGGATTCGAACGGGGGAACGATCGGCTCGGAGCCGATCGCGGCAAGGAGATACTCTTTCAGCCCGCCGTCGTAGCGCCAGCGCTGCACGCGGGCCGCCCTTTGTTTGCCTTCGGCGATTTCCTCGCCGCGCCCGGAACCATCGCCGCGCGACGCCCTGCGCACCTCGGGCTGTTCGATCGTCAGGCTCACCTCGGTGCCCGGCAGCAGCATCGCCTTGCTGCGCAGCAGGCGTTCGAGTTCGTCGATCGGGATCTGCGCGCTGTCGAAATACTTCGGATTCGGCCAGACGCGCACGCGGGTCCCGCTCGCCTTTTCGCCTGGCTTGGCCGCGCGCGAGACGAGCCGTTCGCGCACTTCGCCGTCGGCAAAACCGATCGTGTGCACCTTGCCGTCGCGCCATACGGTCACGTCCAGGCGCAACGACAGCGCGTTGGTCACCGAAACGCCCACCCCATGCAGTCCGCCGGAGAACGAATACGCGCCGCCGGCGCGCTTGTCGAACTTGCCGCCCGCATGCAGCCGCGTGAACACGATCTCGACGACTGGCGCTTTTTCCTCCGGATGCAGGCCGACCGGGATGCCGCGGCCGTCGTCCTCGACGCTGACGCTGCCGTCTGCGTGCACGGTCACGTCGATGTGCCGGCCGAATCCCGAAAGGATCTCGTCCGAAGCGTTGTCGATGACTTCCTGAATGATGTGCAGCGGGCTGTCGGTGCGCGTATACATGCCCGGCCGCTGCCTCACCGGCTCGAGGCCTTTCAGTACACGGATCGACGCTTCTTCGTATTCGGCGGTAGCGCGAGGCGAGCGTGGGCGCGGCGTGGTCATCCGGGGGCGAGTGGTCGGGAAAGGCAGGGGAGGCGGGGACCGGATTTTATCCACAGATGATGTGGATAAAGCCCTCCAGATTCGCGCTAAGCCGCGTCGCGATGGGCTCGCGCTCGTCTGCCCGCCGCTTGAGCAGGCGGGCGATTCCCGGCGCGGGCGCGCCCGTATACTCGCCGCACTCGCCGTAGTTCAATGGATAGAACGGGGTCCTCCTAAGACTCAGATACAGGTTCGATTCCTGTCGGCGGGACGATTTGCCGAAAAGCCAAACGCACCTGCGTGCGTTTGGCCGGCAAATCGCCCCGAGCGCCTACGAGCGCGAGGGGGTGCAGGGGACGATCGCCACCGACTGCCATCCGAACCAAACGCGACAAGCACCTGCGTGCGTTTGGCCGGCAAATCGCCCCGAGCGCCTACGAGCGCGAGGGGGTCCAGGGGACGATCGCCACCGACTGCCACCCGAACCAAACGCGACACGCACCTGCATGCGTTTGGCCGGCAAGTCCACCCGAGCGCCTACGAGCGCGAGGGGGGTCACAGGAAAACCGCGACCGCCTCTGATCATGCCAAGCCCAGCAGGGACTTCAAAGGCGGCGGGCTGCATTTGTTGAAGTCACCGCCCAAGGCTGCCGCTACGGGCGACTGAAGTATCGCTTTGCCGGTCGCGCGAAGCGGCTGGCACCCGGCATGTATCCCGAAGTCGGCCTGAAGGAGGCGCGCGCCGAGCGCAATGAGGCACGCGCGCTGCTCCGCGGCGGCAAGGACCCCGGCGGGATCCGTGCGGCAGAAAAGGCGCAGGCGAAGCACGACGCGGCAAACACGTCGAAGCGCTCGCGCGCGACGAGCTGCAGCACATGAGCGGCAAGCGGGCCACGGTCATGTCGACGCACGTCGCAGCCGCGTTCGAGCGGGACGTGTTTCCAGCCATCAGCTGGCGGCTGATGGCCGAGCTCAAGCCGCGCGAGGTCGCGTCGACTTCGAAGGTGGTCGAAGCGCGCGGCGCCGGCCCGACGGGCACGCCCGCGCGGCAAACGCGCCCGGCCAACAGTTGATGCTCCCTGCCCGGCCCTTGCGCGTCGCGCGTGCGTGCGGCTGGCGTGGCGAACGCCGCGCCGCAGGCTTGACGAAGCGATCGGTCACGTTGTTGACAAGTGTAAAGCGACGGTTTACAAAGTCGCGTGATCCTGAACTTCCGGCACAAGGGCCTTGCGCGGTTCTGGCGCGACGGGTCCTTGTCCGGCATCCGCGCCGAGTTCGCCCCTCGGCTTGCGCGCCAACTACGGCAGTTGAGCGACGCGGGCGGCCCGGCCGGCATGAACATGCCGGGATGGAAGCTGCACCCGCTGAAGGGCCGCGAGGCGGGCCGCTGGTCGGTCTGGGTGAGCGGCAACTGGCGGCTGACGTTCCGGTTCGAGGGGCAGGACGCAGCCGATGTCGACTTGGAGGATTACCACTGATGAAGCGCGGGACTGGACCGATGTACGACCCCCCACATCCGGGCGCGACGTTGCGCGAGGACGTGCTGCCGGCGCTGGGGCTGACGGTGACCGAGGCCGCGGCGCAACTCGGCGTCTCGCGCGTGATGCTGTCGCGCGTGCTCAACGAGCGCGCCGGGATCAGCCCGGAACTGGCGATCAAGCTCGAGCGCTGGCTCGCCGACAAGGGCGACCACCCCGGTATCGGCGGGCCGAGCGCGGAGAGCTGGCTGGCCGGGCAGGCGGCCTACGACCTGTGGCACGCGCGGCAGCGCTTGGCCGCATAAAGTTCGACCGCGCGGCCGGTACCACCGCGCAGGACCAAAGTCGCGCCCCGAGCCCGTCGGTGGGTGCGCATCTGGCCGACCACGCCTGACGCCAAGGGCGCCCGCGAGAACATCGCAGCGGCCGCGCTGCGTCGGTCGTGGGAGGTGGACGATTTTCGAAAACGCCGAGCACACCTGCGTGTGCTCGGCCCGAAAGTCGCCCCGGGCGCGAGGGGTCCAGGGGACGATCGCGACCCGCTGCCACCGGCCCCGCGCGCGACAAGCACCTGCGTGCGTTCGCCCCGAAGATCGCCCGGAGCGCCTGAAAGCGCGTGGGGGTCCGCAGAACCATCGCGGCAAGGCGCAGTCGCGCAACGTGCGAAATCCGCGGACGCCTGCCCGCGCCCTCCCGCCGAACGCCAGTCGTCCCACGCGAGCTTGAGGACGCAGGGGAGTACACAGCACGGGCACGCCAAGCTACGCTCGCGCCGAAGCTCGTCGTCGACCCGTGAGTTCCGCAGCACCGCCCCCGCCATCGTCGGCCCGTGTTCAGCCAAGCCGGCGCCTGGCCGCCGTGATGATCGCCGACGTCGCCGGCTACAGCCGGATGATGGAGCGCGACGAGGAAGGCACGCACGCGCGGATGCGCGAGATCCGCGCGCAAGTCACCGATCCGGCGATCCATCGGCACGGCGGGCGCATCGTGCGCACCGCAGGCGACGGCATGCTGGTCGAATTCGCCAGCGCGGTGGAAGCGCTGTCGTGCGCGGTCGAGATCCAGCGCGAGATGGCCGCGCGCAACCGCGGGCTGGCGCCGGACTCGCGCGTGGACTTCCGCATCGGCATCAACATCGGCGACATCATCATCGACGGCGCCGACATCGCCGGCGACGGCGTGAATCTCGCGGCGCGCCTCGAGGCACTCGCCGAGCCAGGCGGTATTGCGCTGTCGCGCGCCGTGCGCGAGCAGGTGCGGCAGGTGGTCGGCGTCACGCTGAACGACGCCGGGCGGCACCGGGTGAAAAACATCTCGGAGCCGATCCGCGTCTATACCGTCGCGCTCGAAGGGCAGCCGCGGCCCGCAGGGCGCCTGAAGCGGTGGAGCGCGCGCTGGATCGCGGGTGTGGCGCTGGCGGCTGCGCTCGGCGCCGTGGCGGCGCTGCTGTGGACGCACTTCGCACCACGCGCGGACGCGCCGCGCCAGTCGCTCACGGTGCTGCCCTTCGGGCGCCTGGCGCAGCAACCGGAGGGCGAGGCAATCGCGGAAAGGCTGACGATCGAGCTGACGACGGCGCTGTCGCGCGTGGCGGGCATGCACGTGATCGCGCCGACGGCGGCCGCGCGATACGTCGGCCCGCGCCTCGACGTGGCGTCCGCCGGACGCGCGCTGAACGTGCGCTACGCGGTCGAAGGCACCGTGATGGCGGCAGGCGAACGCGTCCGCGTGGTCGCCCACCTGGTACGCACCGACGACGGCGCGCAGCTGTGGAGCGAGACCTTCGACGTGCCGCGCGGCGCCGACGAGCCGGTACCGCTCGAGCTGATCGGCCGGCTCGCCGACACGCTGCGCACGCAGGTGCGCGCGGCCGAGCTGAAGCGGCTGGACGACGGCACGCCCGACGCGTACTCGCTGGCGCTGCGCGCGCGGATGCAGATGCCGCACACGGAGACGGTCGAACAGATCCGCGACGTCGCGCGGCTGTACGAGCAGGCACTGCGGCTCGATGCCGACCACGTACCGGCGCTCGCGGGGCTGGCGTACGCGAACGCGGTGCTCGCCGACCGCGTCCACGACCCGGCCGAACGCGACGCGCTGCTGCGCCGGGCGGAAGAACTGTCGGCGCGCGCCGTCGCGCTGGACGCGAACGACGCCGAGTCCTGGGGCATCCGCTCGGCGGTGCTGCAGCACGCGCACAACTTCGACGCCGCGTTCGAGGCCGCCGAACGCGGTCTGCAGCTGAACCCCTATTACAGCGAGCTGCACGGCCAGCGCGGGCTGCTGCTGATCAACGCGGGCCGCGCCGAGGAGGCGTTGGCGTCGATCGACCGGGCGATTCGCCTGAACCCCGTGTCCGACGCAGTCGGCGTGCACCTGAACATGCGCTGTCGCGCGCTGCTGTATCTGGGGCGGTACGCCGATGCGATCGACGCGTGCCGGCGCGCGACGACATCCGCGGCGGACTGGCCCGACTACATGCTGCTCACCGCCGCCTACGCGATGGCCGGCGACATGCAGCGCGCGAACCAGGCACGCGCCGAACTACTGCGCCGCGAACCGCGCTTTTCGATCCGCTGGGTGCGCGCGCTATCGGGCGAACTCGCGCCGCGCGCGGCGCAGCAGCGCGAGCAGCATCTGTTCGCGGGTCTGCGCAAGGCCGGCATTCCCGATTAAACAATTACGACAGCCCCAGCGCCAGTCCGGCGGGAACGAACGCGACCGCCGCCAGATTGCCGATCAGCGTGATCGAAGCGACCTTCTCCGGCTCCTGCTGGTACACCTCGGCGAGCATGAAGTTCAGCACCGCCGGCGGCAGCACGGCGAACAGGAAGAGCTGGCCGCGGCCGGTCGCGTCGAGCGCAAGCAGCGCATCGGCGACGAACGCGCCGGCGATCCCGACGACGGGACAGACGATCGCGCCGACGGCACCGATGCCCCAGGCGCGCGCCTTCACGTCGACCATCCGGATGCCCAGCGCGAACAGCATCATCGGAATGCACGCATCGCCGAGCAGCTTCAGCGCTTCGAACAGCGGCTGCGGAAAAGGCGGCCGAACGAGGGCGAACGCGAGCCCGACCGCGGTACCGATCATCATCGGGTTGGCCAGCAGGCGCAGCGAGCGGCGCCACGGCACCTGTCCGTGCGCGACGATGCGCACGCCCAGCGAGAAGTGCAGCGTATTGCTCAGCACGAACATCGCCACCGCCGGCCCGACCGCGGCGGGGCCGAACGCGAGCACCGCCAGCGGCAGCCCCATATTGCCGCAGTTGTTGAACATCATCGGCGGCACGAAGGTGCGCGCGTCGTATCCGGCGATGCGCGCGATCGGCCACGCGAGCAGCCCCGAGACGCCGATCACGATCGCCGCGCCGGCCAGCAGCGGTGCATGCTTCACGATCGTGAAGTCCTTTGCGGCAAGCGCGGTGAAGCACAGCAGCGGACCGAGCAGATTCAGGTTCAGCACGTTCAGCGCCGCCGCCTCGCTGCGCACGCGCTCGCCGCGCAGCCGCGCGTACCCGTAGCCGACGGCGATCACGCCGAACACCGGGACGATGATGGCGAGGATCCGCTCGATCATCGCGGGCGCATCAGACGGCAAGCAGCTGCGCGCGATAGTGCTTCAGCTCGGCGATCGATTCGTAGATGTCGGCGAGCGCTTCGTGCCGGCTCTTCTTCTCGAAGCCTCGATACGCTTCCGGTTTCCAGCGCCGCGCCAGTTCCTTGAGCGTGCTGACGTCCAGATTGCGATAGTGGAAGTACGCCTCGAGCCGCGGCATCCAGCGCGCCATGAAGCGGCGATCCTGGCAGATCGAATTGCCGCACATCGGCGACTTGCCCTCGGGCACGTAACGGCGCAGGAACTCCAGAACGACGGCTTCGGCCGCGGCCTCGTCCAGCGTCGACGCCCGGACGCGTTCGGTCAGCCCCGACCGGGTGTGCGTGGCTGTATTCCACGCATCCATCGCCGCCAGGACGCGCTCGTGCTGGCGCACCGAGAGCACCGGGCCTTCGGCGACCAGCTCCAACTGCGCATCGGTGACGACGACCGCCACCTCGAGCACGCGGTCCGAATCGGGATTCAGACCGCTCATCTCCATGTCGACCCAGACCAGGTTGTTTTCGTCGTAGCGCGCATCGCGCGCAGCCGTCGCATCGTTGCCCTGTGACATAATTTTTCGCGTTCGTGATCGCGTGCGATTGTCGCACGCAGCCCTCGCGCAACCGCCCCGTGACGCGGCGGCGCTTCCCGATCGGATCTCATGAGCTTCGCCTTTTCGCTGGTGTTCGTCGCCTTCCTGCTGCTGACGGTCGGGCTGAAGTACTGGCTCGCCACGCGGCAGATCCGCCATGTGGCCGCGCACGCCGACGCGGTGCCCGCGCAGTTCGCGCAGCGGGTGAGCCTCGAGGCGCACCGCAAGGCGGCCGCCTACACGATCGCCAAGCAGCGCTTCGGTCTGATCGAAACGGCCGTCGGCACGGCGCTGCTCGTGGCGCTGACGCTGGGGGGCGGCCTGCAGGCGATCGCCGATGCGCTTGCCGCGCTGCTCGGACGCGGGTTCGTGTTCCAGGTGGGCGTGGTCGCTGCGGTCGTCGTGATCGTCAGCGCAGTCGACGTTCCGCTGAGCTGGTACCGGCTGTTCCGCATCGAGCAGGCTTTCGGCTTCAACCGGATGACACTGCGCACCTTCTTCGGCGATCTGGCCAAGTCGGCGTTGCTGGCGGCCCTGCTGGGGCTGCCGGTGCTCGCGGTCGTGTTGTGGTTGATGGAACGCGCCGGCGGATTGTGGTGGCTGTACGCGTGGGGCGTATGGATCGCGTTCAACGCGCTGGTGCTCGTGCTGTATCCGACGGTGATCGCGCCGCTGTTCAACCGGTTCGAGCCGCTGGCCGACGCCGCGCTCGCCGAACGTATCGGACGGCTCCTCGCGCGCACCGGCTTCTCGAGCAAGGGCGTGTTCGTGATGGACGGTTCGCGCCGCTCGAGCCACGGCAATGCATATTTCACGGGACTCGGCCGTCACAAGCGGATCGTCTTCTTCGACACGCTCATCGAGCGCCTGCAGCCGCAGGAAATCGAGGCGGTGCTGGCGCACGAGCTCGGGCACTTCAAGCTCAGGCACATCGGCAAGCGCCTGGCGCTGTCCGCACTCGCCAGCCTCGCGTTTCTTGCGATGCTCGGCTGGCTCGCCAACCAGGCCTGGTTCTATCAGGGACTTGGCGTGCAGCCCGCGCTCGACGCGCGTAACGACGGGTTGGCGCTCGTCCTGTTCATCCTGGTCGCCCCGGTGTTCACCTTCGTTCTGGCGCCGCTGGTCGCAGCCGTTTCGCGCGCGCACGAATTCGAGGCCGACGCCTTCGCGGCACGCTACAGCTCGGCGCACGACCTCGTCAGCGCGCTCGCCAAGCTGTACCAGGACAACGCCGCGACGCTGACGCCCGATCCGCTGTACTCGGCGTTCTACGATTCGCACCCGCCGGCCGTGATTCGCATCGAGCGGCTGCTCGCTCAGCCGGACCCCGCGCCGGCCGCCGCGTGACCCATGCTCGGCCGCACGGCGCCATTCGCACCCTGCCCGCGCCCGCTCGATGCTGTGGCCGCGATACGGCACGCCGCTGTTCAGGCGCGCCGCGCCGCACCGCCTCGCGCATGAGGCCGGCGCAGCAGGCCGGCACCTTCGCTGCGCGCGTGATCGCCGCGTACGGACGCCGGTTCCTCGTCGCGGATGACGGCGGCCGCACCTGGCTCGCGAGCCGTCGCGGCAAACGCGGCGATGTCGTGGTCGGCGATCGGGTGATCTGCTCGGCAACCGGCGCCGACAGCGCGGTGATCGAGTCGATCGAGCCGCGCGCGAGCGTGCTGTTCCGCGCCGACGCGCTGCGAACGAAGGAGCTCGCCGCCAACATCGACCAGGTCGCGATCGTCTTCGCGTCGCAGCCCGCGTTCAACGTGCACTTCATCTGGCGCGCGCTGGTCGCGGCGCGCGCTGCGGGAATCGGGCGGCTCGCCGTGCTGAACAAGACCGATCTGCCCGATTCGGGCGAAGCGCGCGCCGCGCTCGACGAACTGGCAGCCCTCGGCGAACGGACGATCGCGGTGTCCGCCCAGGCCGCGCCTGAAGATGCGCGCGCGCGGCTCGGCGCCGAGTTCGCGAACCGCGCCACGCTGTTGGTCGGTCAATCGGGCATGGGCAAGTCGACGATCCTGAACGTGCTCGTTCCCGACGCGAGCGCGCGCACGCGCGAATATTCGGTGAAACTGAACCAGGGCAAACAGACGACCACTGCCTCGCGCTGGTTCGCATACGGTGCCGACGGCGCGATCGTCGACTCGCCCGGCTTCCAGGCGTTCGGGCTCGCGCACCTGCCCATCGAGCGACTCGCCGCCTGCCTGCCCGATTTCACGCCGCAACTCGGCCTGTGTCGCTTCAACGACTGCCGCCATCTCGAAGAACCGGGCTGCGCGGTGCGCGCGGCGGTCGAATCCGGTGCGATCACGCCGGCGCGTTACGCGTTCTATCGCCGGCTCGCTGCCGAGGTCGCGCGATGAAACTGCTCGCGCGTTGCGATCACGCACTGCAGGCTGCGCATCTGGCCAACGCGCTCGCCGCGGCCGGCATCCGCTGCGAAGTGCGCAATACGACGCTCGCCGGCGCGATCGGCGACATCCCGTGGCTCGAATGCGCGCCGCAGATCTGGCTGCTCGACGACCTTGACGAGTACCGGGCGCGCGAGCTGCTCGCCGATCTAACGCGCCACGTGTCCGGTCCGCCCTGGCATTGCGCCTCGTGCGGCGAACAGCTCGAGCCTCAGTTCGGCGCCTGCTGGAAGTGCGGCGCCGCGCGCCAGGTTTGACGGAGTCGGAGCCGGAAAAAAAGCCGGTCGTCCGGTCTTCCCGCGCGCCTCAAACGGCTGACACCTACACGACCCGCTCGGAAAGCGAGCCGGACGGTTTCCGTGGGCGTCTTGCCGCCGCGGAAAGAAGGCTTCGGGCTTTCGCCGACTCGCCGTCGGGTTCAAAACAGCCAGGCCGCGAGCGTCAGCAGAAGCAGCAGAATCAACCACAGCAGTAGCGCGCGCCACACCAGGCCGACGACCGAACGCAGCGTGCGTGGCTCGGGTTCGGCCAGTGACGCGTTCTCCAGCCCGGCCTCGTCGAAGTAGCGCGCGGTTTCGGCCGAACTCATGATGCGCGTGCCGAGCGCACCGCTCGCGGCGCCGAGGATCAGCGTGCGCGAATCGGGCCACGGCACGGCCCGGATCGAGTCCGCGGCCGGTCGCACGCGTGCCACCTGGCGCCAGCAGTAAATGGCGCCCTCGAAGTCGCCGACGATCGCGAAGCCGAGCGCGGTGATGCGCGCGGGCAGCCAGTCGATCCAGGGAAAGGCGCTGCGCGCGAAGCTGCCGAAGCGGTCGGGCGTTTGCGCGCCGGCCGGCGGACGGTTCCAGCGTCGCGCCAGATAGTCCGACAGCCGATACACGACCGGGCCGATCGGCCCGGGCAGAAGGACGAACCACACGAGCACGCCGAAGACGTGCCGGTGCGACAACATCAGCCCGAACTCGATCGCCTGCCGCACGATCTCATCCGCGTCGAGGTCCGCAGCGCTGAATCCCTCCTCGTGCGGGCGCTTCCATGCAGTCAGCTCGCTTCGCGCCGCCGGCAGATCGCCGTTGTCGAGCGCGACCTGGATTTCCGTGAAGTGATGGCTGAACTGGCGGAAGCCGAGCGTGAGATAGAGCACGCCGACGTTGACCGCGAGGGCCGCGATCCACGAGATCGACGTCGCGATCCAGTAGACGACGCCGACCGAAAGCGCCGCTGCGCCGACCACCAGCAGCCAGGCGTACATGCCGTGGCGGCGGCAGCCGGCATTGAGGTTGCGCTCGGCGCCGTCGGCGATCGCCGCGACGGTGTCCGCCAACGGATGCTGCGCGGGGAGCGCGCGCAACTGCTCCAGCAGCAGCGTCAGAACGAGCGACAGCCAAGCCACGTTCGCCTCACAAACCGTGATCGCTCGTGCCGCGCGGCGCGCCAGCGTCGTTGCGCAGTGCGCGCGACCGGCCGATCAGCCCGGCGTTTCCCTGCGCTGCGCTCCAAGCGCGCAACCGGCAGGAACCTCGCGTCGGCGTCTTCACCGCGCCTCACGCGCGCAGAAAGTGATAGAAGTTGCGCAGCATCGCCGCGGTCGCACCCCAGATGAAGTAGCGGCGGCGCGCGCCAGCGTACGGAATCGCATAGAAGGTCCGCGCGAGCGCGCCCAGCTCGAGGCGGCGCCGCTCGTGGTTGGCCGGATCCATCAGAAAGGCCAGCGGCACCTCGAACGCCTCGGCCACTTCGAATTCGTCGAGCGCGAGCGAGAACTCGCGCTCGATCAACCCGACGACGGGTGTGACCAGATAGCTCGTCGCCGTAACGTACTGCGGCAACGTACCGAGGATGTCGACGACGTCGGGAGCCAGCCCAACCTCCTCGAACGACTCGCGCAGCGCGGTCGCCGCGGGCGTCGGATCCTCTTCCTCGACGCGGCCGCCGGGAAAGCTGATCTGTCCCGCGTGATCGTGCAGGTGTGCGGTGCGCTGCGTCAGCAGTACGGACACGCCCTCATCGCGCACGACCAGCGGCACGAGCACCGCCGCGGGCCGCGGCGGCGCCTCGAGATTGAAGAGCCGCCCGTCGGTCGTGATCTCCGGATGCCACGCAGGCGGCCGCGCGAAGCGCGCGCGCAGCGCAGCGGCGGTCAATCGTTCCCGGTCGACCGCCGCGCCGCGCACCGCGGGATCGTCGAAGCTCGGGTCCGGCGGAACCGCCTCCGGATCGAACAGCGGACGGCGCGGCGTGCGCGGCAGCGGATCGGCTGCGAGGTCCGACATCGTGAATGCCGCGCCGCCGGAAGGCCGTTCGGCGCGGTCCAACCGGTCGTTACTCGACGCCCTTGGTCGCAAGCTTCTCGCGGATGCGCGCGGACTTGCCCGAGCGATCGCGCAGGTAATACAGCTTTGCTCGGCGTACGTCGCCGCGCCGTTTGACCTCGATCGACGCGATCGTCGGCGAGTACAGCTGAAAGGTCCGCTCGACGCCCTCGCCGCTCGAAATCTTGCGCACGATGAACGAGCTGTTCAGCCCGCGGTTGCGCTTGGCGATCACCACGCCTTCGTATGCCTGCACGCGCTTGCGCGTGCCCTCGACCACGTTGACGTTGACGACCACGGTGTCGCCGGGCGCGAACGCAGGAATCGACTTGTTCGCAGTCAGGCGCGCGACTTCTTCCTTCTCGAGCTGCTGGATCAGATCCATCTTCATCTCCTAGACCATCGTGACGCGGCTGTTGTGTGCGGAGCCTTCCGCTTTGTTCGCCGCATCAGAGGATGGGGCCTTGACGATCGCCGCCGGCGCGACACCGGCGGCACCCTGCGCATCGCTGCGCAATACCTGTTCGTCCTGCGCGCTCAACAGACCGAGCTGCCGCGCGCTCTCGATCAACTGCGGCCGCAGCCTTGCGGTGCGCGCGAGCGACTGCGCGCGACGCCACTGTGCGATCTGCGCATGATGGCCCGACAGAAGCACTGCCGGCACGGCGCGCCCGCGCCAGACTTCGGGCCGCGAATAGTGCGGCGCATCCAGCAGACCGTGAGCGAACGACTCGTCGGCGGCCGACCCCTCCCTCAGGGCCCCGGGCAACTGCCGGACCACGGCGTCGATCAGCGCCATCGCGGCGATTTCGCCGCCCGATAGAACGAAGTCGCCCACCGACACTTCCTCGTCGACATACGCGTCGAGGAAGCGCTGGTCGATGCCCTCGTACCGGCCGCACACGAGAACCAGGCCTTCGCCGCCCGCTGCGAGCGCACGCACGCGCGCGTCGGTCAGAGGCACGCCGCCGGCCGACAGCGCGATCACTCGGGTGGCCGCGATGCCGGCTGCCGATTGTGCCGCACGCGCGGCGTCGACCGCAGCGGCCAGCGGCTCGGCCAGCATCACCATGCCCGGTCCGCCGCCGAACGGCCGGTCGTCGACCGTGCGATGGTTGTCGTGCGTGAAGTCGCGTGGATTCCACGTCGCGAGCCGCCACAGCCCCGCCTCGAACGCGCGGCGCGTGATGCCGTGCTCCGTCAACGCCTTGAACATCGGCGCAAACAGCGTGATCACGTCGAACCGCATCGAACCTGCCTCACCACTCCGCTTCCCAGTCGACCTCGATCCGGCGCTGCGCCGGATCGATGCGATCGACGTATGCATCGACCAGCGGCACCAGAAAGGTCGAATCTGCCCCGCCGACCTCCAGCAGATCCTGCGCGCCGTTGCTGCGCAGGCCTTGCACCTCGCCCAGCTCGACGCCGCGGCGGTTGACGACGCGGGCGCCGATCAGGTCGACCCAGTAGTACCGTCCCGGCGCGAGCGCCGGGAAATCTTCGCGCCGTACTGCGATCTGCGCACCCTTCAGCGCGTCGGCCGCCTCGGGCGTCTCGCACCCTTCCCACTTGGCCAGAAGTAACGCCGCATGGCGGCGGACTGCGGAGACTGCGAGCCGCTGCGTCATGCCCGCGCGCTTGAGCCACCAGTTGCGCGTCGCCTGCAGCACCTCGGCTTCGGCGTCGTACGGGGCGACCCTCACCCACCCCTTCACGCCGTAGGCGCCGCGTACGACGCCCAGTTCGACCAACGTGGACGGCGATGCCTCCTGCACCATCGCTCGCGCTGGGCGCACCGTCGGCGCGCCCGACTTCAGGCTGCAGCCTTGCCGAACTCCTTGACGAGCCGCGCCACCGTCGGGCTCAACTGCGCGCCGACGCCCTGCCAGTACTGCAGGCGGTCGGCAGCGACCCGGAACTTTGGTTCGTTTTCCGCCGCGACCGGGTTGTAGAAGCCGACGCGTTCGATAAAGCGGCCGTCGCGCGGATTGCGCGAGTCGGTCGCCACGATGTTGAAAAACGGACGCTTCTTGGCGCCGCCGCGTGCCAGTCGAATCACGACCATGATTTTTTCCTTTGCGAATCCAGAACTTGCGCTTGCGCGAAAAAACTGGCATTGTAGCTTCCGGACCGTGCCCGGGCAAGTCACGCGCTTGGCCCTCAATAACTGCTGGTCAGCCCGACGCCGGCCGTCGCGCGGCGGCGATCGTAGGTGTCCGCATTCGATTCCACCCGCGTGTACGCGACCGAGAAGCGCGGCGCCAATCCGAAGACCGACCACTCGCGCAGCGTGAAATCGAGCCCGATCGAGCCGGACACGTCGCGCCGTGCGCGCGTGAATCCCGGTTCGATCGCGCGATACTTCGCGAGGCCGGCGCCGGTGCGCGCCTCGGCGATGACGCCGCCGCGGAACTCGCGCAGCCAGCTCGCCCGCAGCTCGCCGTAGTCGAAGCCGCGCCAGTCGTCGCGCGCCCGGCTCGCACCCAGCGTGGCGCCGACGCCCCAGGCGATCGAGCCCGGCCGTACCCAGCGCAGGTCCGAAAACAGATACGCCTGGTTCACGGTGGCGCCTTTCAGATCGGTGAACTCGATCCTGCGCGCGAGCCCCGTCGTGGTCCATGTCAGTTCGTGATCGACGTAGACGGTCGCCGCGCCCTGCACCAGCCCGCCCGTGAACCAGTGGCGCTGCTGATAAAGGGAAGCCAGCGTGCCGACCTCGGCGGTGTACGTCGTGCGCTCCACCCGAAACACGCGTCCGGCGCTTGCCTGCCCGAACACGAAGTCGTCGAGTCGGCCGCCGTATTCGCGCCAGTCGAGCGCTGCTCGCACGAAGCTGCGCAAATCGTCTGCGAGTGCGAGCCGCCCGTTGGCGATGACACCGAGCCCATAGCTGCCGTCGCCGGTCACGGTCGACGCGTTGCCAGCCGCGTCGACGATCGTTCGGCTGCGCACCGGCGGCAGCGTGTTGATCGCGAAGCTCGCCGTCGTCGACTCCTCGCGGATCCGCCGCAGTTCGAGCAGCGCACGGTCCTTTTGCGCAGGTTCCAGATCCGCGCCGAGCGCGAGTTCGAGGTGGTAGCGCGCCGCGACGAGATCGCCCGCCTGCTCGAGCGCGAGCGCCAGCTCCAGCCGCGCCTGCCCGTTGCCGGGATCGCTCGCGAGGATCGCGCGCAGCGACGCGATCGCCTCATCGAGCCGGCCGCTCGCGCGCAGTTCCTGCGCGGCCCGCAGCGGCGCCGCCGCAGGCTGCGCTGCGGCAGTCGCGCAGGCGAGCAGGACTGCGCAGCAGACGGCGTGTCGCACCGGCATCGTGGTTCTCTCGGGTTCGGTCGTGTTCGTATCATAGAAGCAGGCGTTTCTCTGCTCACGCACGTGCACTTCCGTCACAAAGCACTCGCCGCACTGCTCGCCGCGGTCGCCGGCGCAGTCGGCGCGCACCGCGTCTATCTCGGCCAGAGGTTGTGGTGGGTGCCGCTCGCGGTCAGCCTGACGATGCTTCCGCTGCTCGCCGGCGTGCGCAACTGGTACCAGTCGCCTGCCTTTTTCGTGCTGATGATTCCGGTCATCGCCGGCTTTATCGAAGCGCTGGTGATCGCGCTGACGCCCGACGAGCGCTTCGACGCGCGCTTCAACGCGCACGTCGAACGCCGCAACCGCAGCGGATGGGATGCGGTGCTCATCGCGATCGCTACGCTGATGGTCGGCGCGACGGTCCTGTTGACGACGATCGCGCTGCTGTTCCAGACCTATTTCGAGCACACGCTTGGCGTGCCGCGCTGACGGGCTTGATCGAGCATTACGAATTTTCGTGACGCTGCCGACCGCCTGGCGCTCGCATCCGTCGCCCTTCGTCATTCCGAGCGGTCCCTCTCGTGTCATTCCGAGCCGTCCCTCTCTTGTCATTCCGAGCCGCAGGCGAGGAATCTCCGCCGCTCGCAACGCCGAGATCCCTCGCGCTGCTCGCGATGACGGAACCGGCGCCTGCACGGGCGACACGAACTTGCGGGATCGCGGCGTGACGAGCTTGCGTATCTCTCAGTAGAAGAGATCAAGCTGCGGCGTACGCGGCCGCGGCGGCACGAACCGATCGCTGCGCAGCGTAAAGCGCCGGTGCAGCAGGCCGTGCCGAGCGCAGGCCTTCTCGAAACGCTGCCGGATCAGCGCCGCCCACGTCCCTTCGCCCTTCATCCGCGTGCGAAACGCAGCGTCGTAGTCGCGGCCGCCGCGCATGTCGCGCACGCGGGCGAGCACGCGCTGCGCGCGCTCCGGGTAGTGCGTGGCGAGCCACTCGCGGAAAAGCGGTGCGACCTCCCACGGCAGACGCAGCACCGTGTAGAACGCGGCGCGCGCTCCGGCTTCGGCGACCGCTTCGACGATGCGCTCGAGATCGGGCTCGGTCAGGAAAGGAATGATCGGCGCGACATTGACGCACACCGGCACGCCCGCGCGGGCCAGTGTCGCGACCGTACGCAGGCGCCGTTGCGGGCTTGGGCAACGCGGCTCGAGTTTGCGCGCGAGCGACGTGTCCAACGTCGTGACGCTGACATAAACGGCGACGAGCCCGTCCGCCGCCGGCGGCGCGAGCAGGTCGAGGTCGCGCTCGACAAGGCTCGACTTGGTGGTGATCGCGAACGGATGCTTCGTCTCAGTCAGCACTTCGACGACCTGCCGCGTGATGCGCAGCTCGCGTTCGATCGGCTGGTACGCGTCGGTCGCGGAGCCAAGATTGATCGCGTCCGGCCGATAGCCCGGCGCGGACAACTCAGCCAACAGTACTTCGGCCGCGTTGCGCTTGGCGACGAGCCTGGTTTCGAAGTCGAGCCCGGGCGAGAGGTTCAGGTAACTGTGTGTCGGCCGGGCGTAGCAGTAGATGCAGCCGTGCTCGCAGCCGCGGTACGGATTGATCGAACGGTCGAAGTCGATGTCGGGCGAGTCGTTGTACGCGAGCAGGCTGCGAACGGTTTCGAAACTGACTTCCGTCGCGAGCGGCGGCGGGGCTTCGTCGTCTCCGAGCCGCGCCGCATCCAATGCGTCGCCGTCGGCTTCGCGCGCGAAGCGTTCGAAGCGGTGCGCGATGTTGCTGACCGCGCCGCGGCCCTTGCGCGCACGCGGCGGGCCAGCCGTCCGACCGGACGCGTTCTCGTCGCGATCCGGCGGCATGAACTTGTCTACGCGAAGTCCTTCGCCAGCGCGCTCTGCACTTCCGGTGCGATCTCGTCGACGCGCGCGCGATAGGCCGGATGATCGACGCCGATCGCGACCGCCGCGCCCTGCTTGAACGCGGCGATCATCGGCGGCGTGAACTCGAAGCGCAGGAAGTGCACCGACGAGGTCTTCTCCTCGTTCTCGCGCTCGAGATCCTCGTCGGCGATCGCGTAGACCCTGTCGAAGCCGTCGACCTGCACGTAGACGCGATCCTCGATGCCCTTGAGCCTGGCCAGCTCGCGCTTGCGCACGACCGGGTCGTCGTACTCCAGCATCATCGTGGCCTTCAGGTTCGTGCCGTCCGGAACCAGCGGGTTGTACGCGTCGAGTTCGTCCTGGATACCCTCTTCCTCGAACGTCTTTTCGATCCGCAGCATTTCCTGGATCTGGTAGCGGATCGTCAACTCGTCCTCGAAGATCAACGTCAGGTGCTCGCCCAGGTGCACCGTGCGGTGCTTCTTGTGCGCGATGACCTTCGCACGGAATTCCTTCCGCTGCCTGGCGTAAGCCTCCAGCGTCAGCAGGCTGTCGCGGGAAATCGTCGGCATGTGCATGCTCCTGCGTCCTCTCGAAGTTCGTCTAGAGCCCGTAGGCGATACGGACCAAAGTGATCGGATGCGCCAGCTTTGGCGTCTTGCCGCCGAGCGCGTCGCGGGCGAACTGCCCGATGCCCTGCTCGATGTGATGTCCGGCGAGCTGGCAGTCGGAGCTGATGTAGTCGGGCTGCGCGCCCGCCATGCTCCGGAAAACGGGCTTGCCGATTTTCATCGCCGTCGCGTGGAACTGCTTGCGCGTACCCCACAGGCCGGAGTGGCCCGAGCAGCGTTCGACCGTATTGACGGTCGTCTGCGGCAGCAGCTTCAGCAGCTCCTCGGTCTTGCGACCGATGTTCTGCACTCGGCCGTGGCACGGCACGTGATACGACACCGTGCCAAGCGGCTGCTTGAAGTCGGTCTTCAGCAGACCGTCCTTGTGGCGCGCCACCAGGTACTCGAACGGATCCCACATCGCTTCCTTGACCGCCTGCACGTCGGCGTCGTCGGGAAACATCAGCGGCAGTTCCTGCTTGAACATCAGCGTGCACGACGGAATCGCGGTCAGGATCGCATAGCCCTCGCGCGCGAGCTTGACTAGCTGCGGAATGTTGGCGTCCTTCAGCCGCTCGACCGCGTCGAGGTGGCCGATCTCGAGCTTGGGCATGCCGCAGCAGGCCTCCTTCTCGACGATCACGTACGGGATCGCGTTGTGCTCGAGGATGCGGACGAGGTCGTGGCCGATCCCGGGTTCGTTGTAGTTGACGTAGCAGGTCGCGAAGATCGCGACCTTGCCCGGCGTCTTCGCGCCGTCGCGTACCTGCGCAATCGTGTTCGAGCGCGCCGCCGAGCGGAACTTCTTCGACGCGAACTCGGGCCGCCATGCGTTGCGGTCGATGCCGAACGTGCTCTCCATCAGCGCGCGCGCAGGCCGCGTGCGGTTCACCGCGTTGATCGTCTGCGTCACGATGGGGATGCCCGCGAACATGCCGACCTTGTCGGTCGAGGTCAGGAACTTGTCCGTGGCGCGAACGCCGTGGCTGCGGAAGTGCACCGCCTTCGCGCGCAGCATTAGGTGCGGAAAGTCCACGTTCCACGGATGCGGCGGCACGTACGGGCACTTGGTCATGTAGCAAACGTCGCACAGATAGCACTGGTCGACGACGTCCTTGTACTTTTCCTTCGGCACACCATCGACCTCCCCGGTCGGTCCGTTGTCGACCAGGTCGAACAGCGTCGGAAACGCGCCGCACAGGCTGACGCAGCGGCGGCAGCCGTGGCAGATGCCGAAGACGCGTTCGAGTTCCTTGTCGAGCGCAGCCTGGTCCCAAAACTCGGGACTCTTCCATGCGAGCGGATGGCGTGTGGGCGCTTCGAGGCTTCCTTCGCGGACGGTCATCGGTCGCTCTTCTTGAAAAATGGGCACGATGCTTGCTTAAGCGCGGCACGCCGCGCTCAAGCAAGCGGGCTGCTGCGCGCAGCCCGTTCCCTTACCGCAATCGCCCGGTTCCGGCGCGCAGCGGCCGGACCGTCGGCGTCAGTCGACGATCGAGTCCAGCGTCTTCTGGAACTTGTTGGCGTGCGAGCGCTCGGCCTTCGCCAGCGTTTCGAACCAGTCGGCGATCTCGTCGAAGCCTTCCTGACGCGCGGTCTTGGCCATGCCCGGGTACATGTCGGTGTACTCGTGGGTTTCGCCGGCGATCGCGGCCTTCAGGTTCGCTTTCGTCGGGCCGATCGGAAGTCCCGTTGCCGGATCGCCGACCTGCTCCAGGTACTCGAGGTGTCCGTGCGCATGGCCCGTTTCACCCTCGGCAGTCGAACGGAACACCGCCGCGACATCGTTGTAACCCTCGACGTCGGCTTTCGCGGCGAAGTACAGGTAGCGCCGGTTCGCCTGCGACTCGCCGGCGAACGCGTATTTCAGGTTCTCCTCAGTCTTCGAACCCTTGAGTTGTGGCATTGCAGTCTCCTGGTTGAATCCAACAAACGAAACAAGCCGATGCCGCTGCCAGCGGCCTCAAGCGATTCCAAATCTACGCGCAAGCCCGCACCGAAACCAATGATTTGTGGCAATGGCCGGGATAGGCGATCGCTATGGATCGCCCGAGGCGCGCAGCGGTCAAAATCAAAATTGATCGGCAGCGAGCGCGAGCACGCCCGCAGCGCCGCCGACGATGCTGTCGCGCAGCCCGGATGCGGTCGTCAGCACGTGGTCGGCGAAGAAACGCGCCGTCGCGATCTTCGCGCGGTAGAAGTCCGCGTCGGCGCCGCCGCGCGCGAGCTTCGCGGCCGACGCGAGCGCGGCGCGCGCCATCTGCCAGCCGCCAATCGCGACACCAGCCAGCTTGAGGTAGGGCACCGATCCCGCGTACACGCCGCGGATGTCGCTCTTGATCCCGGCGACCACGTAGTCGACCGCGTCTTCGTACGCCTGGATGGCGGCGCCGAGCCTGCGGCCGATGGCGACCAGATCGGCCTGGTCCGATCGCGCGAGTTCGGCCTGTGTGGCCCGCATCTGCGCGATGAACGTCTTCGCGACTGCTCCGCCGTCGCGCACGGTCTTGCGACCGACGAAGTCGTTGGCCTGGATCGCGGTCGTGCCTTCGTAGATCGTCAGGATGCGCGCATCGCGGTAATACTGCGCGGCACCCGTTTCCTCGATGAAGCCCATGCCGCCGTGGACCTGGATGCCGGCCGAAGCCGCATCGATCGACATTTCGGTGCTCCAGCCCTTGACGATCGGAACGAGGAACTCGTACGCGGCGCGTGCCTGCTTGCGCTTCGCCTCGTCCGGGTGCAGGTGCGAAATGTCGTACCAGGCGGCCGCGACGTAGGCGATCGCGCGCGCGGCCTCGGTATGGGCCCGCATGAACATCAGCAGCCGGCGCACGTCCGGGTGATGCACGATCGCGACCGGCCCGCTCGAACCCTCGACCGCGCGGCTTTGGACGCGCTCCTTCGCGTAGGCGGCTGCCTTCTGATAGGCACGCTCGGCGATGGCGATTCCCTGAACGCCGACCTGGAAACGCGCCGCGTTCATCATGATGAACATGTACTCGAGACCGCGGTTTTCCTCCCCGACGAGGTGGCCGATCGCGCCCGGGCCGACGTCGCCCTTGCCATCGCCGTAGATCAACACGGCGGTCGGGCTCGCGTGGATGCCGAGCTTGTGTTCGAGCGATGCGCAGTACACGTCGTTGCGCTTGCCGAGCCTGCCGTCGGCATCGACCGCGTACTTGGGAACGATGAACAGCGACAGGCCTTTGACGCCTTCGGGCGCGTCGGGCGTGCGCGCGAGCACCAGATGAACGATGTTCTGCGCCAGATCGTGCTCGCCGTACGTGATGAAGATCTTCTGACCCGTGATCCGGTAGCTGCCGTCGGGCTGGCGAACCGCGCGCGTTCGCACCTGCGCGAGGTCGGAGCCCGCCTGCGGCTCGGTCAGGTTCATCGTTCCAGTCCAGCTCCCGTCGATCAGCCGCGGCACGTACAGCTTCTTCTGCGCGTCGCTGCCGGCGGTGAGCAGCGCCTCGATCGCGCCATCGGTCAGCAGCGGGCATAACGCGAACGAGAGATTGGCCGACTGCAGCATCTCGGTGCACGGCGTGGCGACCAGTTTCGGCAGCCCCTGCCCGCCGTATTCCTGCGGGTGCTGCACGCCCTGCCAGCCCGCCTCGGCGAACGCGCGGAACGCCTCCTTGAAGCCGGGCGTGGTCCTGACTTCGCCGTTGTGCCAGGTTGCAGGCTGCGTGTCGCCGACGACGTTCAGCGGCGCAACCACCTCCGCCATGAAGCGGGCGTTCTCGTTCAGGACGGCTTCGATCGTTTCGTCGGTCGCGTCTTCGCAGCCCGGCAGCTTCTGGATGTCCGCCAGTCCGGCCAGTTCGTTCATCACGAACAGCATGTCCTTGATCGGTGCCGCGTAACTCATTTCACGCTCCCATGAAACGAAAAGGGCACAGGGTCACGGCCGTCCGTGCGCTGTGCCCCGGGGTTGCATCATGGCGTCTCTAGCCGAGTTCCTTCACCAATTGCGGAACGACCTCGAACAGATCGCCGACGATGCCGTAGTCGGCGACCGAGAAGATCGGCGCCTCGGGATCCTTGTTGATGGCGACGATGACCTCCGAGTCCTTCATGCCCGCCAGATGCTGGATCGCGCCCGAGATGCCGACGGCGATGTAAAGCTGCGGCGCGACGACCTTGCCGGTCTGCCCCACCTGCCAGTCGTTCGGCGCGTAGCCCGCATCCACCGCGGCGCGCGAAGCACCCAGCGCGGCGCCGAGCTTGTCTGCGAGCTGTTCGAGCAGCTTGAAGTTCTCCGCCGAGCCCAGACCACGTCCGCCGGAAACGACGATCTTCGCGCCTTGCAGCTCGGGGCGATCACTCTTCGCGACCTCGCGTTTGACGAATTTCGACAGGCCGGTGTCGGCCACCGGCGCGACGCTTTCGATCACCGCGTTGCCGCCTTCGGCCGGCGCCGCGTCGAAGTTGGTCGGTCGCGCCGTGACGACCTTGATCGCGTCGCTCGATTGCACGGTCGCGATCGCGTTGCCGGCGTAAATCGGCCGCGTGAACGTATCCGCCGACTCCACACCGATGACATCCGACACCTGCGCGCTGTCGAGCTTTGCGGCCACGCGCGGCAACACGTTCTTGCCGAAGCTCGTCGCCGGCGCAAACACGTGGCTGTAGCCCTTCGCGACCGCCAGCACCTGTTCGGCGACATTTTCCGCGAGCCCGTCGGCAAGATGCGGTGCATCCGCGACCAGCACCTTGGTCACACCCTGGATCTTCGCCGCCTGCTGCGCGACCGACGCGCAGTCGTGCCCGGCGACGAGCACATGCACTTCGCCCGCGGACTTGGCGGCCGCGGTGACGGTGTTCAGCGTGGCCGCCTTCAGATGGCGGTTGTCGTGTTCGGCTAGGACGAGGGCAGGCATCAACGATCTCCGGAGTTCTTCACACGTGTGCTTACGAGCGCGGCTCGCTCGATGACTACAGCACCTTCGCTTCGGTTCTGAGCTTGGCGACGAGGGTGGCGGCGTCGGGCACCTTGATCCCGGCCTTGCGCACCGGCGGCTCGGTGACTTTCAACGTCTTCAGCCGCGGCGTCACGTCGACCCCCAGATCCGCCGGCTTGACCGTCTCGAGCGGCTTCTTCTTCGCCTTCATGATGTTCGGCAGCGTGACGTAGCGCGGCTCGTTCATCCGCAGGTCGACGGTGACGACGGCGGGCAGCCTGACCGACACGGTCTCCAGCCCGCCATCGACCTCGCGCACCACCTCGGCGCGGCCGTCGGCGATCTTGAGCTTCGATGCGAACGTCGCCTGCGGCCATCCGGCGAGCGCGGCCAGCATCTGCCCGGTCTGGTTGGCGTCGTCGTCGATCGCCTGTTTGCCGAGAAGCACGAGCTGCGGCTGCTCCTTGTCGACCAGCGCTTTGAGCAGCTTGGCGACCGCCAGCGGTTGCAGCTCGACGTCGGTTTCGACCAGGATCGCGCGGTCCGCGCCGATGGCCATCGCGGTGCGCAGCGTTTCCTGGCACTGCGCCACGCCGCAGGAGACGGCGACGATCTCGGTCGCCACACCCGCCTCCTTCAGCCGGACCGCCTCTTCGACGGCGATTTCGTCGAACGGATTCATCGACATCTTGACGTTGGCGATGTCGACGCCGCTCTGATCGGACTTGACCCGGACCTTGACGTTGTAGTCGACGACGCGCTTGACTGGGACGAGGATTTTCATCGGGATGAGGCTCGAAGCGAGCGCTGCGGAATGAGATTCGGGACCGGTTCAGCCGGCGAACGCCGCGATTATACGAAGCCACGCGCACGCAGCCCTCGCGAGCGGCGGCTGTCGAGCGCCGCCTCTATTGCGCGAGCCGTGGCAGCAGCGTCGCGGCGAACCCGTGCCATGCGCCCGCCACGAGCGCATACCGCGCAAACTTTCCGATCGCGAACAGCAGCAGCGCGAGCCACGCGTTGAAGCGCAGCCAGCCTGCAGCGACGGCCAGCGCGTCGCCGACCAGCGGAAGCCACGAGAACAGCAGCGCCCAGTAGCCGTACCTGTGCAGGTAGATGATCGATCTGTGCCGCACGCGATTCGGGATCAACCGGCCGATCGCGTAGGAAGTCATTGCGCCGAGCGTGTTGCCGGCGGTGGCCACGCCGACTGCCTGCCACAAGGCGTCTGGATGCTTGTGAACGACGGCGATCAGAACGAATTCCGATCCGCCCGGCAGCAGTGTGGCCGCGGCGAAACTCGCGATGAACAGCCCGGCGAAGCCGGCTTCGGCCGAAAAATCGAACATTCGCGGCAGGATCGGCGGCGCAGCGCGATTGTATCGGCGCACCGCGCGCGAACCCGGTGCTAGAGTCGCGCCGCGAAAAACGGACGAGGCAGGGAGACCCCCGCGATGGCCTGGACCGATCGACTCGTGCAACTGCCCGCGCTCGGCGATCCCTACCGCAGCGAGCGCGATGCGATCGCCGCCCTGCTCGCGATACCGACCGAGCCCGCGCTGCACGAGGCGGCGCGCGAGGCGGCATGGCGCTGGATCCGTGCGGTGCGCGCCGCGCCGGCCGGTGCGCTGTCGGCGCAGAACCTGCTGGCGGCATTTCCTCTGGCGAGCGCCGAAGGCGTGGCGCTGCTGCGGCTCGCCGAAGCGCTGCTGCGCGCGCCCGACCCCGAAACGCAGAGCTGGCTGATCGCCGAAAAGCTCGCCGCGTTCCGCGGCGCTGCGCCGTCGGCCGTCGGCGAAGGGCTTGTCGCGCGCGTGCTGGCAGGCGCGCTGCGCATCGCCGGCCAGGTCAGCGCGCCGGTCGACCTGCGCGCAGCCGACGCACCGGGCATCCGCGACTGGCTGGCGCGCAGCGCGTTGCGCCCGTTGGTGATCGAAGGCATCCGCCGCTTCGGCGAGCAATTCGTCTTCGCCGCCACGCTCGAAGAAGCGCTCGAACGCGCCACACATCGTCCCGACGTGCGCGTGACGCACTCCTTCGACATGCTCGGCGAAGGCGCGCGCACGGCCGCCGACGCCGACCGCAGCTTCGCCGCCTACCGCGCGGCGATCGATTCGCTCGCAGCCAATGGAAAGACCGGCCACTTCAGCCAGCGCGACGGCATCTCGATCAAGCTCAGCGCGATCCACCCGCGCTTCGAGACCGCACAGCTCGAACGCGTCGAGACCGAGCTGTACGAGAAGCTGCGCACGCTCGCGCAGGCCGCGTGCGACGCCGACATCAACTTCACGATTGACGCCGAGGAGTCCGAGCGGCTCGTGCTGCACGTGGCGCTGCTCGAGCGGCTGATGCGCGAGCCCCGGCTTGCAGGTTGGGAAGGCCTCGGACTCGCCGTGCAGGCGTACCAGACGCGCGCCGCCGCGACGATCGACTACCTGCTCGCGAAGATCGCCGAACTGAAGCGGCCTCTGGCGATCCGGCTGACCAAAGGCGCGTACTGGGACGCCGAGATCAAGCGCGCGCAGGAGCTGGGCATGCCCGGCTTTCCGGTGTTCACGCGCAAGTGGGCGACCGACATGTCGTACGCGCTGATCGCGCAACGGCTGCTGGCGGCCGACGTGCCGGTGTTCCCGCAGTTCGCCACGCACAACGCGTTGACCGTCGCGTGGGTGAGCGCGGTCGCCGACGCGGTGGCGCCGAAGAAGCGCTTCGAGTTCCAGCGGCTTCACGGCATGGGCGAGCCGCTTTTTGACGTCGTGCTCGCCGAGCGGCCGAATGCAGCGGTGCGCATCTATGCGCCGGTCGGCAGCTTCCGCGACCTGCTCGCCTACCTGGTGCGGCGGCTGCTGGAAAACGGCGCGAACAGTTCTTTCGTCCACCAGATCGCCGACGAAGGCACGCCGATCGAAGCTTTGCTGGTCGATCCGTTCGAGCAGGCGCGCAAGGAGGCGACGGCCGAACCGCCGCTCGCAACCGGCGCGAAACTGTTCCCTGCGCGGCGCAACTCGGCCGGCCGCGATCTGGCCGAACCGCGCACGCTCGCCGCGCTCGCGGCCGCGGTCCATGCGGCGCGCGACGGCGACACCGCGGCACCGCTGATCGCGGGCCGTGAACGCCCGAAGGGTGCTGCGCACCCCGTCATGAACCCGGCCCGGCTCGGCGAGACCGTCGGCCACGCGATCGACACGACCGACGAGGAACTCGACGCAGCGCTCGCGGCCGCGCATGCCGCACAGCCCGCCTGGGACGCGCGCGGCGTGGTGGCGCGCGCCGCGCTTCTGGAGCGCGCTGCCGACGCGTACGAGCGCGAGCACGACGCGCTGGTCCGCCTGCTCGTACGCGAAGCGGGCAAGACGTATCTCGATTCGCACCTCGAGGTGCGCGAGGCGGTCGACTTGCTGCGCTACTACGCCGTGTCGGCGCGCGCCGCGCTCGCGCGACGCACGCTGCCCGGTCCGGTCGGCGAATCGAACGAGCTCGACCTGCACGGCCGCGGCGTCGTCGTCTGCATCAGCCCGTGGAACTTTCCGCTCGCGATCTTCACCGGGCAGATCGCGGCGGCGCTGGTTGCGGGCAATACGGTGATCGCCAAACCCGCAGAGCAGACGCCGCTGGTGGCGCACCGCGCGGTGAAGCTGATGCACGCGGCGGGCATCCCGATCGAAGCGTTGCAGCTTGCGATCGGGCCGGGCGAGACGGTCGGCCGCAGGCTGACCAGCGATCCGCTTGTGGCCGGCGTGGCGTTCACCGGATCGACCGAAACGGCGCGCGCGATCAACCGCGCGCTCGCCGCACGCGAGGCGCCACTGGCGACGCTGATCGCCGAAACGGGCGGGCAGAACGCGATGATCGTCGACTCGACCGCGCTTCCCGAGCAGGTCACCGACGCGGTGATCGCAAGCAGCTTCCGCTCGTGCGGCCAACGCTGCAGTTCACTGCGCGTGCTGTACGTTCAGCACGAGATCGCCGACGGCGTGCTCGCGATGATTTGCGGCGCGATGCGCGAGCTTCGAATCGGCGATCCGCGCGATCCGGCGACCGACGTGGGGCCGGTGATCGACGCGGCCGCGCTCGATGCGCTGCTGCGTCACCGCGAGTGGCTGCGCGCCAACGCGAAACGGCTTTACGAGTGCGAGCTGCCCACGGGTCTCGAAGGGCATTTCTTCGCGCCGATCGCCTACGAGATCGAGTCGATGCGCCAGCTCGAACGCGAGAACTTCGGGCCGATCCTGCACGTCGTGCGCTTCGACAAGCGGGCGCTGGACCGCGTTCTCGACGAGATCAACGGCAGCGGCTACGGGTTGACGATGGGGCTGCACACGCGGCTCGATGCGCGCGTCGAACACGTGCGATCGCGCGCGCGGGTCGGCAACCTGTACGTCAACCGCAACATCATCGGCGCGGTCGTCGAGTCGCAGCCGTTCGGCGGCGAAGGCCTTTCGGGCACGGGCCCGAAAGCCGGCGGCCCGCACTACGTGCTGCGCTTCGCGACCGAGCGCACGGTGACGATCAACACCGCTGCGGCCGGCGGCAACGTCGAGCTGGCCGCCGGGCGCATCGCGCGCGGCTGATTACCGCAGGTCGCGGACGATTTCGACGGCGGCGTTGTGCCCAGGCGCGCCGGTCACGCCGCCGCCCGGATGCGCGCCCGAGCCGCAGTGATACAGACCCTCGATCGGACCGCGATAGCGCGCGTACCCGAGCACGGGCCGCATCGAGAACAACTGATCGAGCGAAAGCTGGCCGTGGAAGATGTCGCCCGCGGTCAGGCCGAAGTCGCGCTCCAGATCGAGCGGCGTCCACGCGCGCCAGCCAAGCAGCGCGCGGCGAAAGTTGGGGCAGTACGACTGCACGACGTCGAACACCGCCTCGACTGCGCGCTGCTTGAGCGCATCCCAGTCCGCGTCCGGTCTGAACTGCTGGCAGAACAGCGACGCGACGTGCGCGCCCTTCGGCGCCAGCGTGTCGTCGACCACGCTCGGTATCAGCATCTCGACGACCGGCTGCGCGCTGAAGCCCGCCTCCTCCGCGTCGCGCCACGCGCGGTCCATGTAGCCCAGCGACGGCGCGAAGACGATTCCACTGGCGTGGTGCGGCTGCGGGTGTGTGCCCGGCGCGCACACGAAGTCGGGCAGCTCGGACAGCGCGACGTTGATCCGCAGCGAGCCCGATCCGCAGCGATACCGCGCGATCGCCTCGGCGAAATCGCCGGGCAGCTCGCCGCGGTCGACGAGCCGCTCGTACAGCAGCTTCGGTGTCACGTTCGCGGCGACCGCGCGCGCGCGAATCGTCTCGCCGCTTTCGAGTTCGACGCCGACCGCGCGGGCGCGTTCGACGAGCACGCGCGCGACCGGGGCATCGGTGTCGATGCGAACGCCGCGCGCGCGCGCCTCCTGAGCCATCAGCTCGGTAATTCGGCCCATGCCGCCGATCGCGTGGCCCCATCGTCCGGGTTTGCCGTTGACCTCGCCGAAGCAGTGATGCAGCAGCACGTACGCCGAACCGGCCCCGTACGGGCTCGCGTAATTGCCGACGACCGCATCCCAGCCGAGCACGGCTTTCAGCGGGTCCGACTCGAACGTCGAATCGAGCCAGTGGCCCGCGCTCTTGGTGAACAGATCGATCAGATCGCGCCGCCCTTCGTCGGCAAGCCTGCCGAACTGCAGCAGCAGCCGCGCGGCGGCGGCCAGATCGCGCCATCCCGCGACGATCAGCGGCCCGCCGACGTTCGGCGGCGCGCGCAGCAGCCACTGCCGGATCACATCGGCCAGCCGCTCGAGCCGCGCGTAATACGCAGGAAGCCGCTGCGCGTCGCGCGCGGAAAACCGCGCAAGCTGCGCCTGCGTGGCGGCGAGTTCGCCGCCGAAACTCAGGCTGCGGCCGTCGGGCAACGGAACGAAATTGGAAAATGGCCGCTCGACGATCCGAAGCCCGCGTTCGACGAGCCTCAGATCGCGGATGATCTTCGGCTGCAGCAGGCTGACCGTGTAGCTTGCGGTCGAGTTACGGAAACCCGGGAAGAACTCCTCGGTCACCGCCGCGCCACCGACCACGCCGCGGCGTTCGAGCACGCGCACCTTCAGGCCCGCGGCCGCCAGGTAACACGCACAGGTCAGGCCGTTGTGACCGGCGCCAACGATCACCACGTCGGTCATCGCTTCCATGCTCCGCAAATTAACCCATGGTAGCCGCCACCGGGTCGGCACCGCTTGTCCCCGCGCGACGACGGGGCTTGAGCGCAACGGGCGTCGGCCCGTGGCAAGCTTGGACCTGACATGAAACTCGCAGCGCCCACCCTTGCGTTGCAGCGCAGCTTTGCGCAGGCGCTTCCGCAACTTTGCGTCGACTGGCAGCCGCGCGCGGTGCCAGCGCCGCGGCTGTTGTACTTCAATCGCGCGCTCGCCGCGGCGCTCGGCCTCGACGTCGCCGACTGGGACGAAGCGCTGCTGGCGCAGGTGTTCTCCGGCAACGTCGTACCCGAAGGCGTGCGTCCGGTCGCGCAGGCTTATGCCGGGCACCAGTTCGGCGGATTCTCGCCGCGGCTGGGCGACGGCCGCGCGCTGCTGCTCGGCGAGGCGGTCGGGCGTGACGGGCGACTGCGCGACCTTGCGTTCAAGGGTTCGGGACCGACGCCGTTCGCCCGCAACGGCGACGGCAAGGCCGCGGTCGGGCCGATGCTGCGCGAGGTGCTGATCGGCGAGGCGCTGCACGCGCTCGGCATCCCCACGACGCGCGCGCTCGCGGTGGTGGCCACCGGCGAAACCGTGCTGCGCGACCGTCCGCTGCCCGGCGCCGTGCTGACACGGGTCGCGGCGAGCCACCTTCGCGTCGGAACCTTCGAATACTGCGCGGCGCGCAACGACGTCGAGCTGCTGCGCAGGCTCGCCGACTACGCGATCGTGCGCCACGAACCGGAATTGGCGGACGCACCGGACCGGTATCTCGCGCTGCTGCGCACGATCTGCGAGCGGCAGGCGCGGCTCATCGCGCAGTGGATCAACGTCGGCTTCATCCACGGCGTGATGAACACCGACAACATGGCCATCAGCGGCGAGACGATCGACTTCGGCCCGTGCGCGTTCATGGACGCGTATGACCCGGGCACCGTGTTCAGCTCGATCGATCATTACGACCGCTACGCGTACGGCAACCAGCCGCCGATCGCGCAGTGGAACCTGGCGCGGCTGGCCGAGGCGCTGTTGCCGCTCATCGACGCCGACCCCGAGCGCGCGGTGGCGCGCGCCACCGAGGCGCTGCACACATTCGCGCCGGCCTTCGACGCGGCGCTGCGCGCCGGTCAGCGGGCCAAGCTTGGGCTCGCCACCGAACGCGACGGCGACGCGCGGCTCGCGGACGACTGGCTGGCGCTGCTTGCACGCACGCGCGCCGACTTCACACGCGCCTGGCGCGCGCTGGCTGCGGCCGCCGCGGGCGACGACGCTGCCGTGCGCGAGGCGGTCGGCGGCGGCGAAGCGCTGGACGAGTGGCTTGCCCGCTGGCGCGCCCGCCTCGCTCAGGAGCACGCGGCCGATTCCGCCGCGGCAGCGGCGGCGCTGCGCGCCGCCAATCCCCGCGTGATCCCGCGCAACCACCGCGTCGAGGAGGCGCTCGCCGCGGCCTCCGACGAGGGCGACCTCGCGCCGTTCGAACGACTGCTCGAAGCCGTGCGGCGGCCGTTCGACGACGACCCGGCGCTCGATCCCTACGCGCGCCCGGCACCGGCCGAATTCACCGCGCGCTACGTCACTTTCTGCGGTACCTGACGCTGCCCGGCCGTGGGACCGGACCGCGAGGCTGGCGCCAATGTGAGGTTCGCTTGTGCACCAAGCGTATCCTCGGCGCCGCGAATATCGCGCAGACGCCATCGTCGTCGATTCGTCACAACACCGGCCAATGGCTTCGCAGCCATTGGCCGAACGTTCGGCAGGTTGCACACGTTCCAGCGCCGTGCAGTCGTCAAACTCCGCGCCCGAATCCGAGCGACCCCCGCAGACGTCCGGCCACGGTCAGGCGCGGAAGCGACGCGCCATTGCTGATATCCGGCGGCTGACGACGCCGCTGCTGATTTCGCTGCTGTTTCACGCGCTGCTGCTCAGCTTGACCTTCGGCGACCAAGCGTTCGGACTTCCCGGCCTGGGTAGCCTGTGGCGCGAACGTCGGGTCGTGGCTTCCGAGCTGCGCGTCGAGCTTGCCCGCGCGCCGGTGGCTGGCGCGCAGTCCTCGGACGCGCCGGTCAAGGTCGCGGCGCAGCGATCATCGGTCGAGCGTGCGGATGTCGTTCGATCGACCCGGCGACCTGCCCCAGCCTCCGAACCCGCCGAGGAGCGGACGACCGTCGTGCCGGAGAACGACGCGACGAGCCGCGCCGATGCGCGGCCACGCGTCGCCCGCGACGCAGTGGCAGCGCAAGCGTCGCCGCGCACCGAAGCTCACAGCGACGCACCGCCGACAATCATCCCGCCAGCGTCCGTCGAAGCGGCCAACCGGTCCGATGCGACCACGTCGGCCACCCCCGCCGCGGCCGCAATGCCGACGCCGGTGATCGCGGTCGCGCCCGAGGTCGAAAGCATGCAGACCGTGCCGCCGGCTGCTCGCGAGGTCCATGAACCGGCGCGCCAGCGAGCCGAATCCGAAGTCCCGGCGGTGTCTCGACCCGCCGCCGAAGCACCGCAGCCCGAACTTCCGGCGCACGATTTGCAACGGCAAGCGAATCCCCAGGAAGCCGCGCGCATCGACGCCGCGCAAACGCAGACCTTGAACCAGGAAGCGGAACGGGCGGAAGCGGAACGATTGGAGCACGAACGCCGAGAGGCGGCTCGTATCGAAACCGAACGCCTCGAAGCGCAACGCCGCGAGGCCGCGCGACGGGCTGCGCAAGAGCAAGAGGCGCAGCGCCGTGCGGCTGCTCGGGCGGAGGCCGAACGCGCGGAAGCCGAACGACTTGAGGCCGAACGCCGCGAGGCGGCTCGCATCGACGCCGAACGCGACGAGCGAGAGCGACGGCAAGCCGCGCAACTTGCGGAACGGCTGCGCGAGGCTCA
>CAZIJU010000025.1:0-43482 GCA_964539745.1 uncultured Burkholderiaceae bacterium | reverse complement strand
GCGCACCGCGCCACCGGCGCGCGAAAATCGATCATTCATGAAATATCCGGGCTAGAATCCTCTCGACGACGACCGCGGCGCAATGCGATGGGGTGCGCATTCCGATGAGGTCCGAGCGCGAGCCCGCCCACACGATCAGCCTCGAGCTGCTCGGCGCGCCGCGCCTGCTCGTCGGCGGCGCCGAGCAGAAATTGCCGAGCCGGCGGCTGCTCGCGTTGCTCGCGTATCTGGCGCTCGAAGGCCGCTGCACGCGCGGCCGCTTGGCCACCTTGTTCTGGGGCGAACTGGACGAATCGAGCGCTCGCCGCAACCTGCGGCGCGAGCTGGCGCGGCTGCGCGATGCCGGCTTGGAAGCTGCGCTCGAGGCCGGCGACGACAGCCTCGCGCTCGCGCCGGCGGTGACGACCGACGTGGCGTCGTTCCTCGCTCTCGACGCGCAGGATGCGCCGGAGCAGGCGACCGCTGCGTATCGCGGCCCGCTCGCCGACGGTTTTGCGCTGGCCGACGCGCCGCAATTCGACGAATGGCTGCTCCGCCGCCGCGAAGAGCTGGCGCGCCGCTGGCGCGACGCGCTGGCGAAGATGGCGCAACACGCGGAGGCGCGCGGCGATGCGCGCGGGGCGCTCGCGTGCCATGCGCGCCTGCTCGAAGACGATCCGCTGCAGGAAGCGCACTACGCCGCGCTGATGCGGTTGCAGTATCTGCTGGGCGAACGCGCCGCCGCGCTTGAGCTGTTCGAGCGTTGCCGGCACGTGTTGCGCGAAGAGCTGGGGCTGGAGCCGCTGCCGGAAACCGCCGCGCTCGCCGAGCGCATTCGCGCCGCCGAGAAGCTCGCGCCGCTCGCGGTACATGCGGCGGCAGGCCTGGTGCGTTTCGAATCCGCGCTAATCGGGCGCGCCTCCGAACTGGCGCGCATCGGTGCGGCCAGCGCACCGGTCGTGCTGCTGATCGGCGAAGCGGGTGTGGGCAAGTCGCGGCTGATGAGCGAAGCGGCGCGCCAACTGCCGGCCGCGGTTTTGATCCGCTGCGCCGAGATCGCGCGCGACGCGCCGCTATTCGCGATCGCCGAAGCCTTGAGCGGTGCGCTCGCAGACGCCGAACGCGCGGCCGGTCTCGCGGCGCTGCCCGCCGACGTCCTCCGCGAACTGGCCCGACTGCTGCCGCAACTGGCGAGCGGCGCACCCGAAGCGGACGAACCGAAGCTCTCGCCCGAGGCCGCGCGCGCGCGCCTGTTCGAAGCGCTGGCCGTCGCGTTCACCGCGTGGGCCGGCGCCGCCGGTGCGCTGTGTTTCGACGACCTGCATTGGGCCGATACGTCCACCCTTGCATTCGTCGTCCATCTGGCGCACCGGCGCGCGCGCGCCGCCGATTCCACGCCGCGCGTGCTCGCCACCGCGCGCGTGCACGAACTGGCGGAACGCGAGCCGGCGCGCGACGCAGTGCGCTTGCTGGAGCGCTCCGGGCTCGCGCTGCGCATCGAGCTTGCGCCGTTCGACGAAGCGACCACACTCGCGCTGCTGCGCGCGCTGTCAGGAACCGCGCGCGGTGATCGCTTCGCCGCGCGGCTGCAGCGTGCCACCTCCGGCAACGTGTTCTTCGTGCTGGAGACGCTGCGTTACCTGTTCGACAGCGGGGAGCTGGCGATCGGCGCCGACGGCCGATGGTCAACGCGCTACGACGACGCCACGACCGACTACGCGGAACTGCCGGTACCCCCGACCGTGCGGCAGACGGTGCTGGAGCGCGTCGAAAGGCTGGGGCCGGCCGCGCGGCGCGTGCTTGAAACCGCGGCGCTCACCGCCGACGGCTTCACGCTGGACGAGGTGCGGCCGGCCACCGCACTTTCGGATTGGGAAGCCCTCGAAGGGCTCGAGCGCGCCGTTGGCGTGCAGTTGCTCGCCGAGACGCAGACCGCGCCGCAGAGCGCGTACCGGTTTGTGCACGATCTGGCGCGCGACGCGCTGGCGGCGAGCCTGAGCGGCGAGCGCCGGCGGCTGATCCACGGCCGTCTGGCGCAAACGCTCGAAGCGCAGCACGCGCGGCCGCATCGCATCGCGTTTCACTTCGAGCAGGCGGGCCGCGGCGCCGAAGCGCTGCGCTGGCGCATCGCCGCCGCCGAAGCCGCCGAGCGCGTGTTCGCGCAGCGCGAGGCGCTGGCGCACTACGAAGCCGCGCTGGCGCTCGGGCCGGATCTCGACCGGCAGATCGAGATCCGTCGCGCGCGCATCGCACTGCTGCGAACGTTGCACGATCTGGCGGGCATGGACGCGGAGCTTGATGCGCTCGATGCGCTGGCGGCGCAGGCGAACGCCGCTGCGCTGGAAGCGGAGTCGCTCGCCTGGCGCGTGCGGGTGCGCACGCTCGGCCAGCGTTTCGCCGACGCGATCGAACTGGCGCATCGTGCCTGGGCGCACGCGGGCTTCGCAGCGCTGCCAAGCGCGCTGCGCGATCAGACAGTGTGCGACGCCGTGCACGCGTTGACCGAAGTCGGCCGCTACGACGAGGCGCGCGCGCTGTGCGAGCGCGAGTTGGATCGCGCGGATCTTGCGCCGGGCCATCGCGGTCGCATCTATCACGCGATGGCGTATCTGGCGACGAACTTCGACGACTGCGTGCAGGCCGAACGGCACCTGCGGCAGGCGGTCGATTTGCTCACCCAGGCGGGCGACGTCGAAGGGCGGCAGCGCTCGCTCAACATCCTTGCGTACGCGTACACGAAGCTTGGGGACGACGCCGCAAGCCTCGCCTGTCTCGAGCAGGCGCTGGCCGACGGCGAACGGCTGCACAATGTCGCCATGCAGCGCAACTCGCTCGCCAATCTGATGAAGGTCTGCTTGCAGATCGGCGAGTTCGACCGGGCCGAGATCCTGCTCGACCGCCTGACCGAGTTGCTGCGCTTCGTGTCGGATAACGCGGCTCAGCATCGACTGCAGTTGCGGCGCGCCGAGTTGTGCTCGGCGCAAGGGGATCTAGGCACCGCGCTCGCGGCCGCGCGCGAAGCAGTACGGCTGATCGAAGAAAACCGCGGCGGCGCGCCTGACTTCTACCCCTGGTACGTACTCGCACGCCTGCTGTGGTGGTGCGGCGACCGTGACGCCGCGACGGCCGTGTACCGCGATTTGCCGCGCTCGCCCGCGTATCTGCCGAAGGCCCAACCCGCGGTGTCGTTTTTTTCGACGATCTATCAATTGCCGGAACGCGCGGCAGCGATCGCCGACCGCCTCGATACCACCGCGCCACCGCCGATCGATCTGAACATGCCGGAAGCGCTGATCGCGTACTGGCGCGCCTATGCCCAGCTTGCCGCCGGGCGCGCCGCAGCGGCGCATGCGGTGCTCGAACCAAAAGATCGAGCGCTGCAGGCGCCGCCGCTGATCATGCACGCAGCCAGTCCGCTCGCGCTGCGGCTTGCGGTGCGCAGCGCGCTGGCGCTCGACTGCGGCGAACCGATCGACGCGGCCGAGCGGATGCTGCCGAAAACCCCGGCGCTCGAGGCGATCGAACTACGCCGGCAGCTCGCCGCTGCGCTGCAGGCGCGTGCCGATGGCGCGCAGCGCGCCGCCGCGCATCGTGCCGCTGCGTGCGCCGAAGTCGAGCGCCTGGCGGCGAGTCTGGTCGGCGAACCCACGCTGCGCGCGAAGTTCGAAGCGCTGCACGCTGATCTGCTGGCGAGCCGTTAACCCGGCGAATCCTCCGCACGCCGTTGCAACGTCTTTGCAACGCCCGCCTCGCCACACTGCGCGCGAGGGTGGGCAGATGCAAGGCGACGACCCGAACACGATCCGGCATTTCGAACTCGACATCCGCCCTGCCGCCCGCGACGCGGCCTGGCGCGCTGCGCTGCGCGAAGCGGGCACGGCGGCGGAGGCGGTGGAGTTCGACTCTCCGCTCGAGCTCATTCGTTACCTCGCCCGCCTGACGTATCCGCAGCGCGGTCCGTCCGGTCTGCGCTGAGGCTGACAAAGCACAGGAGGACGGCCATGACACGGTTACCCGGATCGAAGTTCAGGCGCGCGCTGGCGCTCGCGGCGATCGCGGCTTTCGCCGCCGGTTGCGGCGGCGGCGGCGATTCGCCCTCGCCGCCACCGCCGCAACCGAACATCACACCGAGCGGCGGCGGCACGGTGACCTCCGCCGACAACAAGGCCAGGCTGATCGTGCCGCCCGGTGCGGCCCAGACGCCGATGACGGTGACGCTGACCGCGGCGCCGAACGCTCCGCGACCGAGCGACATGGGCTTCGCGCCGGGCGGTTTCTACGAGATCGGCGGCAACGGCACGTTGCTCGCCGCCGATGCGGATTACGAGATCGAGCCGGATTCGGCGGCGGCGCAGGCCATGCGCGTGCGCCCGCTGTTTACGGTCTCGATCGGTTGCGACAAGGACGGGGACGGTGACGCCGACATTGACGACTTGTTACTGGACGGCCCGTGCATCGCGCCACCCGCGATCGTCATGCTCAAACCGAACGCGGCGCTGCTCATCGGCCAATGCATTTCGCCCGTGAACAAGCTGCTCTGCAAGATCCGCGACCTGGGTCCTGGCACCTGGGGCGTGCTATTGGACAGCATCGCGCCAGCGGTGACGATCACGGGTGTCAGCGTGACCGAGCAGAGCCCGCCCGGCATATACATCGTGCGCGACGGCGGTCCGATCACGGTGACCGTCGCGGCGACCGACAACTACGGTATCGACAAGGTCACGTTCGCCAAGCTGAAGATCGGTACGGAGCAACAGCCGCCGGTCCTCACCCCGGTCGCGACGCTCACCGCGCCCCCGTACAGCGTCACGTTCTCCTTCGGCGCGCCAGAGAACGGCGCCAACCGACTGCTTGTCGAGGCGTTCGACAAGAACGGCAATCGAACGGTGAAGAGCGTCGTTTTCAAAGTCATGATCGACGGCGTCGCGCCGACGGTCAGCCTCGCTTCGAGCGCCACCAACGTCGCGGTCGGCCAGTCGATCACGCTGACCGCCAGCGCGGCCGACGACGTGGGCGTCACGCGCGTCGACTTCTATCGCAACGGCGCGAAGATCGGCGAAGACACGACCGCGCCGTACACGCTGGCGTTTGGGCCGTTCACCGCCGCCGACGTCGGCGTGCCGCAGCAGTTCCTCGCGCGCGCGTTCGACGCCGCCAGCAACTTCGCCGGCAGTACACCGGTCATCGTGACCGTCAGCGCCGCGCCGCCGGCGGACACGCAGCCGCCAGTGGTGAGCTTGGGCACGTCCGCGAGCACGGTGCCGGTCGGGCAGAGCGTGACGCTGACGGCGGACGCGAGCGACAACGTCGGCGTCACGAAAGTCGACTTCCTGCGCAACGCGGTAAAGATCGGCGAGGACGGCACCGCGCCGTTTGCCTTCGTACCGCCCCCGTTCACCGATGCCGACATCGGCACGCACACGTACACGGCGGTGGCGTCCGACGCCGCCGGCAACACTGCGACCAGCAACACCGTGACGGTGACGGTGCCCGACACGCAGGCGCCGGGCGTGAGCCTCGCGGCGTCGGCGACCAGCGCAATCGTGGGCCAGACGGTCCAGTTGACCGCGACCGCGAGCGACAACGTCGGCGTGGTCAAGGTCGAGTTCCACCGCAACGGCACCGAAGTGTTCGAAAAGGCCGCGGCGCCGTTCGTCTACACCACGCCGGCCTATACGTCCGCCGACGTTGGCGTGCAGTTGTACACCGCCACCGCGTTCGATGCGGCGGGCAACCAGACGACCAGCAGCCCGGTGACGGTGAACGTGTCTCCGCCGGCCGCCAACGAGGCGTTCGTCAACGCGACGATCGGCAGCGACAGCAACCCGGGCACGGCCGCGGCGCCTTTCAAGACGCTCGCCAAGGCTTTCGCGACCGTGGGCGGCGGCACAGTGTGGCTGCAAAACGGCGCCTTTACCGCTGCCACCGAGGGGTTATCCAACGTCCTCACCGGCCGCACCGTGCCGGCAGGCGCGGCGCTGCGCGCCGTCAACGACGGTGGCGCTTCGATCGGCTTCACGCTGCAGTTCCCGGGCGGCGGTTCGGTCTCCGGCGTGAACTTCGACGTGTCATCGAGCGGCCGCATGCTGGCCAGCGGCGGCACGCTGGCGATCTTGCGCCCGCAGTGGGTGAAACTCGGTTCGGCGACCCTGAGCCGCGGCATCGAGGCCAGCGGCACCGCCAAGGTGTTCCTCGACCCGAAGGGCGTGGCCACGCACAACTACGTGACCAGCGGCATCACGGGCTTCGCGCTCGTGTCCGACAGCGCCGAACTCACCGTCAATGGCGGCGTGATCGACGGCACCACCGCGCAGGCCAGCGTTTTCGCCCTGACCGGCGACGCCCGGCTCACGCTGACCAACGTCACGATCGGCAACACCAGCGGCGCCTGGGCCGGCCAGCAACCCGCGATCAACGTGGCCGGCACCGCCAACACGGTCATCTTGAGCGGCACCACGATTGACCCGGCCGGCAGCGGCGGCCCGTGCATCCTGGTGGACCGGCAGACCGGCGGCTCCACCGTGATCTCGAGCGTCACGCTGCAGGGTTCGGCGCTGAAGAACTGCTGGGGCGGCGGCGTCCAGTTGCGCGAAGGCACCCCGCAATTCGCCGCCGCGAACAGCACGATCAGCGGCAGCGGGCGCTTCGGCATCGAAGCCGGCCAGATCGGGTTCGACAGCAATACAGGGATGTTCGGCCGGCCCAACATCACGCTCAGCAACGTGACGATCAACGGCAACGCGATGGGCGGCATCCAGCTGAACAATGGCGGCACGCTGGTGATCGACGGCGGCTCGATCGACGGCGGCAGCGCCTCCGCGGTCTACCTGGCCCTCACCAAGCCGTATGCGCTGACGGTGCGCAACGCGACGATCGCGGGCGCCGACGCGTTGCGGCTGGCCGGCGACGGCACGTCGAGCTTCGATCTCGGCACCCTGGCTGCGCCGGGCAACAACACGCTGACGGCCACCTCCACGCGCGTGCGCGTGTCGGTCGCCGCCAACGTATTGGTGAGCGCGGTGGGCAACACCTGGGCCGCCAATCTGCAAGGCGCCGATCCGCAGGGCAAGTACACGACCGCGTCGAGCGCGTGCAACGGCGCCAATCCGTGCGACGTGACGCTGGGTAGCGGCCTGAATTACACGTTCTTCAACGCCGGCGCCGGCGCGAAGCTGCGGCTCGCGCAGCAGTAGCGCGCGAAGCAAGGCTCGCGGCGATCCGCACGGGATCGCCGCGAGCCGATGAGCCAAGCGCCGCGATCTTCGAACCGATCGCGGGTAACGCCGTCAGCCGAGCTTGTAGCCGAACCTGCGCAGGAGCTGCTTGCGCGCGGCGATGTCGGTTTCGGACTCGACACCCTTGCTCTTTTCGCCGTCGATCACACCGAGGATGCCGCGCCCGCTGTCCGTTTCGGCGACGATCACCTCGACCGGGTTGGCGGTCGCGCAGTAGATGCCGCACACCTCGGGCACGGCCTTGATCGTGTTCAGCACGTTGATTGGAAACCCGCCGCTCAGAAACACGATGAAGCTGTGGCCGCAGGAAAGCGCCAGCGCGTTGCTCTTCGCCAGCTCGATCAGCGCCTCGTCGTTGCCGCTGAAGCGCACCAGCGACGGGCCGCTCGCCTCGCAGAAGGCAAGCCCGAACTTCATCTGCGGCACCGTCTGCACGATCGCCTCGTGCAGATCCTCGACGGTCTTGATGAAGTGCGACTGGCCGAGGATGAAGTTGAGATCGGCCGGCTTGTCGATGCGGACGGTGGTCAGTTGCATGGCTTGCCTCCTTGGCTCGTGCAGGCGCGAGCATAGGCCCGCGGCGTTCAGCGCGCGGACGGAGCATCCAGCTCCGGATAGTGTCGGAAGACGTCCTGTTCGTTGAACGGGAGCCGGCGGGGCGACGCGAGATAGGCGGCGAGCCGCGGCCGCGCCGCCACGCGCTCGGCGAGCCGCACGAGCCGCGGCGTCTTCTTCGTGACCCGGGCCATCGTTCGCGGAAAGGCATGGTTCAGCCCGGCCATCACCTGGAACATCGACAGGTCGACGTAGGTCGCCTGCGCGCCGACCAGATGATCGGGTCCGCTCGGGTTGCGCGCGAGCACGTTCTCGAAGTAGCCGAGCAGCTTCGGGATGCGCTCGCGCGTGAAATGTGCGGCGGCCCTGCGCGCCTCGCGCTTCTGCTCCTCGTAGTACAGACTGCCGGCGATCGGATGGTGCACGTCGTGCGCCTCGGCGACGAGATCGGCGATCGTCAACTGCAACTGATGGGCCCACAGCCGCGCGGCCTCGTCCGCGGGCGCCAGCCCGAGTCGCGCCCCGAGATAGAAGAGGATGTTCGCGGTCTGCGCGATCCACGACGTGCCTGCCTTCAGGAACGGGGGCGCGAACGGCGGATGGACGAGCTTGGCGTCGCCCAGCACGCGCAGCATCGCCGCGACGCCTATGCCCTTGGCGCGCGAGCGCGCGACATCGACGTAGTCGGCACCGGCGTCCTCGAGCGCGAGCCGCACGAACTCGCCGCGGCCCTGGATCGTCGGCCAGTAGTATAGCTCGTATCTCATCGCCGCCCTCCCGCGATCGCGCAGCGTCCGGCGGCACGCTACGCCGGACGCGGTCCGAGGGAAAGCCGGCGCCGCCTACGCGAGGGTTCGGACGAAAGCGAGCCGCTGCGACGGTGCGAAGCCGCAGCCGTACAGGAAACCCAGCAGCGCCAGGTCGCGCGGCGCCGCGATCGTCTCGACGCGCTCGACGCGCAGCGCGCCCAGGTTGGCGAAGAGCTGTGACAGCAGCGCACGGCCGACGCCGCGGTGCGCGTAGTCGGGATCCACGCCGATCGTGTCGATCACGGCGACCGGCTCGGTGCGGCCGTAGTCGCCCAGATCGGTGCGCGCCATCAGATAGCCGACCACCGTGTCGTCGAGCCGCGCGACCAGCGACACGCGGATCGCCGAATCGTCGAGCGCTTCGGCGAGCTGCGAGCGCATGTAGTCGGTGCGGTCGCGGCCCGTCAGCGCGCGGTCGATGCGGCGAATCGCGGGCAGGTCATCCGCCGTCATCGAACGCAGGTCGGCGCGGTCGCGCGCGAGCTTCTCGAAATCGTTGCCTGCGGGTGCGCCATAGTCGATCTCGCGGCGCGGCTCGGTGCCTTCGGCCGGGCCGGGCGCGGCGTCGCGCTCCGGGCGGTAGCTGCCGTCGCCGACCGGGCAGTCGACGATGCGGTCCGGCGCGAGCTCGAAACCGGTCGCGTCGAACCAGCGCAGCATCGCGTGATCGTTCCATGCGGCGGCGGTGCGCAGCTCGGCCACCCCTTTGCGCCGTCCGCGTTCGACGAGCGCGCCGAGCAGTTGCGTCCCGATCCCACGCCCCTGCGCCTCGCGCCGAACGCCGAGCAGCTCGATGCGCAACGCGGGTTCGGTTCGACCGAACTCGCCGTGCAGCACGCGCGCGAGGATATAGCCCGCCAGCCCGTTGGCATCGGTGGCGGCGAATTGCGCATGCCTGGCCGGTTCGCGCAGCGCCGCGTCGAGCCGTCGCTGAATGTAGGCGCGGCGGGACCGTCCGGAGATCGACCGGTCGATCGCGACGACCGCATCGAGATCGCCCGGCGCGAGCGCGCGGATCGCGAACTGCGTTGTGCCGCGTGTCTGCTTCATCGATCGGCTCCGGTGGGGCGCTTTCAGGACGACGTGTACGCCATCGCCAGCGCGCGATCGGTATCGTCGTCGAGCACTTCCGCGAGCAGCGGCAGCAGCGCCGCCTCCTCCTTGTTGATGTGCGCGGTCAGCCGCTCGACCAGTTCGAGCGCGAGCGGCTTGAGCGCGTCCCACCCGGCGTCGTCGAGCGTTCCGGCGGCGGCGCGCTCGATCAGCGCTCCGAGCTGGGCGGCAACCGCGCGGATCGTCACGTGTTCGTCGGCGAGCAGCGCGGCGAGGTCGGCGGCACCCGATTCGGCCATGCGGCCAAACAGCTCGTTCTCCTCGAAGCCGAAATGACGGCCCACCTCGTGTGTCAGGTGCGCGCCGAGCGTGCGCAGCAGCGCGACCAGCGCTGCGTCGCGGCGCGGTGGGCCCGCGAAGGCCTGCTCGACGCGGCGGAGCAGCTCGAGGTTGGCGTCGTGCTCGCGGTGCAGCGCCGCGCCGGTTTGGCGGTGTTCGTTCATGCCGCGCATCATATCGGTACTCCGATACCGATTTGATTGATTCAGGTCAGATCCGGCCGCCGCAGCGCGAGGAATGCGGGAACCGCCGCTACCGCAGACGGCCCGCGCGCCGGTGCGGCGCGCCGGCGGGCACGGCAACGCTAGACTCCCGACGTGTCCACGCGCGCCATTCCCCGCTTCTGCTCCGTCTGCGGACACGCGGTCGTGCGCCGCGTGCCGCTGGGCGACAACCGCGAACGCGACTGTTGCGAGCACTGCGGGACGATCCACTATGTCAACCCGCGCCCGGTCGTCGGAACGATTCCGGTGTGGGGCGACCGGATCCTGCTGTGCAAGCGCGCGATCGAGCCGCGGTACGGAAAGTGGACGCTGCCGGCGGGGTTCATGGAGATCGGGGAGACGACCGCCGAAGGCGCGTTGCGCGAGACGCTCGAGGAAGCCGGTGCGCGCGTCGAACTGGGGCCCCTGTACACGATGATCGACGTCCCGTACGTCGAGCAGGTGCACATTTTTTTCCGTGCGCAACTGCTCGACCTCGACTTCGTCCCGGGCTCCGAGAGCCTTGAGGTCAGGCTGTTCGACGAGGGCGCGATCCCCTGGCGCGAGATCGCGTTCCGCACCGTCGTGATGACGCTTCGGCTGTATCTGGAGGATCGCGCGCGCGGTGTGTTCGGCATGCACACGCGCACCATCGCGCCGCCACCGGCATCCGAATGATCGACTGGCTGCATCCGGGCGACCCGTTCCCGCCGGTCGCGAAGGCGCTGGCGCATCCGAACGGGCTGCTCGCCGCCAGCGGCGAGCTTTCCGTCGATCGGCTGATCGACGCCTACCGGCGCGGGATCTTCCCCTGGTACGCGGAGGGAGAACCCGTGTTGTGGTGGTGCCCGGATCCGCGCATGGTGCTGTTCACGGACGAATTCAAGGTCGCGCGATCGCTGCGCAAGAAGCTGCGCGCGGTGGCGCGCGGCGACGCGCTGCGCCTCACTTGCGACAAGGCGTTCGAAGCGGTGATGCGCGCTTGCGCCGAACCGCGCCCCGGGCAGGACGGCACCTGGATCACCGACGCGATGGTGCATGCCTACGTCGCGCTGCACCGGCGCGACTTGGCCCACTCGATCGAGGTCTGGCGAAGCGGCGAACTGGTCGCCGGCCTGTACGGCGTGGCACTGGGGCGGATGTTCTACGGCGAATCGATGTTCACGCGCGTCACCGACGCATCGAAAATCGCGCTCGCTGCGCTGGTGCAACTGCTGCGAAACGAGGAAGTCCCGGTGATAGACTGCCAGCAGAACACGGAGCATCTTGCGTCGCTCGGCGCACGCGAAATCCCGCGCGCGGCTTTCTGCGCGCAGGTCGCTGCAGCGACGCAGCGCACCCCGATCGACTGGTCGGTCTATCGCGCGGACATGCTCAATGACCTGCTGGCACGCTACTAGATGGCCAATCTGAAGGAACTGCCGTTCGCCGCGCTGCAGTTCTACGCGACGGCGCCGTACCCCTGCAGTTATCTCGAGCACCAGCAGGCGCGCTCACAGGTGGCCACCCCGGCGCATCTGATCAACGCGGACGTCTACAGCGAGCTGGTTCGCATGGGCTTCCGCCGTAGCGGCATCTTCACTTACCGGCCGCACTGCGACGGCTGCCGAGCGTGCATCCCCGTGCGTGTGCCCGTTGCGCAGTTCCGGCCCAACCGCAGCCAGCGTCGAGCCTGGACGCAGCACCGCGCGCTGGCTACCCGCGTGGTCGGGCTTGCGTTCGACCACGAGCACTACGACCTGTACCTGCGCTACCAGTCCACACGCCACGCCGGCGGCGGAATGGACAACGACAGCCGCGAGCAGTATTCGCAGTTCCTGCTGCAGAGCAAGGTCAACACGCGGCTGGTCGAGTTCCGCGACCCTGCGCCGCCCGAGGCGGGTGAGGCGCTCGGCACGCTGCGCATGGTGTCGATCATCGACATCCTGAACGACGGGCTGTCGTCGGTGTACACGTTCTTCGATCCGGACGTGCTCCGCGCCAGCTTCGGCACGTTCAACGTGCTGTGGCAGATCGAGCAGTGCCGCGCGCTGCGCCTGCCCTATCTGTATCTGGGCTACTGGATCGAGCGCAGTCCGAAAATGGCATACAAGGCGCGTTTCCGTCCGGTCGAGATGCTGCAGGGCGGGCGCTGGGTCCGGTACGAATCGCCGGATTGAGCGCGCCGGCGCGGGCGGCCCGTAGAATCGCGCCGTGCTCTACCGATTCGCCCGGCCTTTTTTCTTCGCGCTCGATCCGGAAACCGCTCACGATCTTGCCTTCGGCGCGCTCGCGCGTGCACGTGCGCTGGGGCTGACCCGATTGGCGCGTCCGCGCGTTCCGCCCGATCCGGTCGACGCGATGGGGCTGCGCTTTCCCAACCCGGTGGGTCTGGCTGCGGGGCTCGACAAGAACGCCGCCCACGTCGACGCGCTCGGCGACCTCGGCTTCGGCTTCATCGAAGTCGGCACGGTGACGCCGCTGCCGCAGCCCGGCAATCCGAAGCCGCGGCTGTTCAGGCTGCCGCAGGCCGCTGCGCTGATCAACCGGATGGGATTCAACAACGAGGGGCTCGAGCGTTTCGTCGCGAACGTCGCGGCGAGCAGCGAGTTTTCCGCATCCGGCGGCGTACTCGGACTGAACCTCGGCAAGAACGCCACCACACCGATCGAACACGCGCTCGACGACTACGTGCTCGGACTGCGCGCGGTGTATCCGCTGCTCGTCGCGCGCCCCGGCTACGTCGCGATCAACATCTCATCGCCGAACACGAAGGATCTTCGCTCGCTGCAAGGCGGATCCGAGCTGGACGCGCTACTGCGCGGGCTGGCGAACGAACGCGCACGGCTCGCGGACCGGCACGGCAAGCGCGTACCGGTCGCGTTGAAGATCGCGCCCGATCTGGACGATGCGGACCTGCCGCGCGTGGCCGATGCGCTCGTCGCGCACGGCTTGGATGCAGTGATCGCGACCAACACGACGATCGCGCGCGACCGCGTGGCCGGGCTCAAATACGCCGATGAAACGGGCGGGCTGTCCGGCGCGCCGCTGTTCGAACGCTCGACCGCCGTCGTGCGCATCCTCGCTGCGCACTTGCGAGGAGCGTTGCCGATCATTGCGGTCGGCGGCATTCTGAGCGGGGCAGACGCGGTGGCGAAGATCGAAGCCGGTGCGACGCTGGTGCAGATCTACACGGGCTTGATCTATCGCGGTCCGGCGCTGGTCGCCGAATGCCGTCGCGCACTGCTGGCGCGCAGGCGCTAGGGTCTGTTGACAGATGCCTCAGGTCCGCGTGATCCCCGCCACCGCCGGCGGGTCGCACCATGGCGGTTGCGTGAAAGCGCGGCGAGAGCGCCGCGCCCCCATGGGGCCGACGGCGGGGATCACCCTGCGGGGCGGGCCGCCTTGGGCGGCATGGCGGCGTTGCGGCTCGGGGCCTTGGCTGCGGCCAATGGTCCCCTCGCCGCGCCTGGCCCTGCGACCCAATCCGACCCGCCGCAGACCCGATCCATAGGCCAACAGACCCTGGAGCGATCGATGCGCTATTTCGTCGCGCTGTGGCCGGACGACGCGACGCGCGAACGGCTCGCGGCCGTCGCGCGCGAGCAGCAGCGGCGCTTTCCGCGGGCGCGCGCGATGCATCCGGAAAACCTGCATCTGACGCTCGCGTTCATCGGCGAGCTCGATGCCGCGCGCGCCGCACAAATCGCCGCGGAACTCGATGCCCTGCCCTTCGAATCGTTCGCGTGGACGCTCGATGCGGTCGGCGCCTTCGAGCGCGCGCGCGTGCTATGGGCGGCCGGCCCCGACTGTGCGCCGCTGGCGGCACTCGCGCAGCGGGTGCGAACGCTGCTCGACGAGTTGCACGTGGCGTATGACCGCAAGCCTTTCGTCGCGCATGTGACGCTGCTGCGCGATCTGACGCGCGAGGAATCGCGCCGTGCCGCCGGGCCGATCGCTCCGCCCATCGTCTGGCACGCCGATCGCCCGCAACTGCTGCAGTCCGCGCAACGTGAAGGACGCCTGCGCTACGAGCGCGTCGCGCCGGCAGCGATCGACGACACCGACTTTGGCGCGGATCAAAGGTTGGCGAATCGGCCGTTGACGAAGCCCGGCGGCTGAACCGATCCTCGCGCCATGCGCTCGACGCAAGATGCGAGGCGGGTCTCGCCGACGACCCGCGACGAAGGCACGGCGTGGGCCCGCTAGCGATCACGCTCGTGATGCTCGCGGGCTTCGCGGGCTTTCTCTGGCTCGCCTGGCGCAAGCTCGCGATCGTCGCGGCGCTGCAGCCGGAAGTGCGCTGGAACCGGCCGCTCGAGCGGCTCGGCAACGTGCTGCGGCTGGGTCTGCTGCAGTCGCGCATGATCGCCGGCGAATGGAAGCCGGGGATCATGCACACGGTGATCTTCGTCGGTTTCGTCGCGCTGCTGGTACGCAAGCTGCAGTTGCTCGCGATCGGCTACGACGCGGACTTCGTTTTTCCGGGCGTGGCGGGCGGCCTGTACGCCGCGTTCAAGGACCTCGTCGAGGTGGCCGTCACGGCCGCGGTGCTGTACGCGTTCTGGCGCCGCCTCGTTCAGAAACCGAGGCGGCTGGAGCCGAACCGCGAAGCGATCCTGGTCCTGTCGCTGATCCTGGCGATCATGGTCACCGACCTGCTCTACGACGGCTTCAAGTTCGCGCTTCGCGCCGGACACGACGCCGCGATCGCCCACGAACGCGCTTTCGCGGTGTTCGGCTCGCTCGTAGCCAACGCCGTCTCCGGCCTGCCGGCCGCCGCCATCACCGTCGGCTATCACGCGAGTTACTGGATCCAGATCTTCACGGTGTTCGGCTTTCTCGTATGGATTCCGGTCGGCGAACACTTCCACATCGTGACCGCGCTGCCCGCGCTGTTCTTCGCGCGCGACACGCCGCTGAATCGCGTGCCGTCGCTCGACCTCGAACGCATCATGAGCGACGACGACGCGGGCGAGATGAAGATCGGCGTGCGGACCGCCGCCGATCTGCTGTGGAAGGACGCGTTCGATGCGTTCACCTGCACCGAATGCGGCCGCTGCAAGGACGCCTGCCCGACGTTCCTGACCGGCAAGCCGCTCGCGCTGAAGTGGGTGCACGACGACGTCAAGCGCCATCTTCTCGCGCATCGCGACGTGGTCGTCGCACGCAAGGACGCCGAGCTGCCGCCGCTCGTGGGCCACGTGATCCCGCAGGACGCGCTGTGGGCTTGCACGACCTGCGGCTACTGCGAGCATGCCTGCCCGATCGAGCTGGAGCACCTCGGCAAGTTCTTCCGCATGCGGCAGCACCAAGTGCTGATCGAAGGCAACTTCCCGGCGGAGCTGAAAACGGTCTTCGACAACTACGAGAGCCAGAGCAACCCGTGGGGACTTCCCGCGGATTCGCGCGCCGACTGGGCGAAGGGGCTCGACGTTCCGCTGCTCACCTCGCCCGAGCGGACGAAGGAAATCGACTATCTCTTTTACGTCGGCTCGGCGCAGTCGTTCGACGACCGCAACCAGAAGGTTGCCCGCGCGTTCGTCAGGATTCTGCGCGCCGCCGGCGTGCGGTTCGCGATCCTCGGTCCGTGCGAGGGCTCCACCGGCGAATGCGTACGCCGCGCGGGCAACGAGATGCTGTTCCAGACGCTCGCCCGGGGACTCGTCGAGACGCTCGATCGGCTGAACGTCACGCGCATCGTCACCTGCGATCCGCATGCGTTCAACTCGCTGACGAACGAATATCCGGAGTTCGGCGGGCGTTACGAAGTCGTGCATCACACGCAACTGATCGACGAGCTGATCTGCAGCGGGCGCATTCGGCCGGCGCGCGCGTTCGAGCGCGTGATCTTCCACGAGCCCTGCTATCTCGGCCGCCACAACGGCGAATACGAAGCGCCGCGCCGCGCGCTTGCCGCGGTGAGCATCGACCATCCGCTCGAGTTCGATCTGAACCGCGAAAAAGCGATGTGCTGCGGGGCGGGCGGCGCGCGCTTCTGGATGGAGGAGCGAATCGGCAGGCGCATCAACGTCACCCGCGTCGAACAGGCCTTGCCGCACGCGCCGCGCGTGATCGCGACCGCCTGTCCCTATTGCGCGACGATGATCAAGGACGGACTGGCGCAGCTCGGCCGCGAAGGCGAGATCCGCAACAAGGACATCGCCGAGCTCGTGGCCGAAGCGTTGCCGGCGTGAGTGTCAGCGCGCACCGCGCCGTGCGCGGTACAGCTCGTGGAAGGTCTTGCCGGTCGGCGCGGGAAAATCGCGGTGATCGGTCCAGCCGGACGCCAGCGGCAACGCGCGGATGCGCCGGCGCTCCCCGCCCATCCACGCGAGCACGCGCACCGCAATACGGCTGGCCACGCGATACAGCGACGGGCGGCGCGCCGCGTAGCCCCAGGCCGCGAGCGCGATGCGCTCGTGCCAGGGCCGCAGGCCGCGCTCGAACTGCCGTTCGCGCAGCTTGCGCAGCAACTCCGGCAGCGGGATCTTCACCGGACAGACGACGTGGCACTCGCCGCACAGCGTGGCGGCCTGCGGCAGATCGAGGGCGTTTTCGAGGCCGACGTAGATCGGCGTGAGCACGGAGCCCATCGGCCCCGGGTAGACCCAGCCGTACGCGTGCCCGCCGATCTTCTGGTACACGGGGCAGTGGTTCATGCAGGCGCCGCAACGGATGCAGCGGAGCATGTCCCGGAACTCGCCGCCGACGAGCCCCGTTCGGCCGCCATCGACGAGGACGAAGTACATGTGCTCAGGACCGTCGGGATCGCCGGCGCCGCGCGTTCCGGTCAGCAGCGACACGTAGTTCGTGATCGACTGACCGGTGGCCGAACGCGGAAGCAGCCGCAGCAGCGTGGCCAGGTCCTCGAGCGTCGGCAGCACCTTCTCGATACCAGTCAGCACGACGTGCACCCGCGGCACGATCGTGCACATGCCCTCGTTGCCCTCGTTCGTCACGATCGCAACCGAGCCGGTCTCGGCGACGAGGAAATTGCCGCCCGAAATGCCCATGTCCGACGACAGGAAGTGGCCGCGCAGGACCTCGCGCGCCTCGCGCGCGAGCGCCGTGATCGCGTCCTTGCGCGGCGTGCCGTGCGCGCGCGCGAACAGATCGGCGATCTCTTCCTTGTCCTTGTGGATCACCGGCGCGATGATGTGCGAGGGCGGCTCGTTGTCGTTGATCTGCAGGATGTACTCGCCCAGATCGGTCTCGACCGGACGGATGCCGGCGGCGGCGAACGCCCCGTTCAGGCCGATTTCCTCGGACACCATCGACTTCGACTTCGTGACCTTGCGCACGCCGTGCTTGCGCGCGATGTCGACGACGAGCCGTGCGGCCTCCTCGCGCGTTTCGGCGTACAACACCGTCGCACCGCGCGCGGTGGCGTTGCGCTCGAAGATCTCGAGCCAGACATCGAGCGCGGCGAGCGCGCGGTTGCGCCGCTCGACCGCCGCGGTGCGCGTGCCTTCGAAGTCGTCCAGCTCGGCGAGCGCGCGGGCACGCGCGGTGACGAACTTGTCGGCGAGCTTGGTCAGGTTCTTCTGCAGCCGCGCGTCGGCCAGTTTCATCGTCGCGCGCGACTTGAAGTGCATCGACTGCACCTGCATCACGCGTCCCCTGCCAGGACCTGCGCGACGTGCAACACGCGCGTGCGCTCGTCGCCGATTCGCCGCAGCCGGCCTTCGATGTTCAGCATGCAGCCCAAATCGCCGAGCACGACCGCATCCGCGCCGGTCGCGCGGATGTTGCGGCACTTCTCGTCGACGATCGCCGCGGAGATCTCGCCGAACTTCACCGCGAACGTCCCGCCGAAGCCGCAGCAGTTGCGGCAGTCCTTCATCTCGACGAGTCTCGCGCCGGGCACCAGGTCGAGAAGCCGGCGCGGCTGCGCCGAGACACCGAGTTCGCGCAGCCCGCTGCACGAGTCGTGATACGTGATCGTCCCGCGGAAGTCCGACGCCAGACGCTCGACCCGTGCCACATTGACGAGAAAGTCCGTCAGCTCGTAAGTCTTGGCGGCCAGCGCATCGGCGCGCGCCTTCAGGTCCGGATCGTCGCGGAACAGATCGACGTAGTGGGTTGCGATCTGACCGCCGCACGAGCCGGAGGGAACGACCACGTAGTCGAAGCCCTCGAAATCGCGGAGCACGCGCTCGGCCAGCGCGCGTGCGGTCGCCGCATCGCCGCTGTTGTACGCCGGCTGCCCGCAGCAGGTCTGCGACTCCGGAACTTCGACGCGACAGCCGGCCTGCTCGAGCAGTTTGAGCGTCGAGAAGCCGACCTCCGGCCGCACGAGGTCGACGAGGCACGTGACGAACAGACCGACACGCATCGGCTGCCTGCGTCAGACGCCCATGCCGCTGCGCAACAGGCGCATGGCCGCGCAAGGCTGCGCTTCGCTCCCGCGCAGATCGCCATCCGGCGCGGGTCGACGGGCTTTTCGTATCGTGATATAAGACGCTCGTACCGAAATTTTGCGCTGCACCATGCCTCCCCGCCGACCCGAGCCCGCACCCACGCCGCGCGAGAAGACCGCAATCCAGGTCATCGAGCGGATGATGAAACTGCTCGACGCGCTGGCCGCGCACGCCGATCCCGTGAGCCTGAAGGATCTGGCGCAAACGACCGCGCTGCATCCCTCGACGGCGCACCGGATCTTAAACGACATGGTGCTCGGCAGATTTGTTGATCGCGGCGAAGCGCCCGGAACCTACCGGCTCGGGATGCGTCTGCTCGAGCTCGGCAACCTCGTAAAGGCGCGGCTATCGGTGCGTGAAGCAGCGCTGGAGCCGATGCGGGAACTGCACCGCAAGACCGGCCAGACGGTGAACCTGTCCGTGCGCCAGGGCGACGAGATCGTCTACATCGAGCGCTCGTACTCGGAGCGCTCCGGCATGCAGGTCGTGCGGGCGATCGGCGGCCGCGCCCCGCTGCACCTGACTTCCAGCGGCAAGCTGTTCCTTGCCTACGACGACCCGCGGCTGGTTCGCGCGTATGCGACGCGCACCGGCCTCGGAGGCCACACGCGCAACAGCATCACCGACCTGGCCAAGCTCGAACGCGAGCTCGCGCTGGTGCGCGCGCGCGGAGTGGCACGCGACAACGAAGAACTCGAACCCGGCGTGCGATGCATCGCGGCCGGAATCCGCGACGACTCGGGGCGCGTCGTGGCGGGACTGTCGGTTTCCGCACCGGCAGAGCGGCTGCAGGAGGAATGGATCGAGGATCTGCAGGCCACCGCCGCGCGGATTTCGGCGCGGCTCGGCTACGCGGGCGCGCCTGCGGCCTGACGGCGTACCGCGCTCAGCTCGGCTTCGTCTTCGAATCCCTCACGTCGGCGGACTGGCTGGCCTTCTGTTCGGCGATCCACCGGCGCAGCCGCTGCGCGTCGCCGATCCGAGAGTACTTGCCGACCGAGTCGAGCAGCACCATCACGACGCGCTTGCCTTCGATCGCCGCCTGCATCACGAGGCAGCGGCCGGCAGCGGAGATGTAGCCGGTCTTCTGCACGCCAATGTCCCACTCGGGCCGCGATGTCAGCACGTTGGTGTTGCCGTAACGCACGACGCGTCTGCCCACCGGCAGGCTGAGCTCAGTGCTCGTCGAGTATTCGCGGATCTCGGGATGGTCGTACGCGGCCTTGACGAGCCGCACGAGGTCGCCCGGGCTCGAGCGATTTTCGGGCGACAGACCGGTCGGGTCGGCAAAGTGCGAATCGTGCATGCCGAGCATCTGCGCCTTGGCGTTCATCGCCTCGACGAAGGCCGGCATGCCGCCCGGATAGGTCCGCGCGAGCAGTTGTGCCGCGTGATTCTCCGACGCCATCAGCGCCAGTTGCAGCGCCTGCGCGCGTGTCAGTTTCACACCCGGCGTCAGCCGCGAGCGAACGCGGTCGGTCGTGCGGTCGTAGCGCGTCACCACGAGCTGCTCGTCCAGCGGCAGCTCGGCATCGAGCGTGACGATCGCGGTCATCAGCTTGGTGATCGAAGCGATCGGCAGCACCGCATCGGGGTTCTTTTCGAACAGCACTTCGTCGGTGTCCTGGTCGACGACGAGCGCGACCGACGACCTCAGATCGAGCGGATCGTCGACTCTGTGCAGGCCTGCGCGCATGCCTTCGCTCGGGATCGCCGGCCGGCGCACGACCTTGCGCTTGACCGATCTTGCCTGCGTCGGCTTGGGAGCCGCTTTCGACGGCTGCGCCGTCGTCGACACGCCAACCGTCCTGGGTGCAGCGCGTCCCGGCGTATCCGGCCGTACCGCGGTCTGCGCGACCGCGAGCGCTGGCAGGCAACCGACGAGCACGAAAAAAATCTTGTTCACTTTATCCCCTGATCAAGTGCCGCACCGGCGCGGACCTCGGCCGACGTCGGGCGATCGCCCGGACGACGTCGAACGTGGCGCAGCACGCAGCGCCGCGCACCGGGCCAGCTTGACACGCCGCAGTCAACAGACTCGACCAATCAATCGGCGTAAACGCCGGCTTTCCGGATGATCGGCGCCCACTTGTCGATCTCGGCTTTCAAATGCGCGGCGTGCGCCGCCGGGGTAATCCGTTCGGGCGGATACACGGTCGCGCCGAGATCGGACATGCGCTTGACGAAGTCGGCATCCTTCGCGCCGGCCTGCAGCGCCGCGACGAGCTTGTCGATGGCCGCCTTCGGCGTTCCCTTCGGCGCGTACAGGCCGTGCCAGACGCCGACCTCGAAGCCCTTCAGTCCGCTTTCGTCGAGCGTAGGCACGTCAGGCAGGATCGACAGGCGCCGCAGACTGGTGACCGCATAGACCTTGACGCCTTTGGTCGGGTCGGCCCGGTTTGCCTGGATCTGGCCCGTCGTATTCGTCGTCTGGTCGCACGTGAAATCGACCTGCTTGGCCAACAACGCGTTGATCACGTCGGCCGTGCCCTTGAACGGCACGGTCGTCAAGTCGGTTTCGATGCGGCTCATGAATAGCAGTCCGCACAGGTGCGATGCCGCGCCCACGCCCGCGTTGGCGTAGTTCAGCTTGTCCTTGTTGGCCTTGACGTACGCGATGAACTCGCCGATCGTCTTCGGCGGGAAGTCCGCCCGCGCGACGATCGTCATCGGCGTATCGACGATCAGCCCGATGTGCTCGAAGTCCTTCAACGGATCGAACTGCAACTTGCGATACAGCGTCGGCGCGGTCGACATGCCGATGTGATGCAGCAGGATCGTGTACCCGTCGGGCGCGGCATTTTTCGCGCGTGTCACGCCGACGGTGCCGCCGGCGCCGCCCACGTTCTCGATGACGATCTGCTGCCCCAAGTGCTTGCTCATCGCGAGCGCGAGCGAGCGGCCGACGGTGTCGGTCGGCCCGCCGGCCGTGAACGGCACGATCATCGTGATCGGTTTCGATGGATAGGCTTGCGCGAGCGCGACCGCACTTGCAAGAAGTCCGATTGCAAAAAGTCCAAGACGGCAGAGCAGTTTCAACAGCGTCTCCTCCAGGGTCTCAAGTTCTCACTGCAACGCGCTGATTCTACTGATGAAACGGTCGGCGCCAAGCGCCTCGCCCATCCGCATTTACGCTTACGCGGGAGTCTGCGGCAGGCCTTCGCGGGAGGCGCTCAAATCGCTGCGGCGATCGCGGCACCGAGGTCTGCGGTGCCAGCCGTGCCGCCGATGTCGCGCGTCAACGGTGCGTGCTTCGGCCCGGCCTCGAGCACCCGTTCGATCGCCCGAACGATCGCCGCGCCTGCGTCCGGGTGCCCGAGCCAGTCGAGCATCAGCGCCGCGCTCCAGATCTGGCCGATTGGATTGGCGATGCCCTTGCCCGCGATGTCCGGCGCCGAACCGTGCACCGGCTCGAACAGCGACGGGTACTTGCGGTCCGGGTTGAGGTTGGCCGACGGCGCGATCGCGATGGTTCCGGTGCACGCCGGACCGAGGTCGGACAGGATGTCGCCGAACAGATTGCTCGCGACGACCACATCGAACTGCTCCGGCCGCTGCACGAAGTGCGCGGTCAGGATGTCGATGTGGTACTTGTCGTGCCGCACCGCCGGGAACTCGCGAGCGATCGCCTCGACGCGTTCGTCCCAGTACGGCATCGTGATCGAGATGCCGTTGCTCTTCGTCGCCGACGTCAGGTGGCGCCGCGGCCGCTTCGCGGCCAGATCGAAGGCGAATCGGACGACGCGGTCGATGCCTACACGCGTCATCACCGTCTCCTGGATCACGATCTCGCGTTCGGTGCCCTCGAACATGCGCCCGCCGATCGACGAGTACTCGCCCTCGGTGTTCTCACGCACGACGACGAAGTCGATCTCGCCCGGCTTGCGCGGATTGCCGTTGCGGTCCACCAGCGGCGAGGCGATGCCGGGCATCAGCCTGCACGGTCGCAGATTGACGTACTGGTCGAATTCCCGCCTGAACCTCAGAAGCGAGCCCCACAGCGAAACATGGTCGGGCACGGTCGCCGGCCAACCGACCGCGCCGTAGAAGATCGCGTCGTGACCGCCGATACGATCCTTCCAGTCGGGCGGCATCATCTCGCCGTGCCTGGCGTAGTAATCGCAGCTCGCAAAGTCGAAGTGGTCGAACCGCAGTTCGATGCCGAAGCGGCGTGCCGCCGCGTCCAGCACGCGCAGTCCCTCGGGAACGACTTCCTTGCCGATCCCGTCGCCCGGAATGACGGCGATCCTGTGCACTCCCATTACCCTACTCCATCGATGGCGAGAATTTTCCGACGGGTCCGACTTCGATCGCTGCGGTCCGCTTCATGCGCGCGCCCGGCACTTCACGCGCGGATCCGCTCGAGCGCCGCGCGCAGCGCGGCGGGAACGGGGGTTGGCCGCCGCGTGGCGCGATCGACGTAGACGTGCACGAAGCGCCCCTGCGCGCAGGCGCTGTCCCGGTCTTCGGCAAAGATCCCGATTTCGTAGCACACGCTTGAGTTTCCGATGCGTGAGACGCGCAGTCCGCCGACGACCTTCTGCGGGAACGAGAGCTCGCTGAAATAGTTGCACTGCGTCTCGACGACCAGCCCGATCGTGTCGCCGCATGCGATGTCGAGCACGCCTGCGCGAATCAGGTACTCGTTGACGACGGTGTCGAAGAAACTGTAGTAGACGACGTTGTTGACGTGGCCGTAGGCGTCGTTGTCCATCCAGCGCGTCTGGATCGTCAGAAAGTGCCTGTAGTCGGACCGGCGATGCGGCGCCTGGCGTTCGGTCACGGTCGCTGTCCCACACGCCTTCCGTTCAGCACCAGTGCCACTCCGGCCATCGTCACGAATACGCCCGCCCACGCCACCGCCCCGAGCCGCTCGCCGAACCATGCCCATGCCATCAGTGCCGTCACTGGTGGCGTCAAGTACATCAGGCTCGCGACTTCGGTCGCGCGGCCCCGGCGAATCATAGCGAGCAGCAGGCTGATCGCGACGAGCGACAAGCCGACCACCGACCAGGCAAGCGCAAGCCAGAACTCGCGCGTGTACTCGACGCGGAGGGTTTCGGTCGCCAGCGCGAACGGCAGCAGCAGCACGAACGACGCGGCGAACTGGATCGCGCTGCCGGTGCGCAGATCGACCGGCCCACAGAACTTTTTCTGGTACAGCGTGCCGGCCGTGATGCCCGCGAGCGCGGCGACGTTGACCGTCGCCGCCTGCCAGCCAGCGCCGGCCAGCGTCAGCCGGTCCGACAGCACGAGCGCAATGCCCGCGAAACCGAGCGCGAGCCCCGTCCACTGCAGGCGCGATGCACGCTCGCCGACCGTGAAGCCGAGCAGCGCCGTCAGCAGCGGTTGCGCACCGACGATCAGCGCCGACACACCCGCCGGCATGCCCTGTGCAATCGCATACCAGACACCCCCGAGATACACCGCTTGCAGCAGCATGCCGGCGATCGCGACGTGCAGCCACTGCAACGGGCTACGCGGCCAGGGCGCGCCGCTCGCCCAGATCAGCGGAAGCAGAAGCGCGACGATGCCGACGAACCGGTACAGCAGGAAAGTCAGCGGCGGCGCGTGCGGCGCCGCGTACTTCGCAACGATGAAGCCCGTGCTCCACAGCAACACGAACACGATCGGCATCGCTGCCAGCCACGCCTGGCGGGCGCTGCGCGCGGCGATCGTCTCGCCACGCTCAGACAAGGGTCGGCTCCTCGGCCGCGCGCGCCGCGCACCGCTGCCAGTGCAGCCACGCGGCGCGCACGGTGTTGAAGTGCACGTCCACCGTGACGTCGATGTCGCGACCGTAGCCGCCGGCCATCGCGACGGCGATCGGCACGCACAGACGGAACGCAAGGTCGAACACGCGCGCGTCGCGCGCCGCCATGCCGGCGGTCGTCAGCGACAGGCGACCGAGACGGTCGTTCTCGTGCGCGTCGGCGCCGGCAAGATAGATGATCAATTCCGGACCGAAGCGCTCGACCATCTCGTCGAGCGCCTCGTCGAGAACGCGCAGGTACTCGGCATCACCGATGCCGTCGGGCAGTTCGCGATCGAGATCGCTCGGCGACTTGCGGAAAGGGAAGTTCTTCTCCGCGTGCAGCGACAGGGTGAACGTCGTCGCATCGCCCGCGAGAATCGCCGCGGTGCCGTTGCCCTGGTGCACGTCGCAATCGACGATCGCAATTCGCCACGGCCGGCGCGTTTCGACCTGAATCGTTCTGGCCGCGACCGCGGCGTCATTGAACACGCAGTAACCCAGACCGCGGTCGCGCAGCGCGTGATGCGTGCCGCCGGCCAGATTGACGGCCACGCCCTCTTCGAGGGCGGCGCGCCCGGCGGCGATGGTCGCGCCCGCGGAGCGTCGCGACCTTTCGACCAGCGGCCTCGACCAGGGGAATCCGATCGCGCGCTGCTCCGCGCTCGACAATTCACCGCACGCGACCCTGCGGACGTACTCGCGGTCGTGCGCACGAGCAAGCTGCTCGTCAGTCGCAGGCGGAGACTCAATCAGCCGCACGTACGGCAGCTCTTCGCGCACGCGCGCGCGTAGCCGCTCGTACTTCACCATCGGGAAACGGTGTCCCGCCGGCAAAGGCAGCGTGTAGCAATCGCTGTAGAAGGCGTTCAAGCGGCTGGCGCTTGTGAATAGAGCGCTGATTCTAAGCGCCCCGCGGCCCGCCACTTTCGTGCGGCGTTGCGCCAATTTCACACGGACAAGCGAAGCGACCAGAAGCAATAGATTTAGATAAATGCTTGATTTATAGGATTTAATTTGACTTGCGCGATGGCGAGAGCTAAATTGGTGCGTCGCAGAAAAATCGCTTGACATTCCGCGGCCGATGGATAGAATTCGTTTTGTGCGTCGCACAACGGCGGCGCAAACGAGTCTGGGACCCGGGACATCCCCGGGAATCGGAGCCACTAGCCAGAGGAGCCCAAGTCATGATCGCAACCCCCGCCCAAATCGCCGAACTGCAGAAAAGTCAGATGGACGCGCTGTATGCGCTGTCGCACGCGATGTTCGACGCGACCGAAAAACTTGTCGACCTGAACCTTGCCGCCACCAAGGCGGTGATGGAAGAGACGGCAGAGAAAGCCCAAGCGCTGATGAGCGTCAAGGACGTCCAGGAGCTGCTCGCGCTGACCGGCGGACTGGCGCAACCGGCCGTCGAGAAGCTCGTGAGCTACAACCGCACCGTGTACGGCATCGCCAGCGGCGCAGGCGCGGAAGTGTCGAAGATCGTCGAGACGCAAATCGCCGAGAGCAACAAGAAGGTTTCGGAACTCATCGAGTTCGCGGCGAAAAACGCGCCGGCCGGCTCGGAGCCCGCAGTGTCGATGATCAAGAGCGCGCTGGCCGCCGCCAATACCGCGTACGACACGTTCAGCAAGGCCGCCAAGCAGGCCGCCGAGATGGTCGAGTCGAACATCACCGCTGCCACGTCGGCCACGATGAAGGCCGCCGCGGCTGCCAACGACGCCGTCAAGGTCAAAGGCCGCAAAGCCGCCTGAACGCCACGAGCTAGTGCAAACGCTCTAGCCGCTTGATGGGGCGCGAAGGCGCCCCATGTGCAGAATGCGGCGGTGATGCGACGGCACGGCGGACGCAACGACACGATAAGGCCTTGCTTTTGGTCAGATCTGCGACGGTGAAATCGTCGAAGATTCGGTTGAAACGAGCGGACGAACGAGGTAACTTTTTTAGTATCCTGTAACGGTTGTCTCCTTGGCACCACTCGTTTGGACCCCAAGTCCAAACCCCTTCTGTCTCCTCCTTTGGTGGTGCTTTTCAAGCCCGGTCCCCCGACCGGGCTTTTTTTTGCCACGGGCTTACCCGCTTGGCCGACGAGCGCAATCCGATGCGCCGCCGCGAATCCGCCGCGCGTCTCGGGCAAGCGAAGCCGCGGCGCTCGTTGGCCCCATGTGCTGCGTCGCCCAGGCGATCCGGCGCGGACCTCGGACCCCGCGCCGCAACTGCCGGACGAAGCAGGACGGGGCGACGCGTTTGGCGCGGCCTCGTGAAGCGTCCGGATCAGGCCGGCTCGACGGGTACGCCGAGCCGTTGCACGCCGGACTGCAGCGATTCGAACGCCGCATCGACCAAATCCGGCGGCCCCTTGACGCCGAGTTCGATGTGACGACGCGCCGGTCTGCCGTCGCTGCCGTCGCCGATCGAGGGCAAACTGAACGCCTTGACGCCCTCGAAGCGCGCTTCGATCTCCTCCATCAATGGGGTGATCGCCGATTCTGGCGTTTCGAAGACGAGCATCGAACGCTCGGCCTGCGGGATCCGGTTGAAGCAGTCGCGGTATTCGCGGTCGAGCACCGCCTCGATCATGGGCCAAGCCATCACGGGAAAGCCCGGCACGAAATAGTGCCGAGCCACCGCGAAGCCCGGGATCCGATTGAAGGGATTCGGGATGATGCGCGCACCGCGCGGGAACTCGCCCATCTTGAGCCGATGCCGGTTCTCCGGTGTGCTCATGTCGGCGCTGCCGCGCCCTTGAGCGGCCATCTCGGCGCAGCGTTGCGCAATCAGCGCGGCGGCCTCGGGATGCAACTCGAGCGGCACGCCGAGCGCCTCGGCGGCGGCCTGCCGCGTGTGGTCATCCGGCGTCGCGCCGATCCCCCCGCAGCTGAATACGACGTCATCCGTCGCAAACGAGCGGCGCAGCGCCGCGGCGATCGCCGCGCGATCGTCCGGCAGGTAATGGGCCCAGCCGAGTCGCAGCCCGCGTGCATTGAGCAGCTCGATGATCTTCGTCAGGTGCTTGTCCGCGCGTTTACCCGACAGGATTTCGTCGCCGATCACGTACAGCCCGAAACGCGGGACCATCGAATCACCTCATGCCGACGCTTCGAACAGGCGCTTCAATCCGAGCCATTGCTGCGCCCAGAATCCGCGTCCGTAATCGCGCCCGCTGCCGGCCGGCGGCGGAAGCTGATCGCGCACCCCGGTCGGTTCGATCGTGCGGCGATCGTCGGCCGTGCCGAAGATCCAGTCCCACAGCGGGAACAGGACCGCAAAGTTGCAGCCGTAGCGGCGCCCCTCGTGGCCGATGCCGATCGCGTGATGACGCCGATGGAACACCGGTCCGACCAGCAAGCGCCGCAGCGGCCCTAGCGTCCATCGGACGTTGGCATGCTGCAGGCTCTGCAGCGCGCGCGTGGCGACGATCAGTCCGACGAACTGCGCCGGGCCGACGCCGATGGCCAACGCGACGATCGCCTTGTTGCCTTCGACGATGACGCTGTCGAGCAGGTGATTGCGGCTGTCGGTCCACAGCGACATCTTCTGCTGCGAGTGGTGCAAAGCGTGCAGCGCCCACCACCAGCGAAAGCGGTGCTGGGCCCGATGCACCCAGTAATCGACGAAGTCCAGCGTGATCAGATAGAGGACGAAGCTCGCGATCGGCACATCGGTGACGCCGGGCCACAGCGCGTCGAGTTCGAACGGCGTGTAACCGACGCCGCGCAGCGCCTGGGCCAGGCGATCGACGAGCGGCGTCATCACGAAATACAGCAGCAGCGCGATCGCGCCAAGACGGTGCACAAGCGTGTAGATGACATCGACGCCGATGCCGCGCCGGTCGCTCCAGCGCTCGGCGGGATAACGCGCCTCGAGCGGCCGCAGCACCGCATACAGCAGCACGACCTGCAGCGCGCCGAGCAGAAACCACTCGGTCGCCGTATACGCGTCCTCGACGTAACGCATGCCGCCGAACGCGTACAACACCGGCTGCACCACACGCTCGAAGAGCTGCGTCTGCACGGCGTCGAACAACAGCCGCAACGTGTCCACGCTGCTCACCTCGACGCCGTTGCGCGCGCGGCGGCCAGTTGCGCAGGCCGCGCGGCGCCCGCGGCGCGATACTGCGGGTGCTCGCGCAACGTGCGGAAGCAGAGGCCGCGCTGCTTGAGTCCGGCGATCAACGGGTCGATCGTCGGCGCGAACGGGTCGCGCCGCGACCAGATGCCGAGGTGCGCCATCAGCACGTCGCCGTCGCGCACGCGATCGAGCGCACGCGCAAGGAGTTTCTCGTTCGGATGCGTCTCCGACGGCAGTTCGTCGCCGAGAAAACCCGCATCGGCCCAGTGCACGTGCGAGTACCCGCAGCCGCTCGCCGCGGCAAGCGCGTTCGGCGTCGTCACCCCCCCGGGCGCTCGCCAAAGCGCTTCAAGGCGGCGCCCGGTCAGCGCGGCGAACGCGTCGTTCACGCGCTCGAGTTCGTCGCACACCTGCGCGGGCGAAAGCGCGATCGTGCGACCCGCCGAATCACCGAATTGCGGCCGGTAACGCACGCCGCCGTCCGGCGTATCGGCGACGAAGCGGCCGTGCCGCCAGGTGTGGCTGCCGAAGGCGTGCCCTTCAGCGACGCGCGCTTTCCAGTATTCGCGCCAGCTCGCGTCGAGCGCGTGGTCGCCGCGCGGGGTTCGTTCGTTGGCGAGAAAGAAGGTCGCCTGCACGTCGTGCTTGCGCAGGATCCGCGCGATCTCCTCGGCGTGACGCATGTTGCCGGTGTCGAACGTCAGGTACACGGTGCCGCGGCAGTCCGATGCCGCCGCCGGCAAGGCCACGAGCAGCATCACGGCGAGCCAGGCGGTCGCGCCGAGACCGCAATCGGGACGCCACACCGTCATTTCCAGGGGGCGGAGTTGGCGAAGAAGATGCCGTGCGGCGACTTTCCGACCGGGATCGTCTGCACGACCCTGCGCGCGGCGATGTCGACGACAGCCACGCGCTTGGCCCAGCGCTGCGTCACCCACAACAGCTTGCCGTCGGCGCTGACCTCCATGCAGTCCGGGCCATGCGGCACGGGGATGTCGAATTTCTTCTCCAGCGTGATCTGGTCGATCAGGCTCACGGTGTCTTCGACGCGGTTGCTGACGAACAGGTGCCGCCCGTCGCCCAGCGGCCGGAAGTTGTGCGCGCCTTTGCCGGTCGTGATGCGCTTGACGGTTTTCTGCGCGCGCCAGTCGATCACTTCCACGTAGTCCTGTCCCATGACACCGACCAAAAGGTGCCGGTCGTCGGGGGTCATCCAGATGCCGGCCGGCAGATCGCCGACCTTGATCTTCCAGGTGACGGTCTGATCGGCCAGGCGAATCGCGGCGACTTCGTGGCTTTCCTGCAGCGTGACGAACGCGAACTGGCTGTCGGCGGAGAAGGTTAGGTGGCTCGGAGCCTTCGCCAGCGCGATCTGCCGCACGGGACGGAACGTGACCTGCGCGCCCTCGCCTTCGACGGAATAGACGTCGACGCGATCCAGCCGCAGCGCAGCGGTCACGAACCACTTGCGGTCCGGCGAATAGCCGAGCTGATACGGGTCGGGCACGTTGCGCATGCGCCGCTGCACCTCGCCCGTCACCGGATCGAGGAAGTGCAGGTCGTTGCTCATCGCATTGGCAACGATCAACGCGCGACCGTCGGGGGTGCGCATCAGGTGGTGCGGCTCCTTGCCGACGTCGAAGCGCCGGATCTCGCTTCGCGTTGCCGGATCGATCAGGCTGACGGATGCTTCGCCGGAGTTCAGCACGACCACCACGTTGCCCCAGCCGGCTACCGGCACGGCGGCAAGCGCAGCGACGACGACGCTCCATTGCCCAGCCGTGACCCTCATTCCTGCAAGCAAGCCCACGATGCCCCTCCTCGGTGCGCCGATTCTATCCGCCTGCGCGGTTGCCGCTGCACCGCGAAAAACCCCGGTTTGCGAACTGCAACCAGTTGTTTCACCCGTGCACGCAGCGCGGCGGCCGGCCGTTGACGCAACAGCAAACGGCATGCACGGTTGCGTGCTACAAGCGCTGCACATCCTTCGAGGTCGAGCATGTTGATCCACCAGCGCGGGTATCGATGGTTCCGCACGAGCCTCACGCATCTCGCGATATTCGTCCTGGCGACCGCCTGCGCCGTGACGGCGCCATCGGCGCGTACGGACCCGGGCGAGGGGTACGCCGACCCGCCTGCCCGCGCCGGCCGAATCGCGCTGCTTGCCGGGCCCGTCACCCTGACCGATCTGCGCGACGGCGAATCGGAAGCCGCAGTACTGAACTGGCCGATCACGTCGCAGCAACGGTTGAGCACCGGCCGCGCCGGCCGCGCCGAGGTGCGCATCGGTTCCTTGGCGGTGCGCCTCGACGACGAGACCGACGTCGACTTCAATCGCATCGACGACGAGGCGATCCAGATCATCGTCCAGCGCGGAACCGCCGCGCTGCGCGTTCGCAACCGAGACCTGCTGCGCGAAATCGATCTGCTGACGCCGCGCGAGCGCATCGCGCTGGAAGACGTGGGCCGCTATCGACTCGATGTAGACCGCGCGGCCGGCGTCACGGCGGTCACAGTGCACGTCGGTTACGCGCGCATCAGCGCCGGCCGCAACACCTTCGTCGTGCAAAGCGGCCAGCGCGGCGAGGTGGGCTCGTACCCGACCGTATCGTTCCAGCTCGTCACGCCGGCGCCCGACGCATTCGACGACTGGGTTGCCGCACGCGACCGGCGCGACGACGCGCTGCGCAGCCGTCATTACGTTTCGGAGGAGACCACCGGTATCGAGAGCCTCGACGAATACGGCCAGTGGCGCACCGTCGAGAACTACGGCCCGGTGTGGTTCCCGTCGGGCGTGCCGATCGGCTGGGCGCCTTATCGCTATGGCCGCTGGGCCTGGATCGCGCCGTGGGGCTGGACCTGGATCGACGGGGCGCCTTGGGGCTTTGCGCCGTTTCACTACGGACGCTGGGTGATCATCGGCGGCGTCTGGGGCTGGGTGCCCGGCATCATCGTGCCGCGTCCAGTCTACGCGCCGGCGCTGGTGGTCTGGTACGGGACCCCCGGCGTCAGCGTCGGCGTCACGGTCGGCTGGGCCCCGCTTGGTCCGCACGAGGTCTTTATCCCTTACTACCGCTGCTCGCGCCGCCACATCAACTACGTGAACGTCCAGCACGTCATCAACATCAACCAGATCACGGTGATCAACCCACCGCCGCGTTACGTCCATCAGCACCCTGATCGATCGACTTGGGCGCCGGGCGACGCGCTGCTGCGCCGCGTGCCCGTGCACAACGTCGCTCGCCCGGCGCCAAGCGACTGGGTCAAGATTCCGACGCGGACGACCCCGCCGGTGGTCGTGGCGGGTGAGGCGAGCAAAAAGCGCTTGCTCGGCAGCGCGCTGACTTCGCCGCCCCCCTTGGGCAGCCCTGACGTGCGTGACGCAGGCGGACCGAAACCGGACCGGCGTGGCGACGAGCAGCGCGTCCAACCCCAACCCCGCGACGGTGCGCCGCCCGCGACGCAGCGGCGCCCGGACGGCGATCGCGTTCGGGCGATGCCCACGCCGGAGCGCGCCACCGAGGCGCCGCCCAAGCGGACGCTTCCCCCGGTCGCAGCCCCCGCGCAGCCGCCCGCTGCCGTGCCCGACCAGCCGGCGCTGCCCGCGCCGCGACAACGCGGTTCCGACGTCGAGCCGCGGCTGCCGCCGAAGCGCAACGTGCCGGTTCCCGATGGCGTTCGACCGCCCGCCGCCGTTCAGCCGCCCCCCGGCCATCGGCTGCCGCAGGTCGACCCACCTCGGGTAGAACAACCGCGCGTCGCGCCGCCCCGCGTCGAACCACCGCGCGAGCACGTTCGGCCGCAGCCGAAAGATCGCGGTCCGGTCGAAGGCGGGCCGCGGCCCAAAGCGCCGGCGGCCGAGCATTCACGCAACGAAGGACGCGGCAGGGTGCACGCGCGCGCAGACTGACTGCGTAAGCCGCCGCGCTTCGGCGCGAACCGCGCCGCGCGCAGCTTGTCAGAAATATTGTTGGGATTCGGGCGCCTTTCCGCCGCTGCGCGGGGCAGCGGTTGACGCCTAGAATGTTTGCGTCAACGGCGCGTCGCGCGTTGCGCCAAGGGAGGCCGACCATGACGAAGTTCAGCTCACTCGCCCCCGCAGCCCTTTCCGTTCTGCTCCTGGGTTGCGCAACACCGGGTGCCCTGCACACCGCGCCGGCGGCGCCGGCCGTGTCGACGCTCAAGGCCGCGCACGTGGAGGTGATTTCCGCGCAATTCGGCGTTTTCGGCGCCGATTCGAGCGGCCGTCGCATTTTGTTCGAAACGAACAAGTTCCCGGCGATCACGGCGGCACCGTACGGCTGGTACATCGTCTTCAAGACGGACAAGCCGACCGTGATCTGGCGCGAGGAGTTCGAGCTGCCCGAGCCGCCGCCGACCTGGGGGCCCGGCGAGGCACTCGGCATCTACACGATCTCGCCCGACCGCAAGACCGCAGTCACCGAACGAATCGTCCCGACACGGCTCGGCTTCATCGCCAACGAATGGCGCTACGCGCCCGGCGATCCGATCGGCGCGCACGCGATGCGCATCTACATCGACGGCCAGCTGATCCGGGAATTCAAGTTCGACATCGAGGAAGCGCCGGACGGCCAGCGCAGCGGGCCACGCAATCCGCACGCGCCGCGCCGCGGCGGATCGACGACCTGATCCCGCGACGCCGTGCGATCGCTGCGCGCGCGTGTGCTCAGCCACGTCGTGCTCGCGGTGTTCGTGGGCACCACGGCGCACAGCGCGTCGGCGATGGACATCGACGCGCTGTGGGAGTACGCCGACCCGGCAGCGAGCGAGACGCGCTTCCGCGCCGCGCTCGAACGGGCACAGGGCGACGACAAGCTCGAACTGCTGACGCAAGTCGCGCGCACGTTTTCGCTGCGGCGCGACTTCGCGCGGGCGCGCGCGCTGCTCGACGAAGTCGAACCGCAGCTCGCCGCCGCCGGCCCGCGCCCGCGAGTGCGTTACCTGCTCGAGCGCGGACGCAGCTTCAACTCGGCCGGCGAGCGCGAAAGGGCGCGCGCGCTGTTCCTGCAGGCGTGGGAGCGCGGCCGGGCCGAGAAACTCGACGGCTTGGCGGTCGACGCCGCGCACATGGTGGCGATCACCTACGGCGGATCGTTGGACGCAGTCCAGTGGAACCGCCGCGGGCTCGCCCTCGCGCGCGCATCGCAGGATGCCAAGGCGCATGCGCTGATCCCGGCGATGCTGAACAACTCCGCCTGGGATCTGCACGACCTGGGCCGCTACGCCGAGGCGCTGCCGCTGTTCGAGGAGGCGCTCGCCGAATGGACCGCGCGCAAGCGGCCCGAGCGGATCCGCTTCGCGAAGTACGCGGTCGGCCGCTGCCTGCGGCTGCTGAACCGCGGCGACGAAGCGCTGTCGATCCAGCGCGCCCTGGAGTTCGAACACGCGGCCGCCGGCAAGCCGAGCGGTTACGTGTTCGAGGAAATCGCCGAACTGCTCGATGCGCGCGGAAAGACCGACGAAGCGCGGCCGTATTTCCGCCGCGCGGCGGAACTCCTCGGTCGGGACGAATGGCTCGTGAAGAACGAAGCTGCGCGGCTCGCCCGGCTGCGTGCAAAGGGCGCGGATTGATCGCCCGCCGGCGACGCACACAGGACTCGGGAGGGAACCGATGAATCGCCGACTGTTGTCGATCTGCGCGACGCTCGCTTTCGTTGCCGGAAGCAGCGCCGCACAGGAGGTGCACTACTTCCCCGTTCCGCGCGGCGCCGGTCCGCACGACGTCGCGCCCGCGCCGGACGGCAGCGTGTGGTACACGGCGCAGCGTCAGGGTGCGCTCGGCCGGCTCGATCCGGGAACGGGTAAGACCGAACAAATTCCGCTCGGTCGCGGCTCGGCGCCGCACGGCGTGATCGTCGGTCCCGACGGCGCGGCCTGGGTGACCGACAGCGGGCTGAACGCGATCGTTCGCGTCGATCCGAAGACGCGCGAAGTGAAGAGCTTTCCGCTGCCGGCGGGCACGCCCTACACGAACCTGAACACGGCCGCGTTCGATCGCAACGGGCTGCTGTGGTTCACCGGCCAGTCCGGCTACTACGGCAGCGTCAACCCGAAGACCGGCGAAGTACGCGTGTGGAACGCGCCGCGCGGGCGCGGACCTTACGGCATCGCGGCTACGCCGAAAGGCGACATCTACTACGTTTCCCTCGCGGGCAGTCATCTCGCGCACGTCGACATCGACACCGGCAAGGCCACGGTGATCGAGCCGCCCACGCCGGACCAGGGCGCGCGCCGCGTGTGGTCCGACTCGAAGGGCCGGCTGTGGATCAGCGAATGGAATTCGGGCCAGGTGAGCGTCTACGACCCTGCGAACAGGAGTTGGCGTCAGTGGAAGCTGCCCGGCGAACGTCCGCGCACCTACTCCGTCTACGTCGACGAGCGCGACCAGGTGTGGCTGACGGACTTCGGCGCCAACGCGATCGTCCGCTTCGATCCGGCCACCGAGAAGTTCACGAGCTTTCCGAGCAACGAACGCGGCGCCAACGTCCGCCAGATGCTCGGCCGGCCCGGCGAAGCGTGGGGCGCCGAGTCGGGCAACGATCGGCTGGTCGTCGTGCGTTCTCGTTGAACCCGATGTCGTTTCCGCGAAAGGGGGAATCCAGTGGCTTGGGTCAGCGCTTCGCCCGATCGCGCGAAGGCAGCCGGTACATCCACACGGCGAGCGCCAGCCCCATCGCGGCCAGCACGGCCTTCAGCCACGCCGGCTCGACGAAAAAGACGATCGAGATCGCGAGCGTCACGAGCATCAGGCCGATCGCCGCTATCTTGGTCCGGTACGGGATCGAACGATGCTTGCGCCACTCGTGGATCATCGGACCGAAGGTGCGGTTCGAAAGCAGCCAGTAGTAGAAGCGCTTCGATGCGCGCGCGTAGCAGGCAGCGGCGAGCAGCATGAACGGCGTGGTCGGCAGAACCGGCAGAAAGAGACCGACCAGCCCGAGCGCGACGCACACGGTGCCGGCGCCGAGCAGCAGCCAGCGCACGACCGGCGACGCGTGCTCGCGCACGGCGTCGTCGCCGTCACGCGCTTCGGATTGCGTATCTTCCTGAATGCCCTGCTTCGTATTCACGCCTGGATGAGCCCGATGGGTCGAACCGCCGCTACTCTAGCGGCAAACCGACACGCCCCCGTCACGTCCGTGCAAACCCGATGATGCCGACGCCGCTCACCATCGCTGCTTTTGCGATCGCCGCCTTCGGGCTGCTGTTCGTCGTCGCGGGCGTCGTCGCGCTGTTTCGCGCGCGTCCGCTGCGCGCGCTGACGCGGCTGCTCGCCGGCGCGCTGCTGATCGCGATCGGCGCGCTCGTCAGCGCGATCGCGATCGGCGTACAGGGCTATCGCGCGCTGACGCACGAGGAAGTCGCGGCCCGCATCGACGTCAAGCCGATCGGCCCGCAACGCTTTACCGCGACGTTCCGCTTCGCCGACGGCCGCACCGCGAGCTACACGCTCGCCGGCGACGCGCTTTACGTCGACGCGCACGTGCTGAAGTGGAAGCCGTGGGCCAACGTGCTGGGCCTGCACACGTCGTACGAACTCGCGCGGGTGGCCGGCCGTTACGACGACATCGGGCAGGAACGCAGCGCCCCGCGCACCGTATTCGCCCTCGGCGCCGAGCGGCCGATCGACCTCTTCGCGCTGCGCAAGCGATCCGCATGGCTCGCGCCGATGTTCGATGCCGAATACGGATCGGGAACGTTCGTTGCGGCGGACAAGGAGCGATCGCTGGAGCTGAGGATATCGACGACGGGGTTGCTGCTGCGTCCGCTCATCAATGGCGCAGGCTCTCCCACACCTTCGCCAGCCGTTTCACGCTGACCGGCATCGGGGTGCGCAGTTCCTGGGCAAAGAGCGACACGCGCAGCTCCTCCAGCAGCCAGCGGAACTCCTCCAGCCGCGGATCGGCCACGCCCTTGCGCGCGGCCAGTTCGCGCAGGTACGGCGTCTGCAGTTGCGTGACTTCGTTCATCCGCTGCGCGTCGCGCGCCGGATCGGACTTCAGCTTGTCGAGCCGCAGCGCGATCGCCTTCAGATAACGCGGGTAATGCGCGAGCTGCGCGGCCGGGGTGTCGACGATGAAACCCCTTGGGAACAGCCGCGCAAGCTGCTGTTGGATATCCGCCACCGCAGCGGGAAACGCGCGGGCCGCGTTCAGCTTCTTCGGCAGCGCCGCGGCTTCCAGCACGATCGCCGTCACGAGCCGCGCGATCTCCTGCGCGATCAGGTTGAGCTTGCCGCGCGCCTCGGTCTTGCGCGCAACGAAGCTCGCGTTGTCGGTCGGCCACGGGTCGATCAGGCAGGTGCGGTCGATCGCGGCGGTGATCACCTGATCGCGCAGCTCCTCGAAGCTCGGACATGCGGCGGCCAGTGCCGGCACGGTGCTCGCCTGCATCTGCGTGGTCTGCAGCGCGTTCAAACCTTTCTCGAGATACCTGACCTGCTCCCGGAGCTGCAGGCGGAACAGTCGGCGCAGGCCGTCAAGGTGCTTCGCGCGCGCTTCGATCGCGTCGTCGAACACCTCGACCTCGCAGCGGTCGCCGCGATCGACGAGCGCGGGGAAGCCGATCAGTCTCTGACCCTTGCGTTCGATCTCCAGCAGCTCGGGCAGTTCGCCGAAGTCCCAGTCGGTGATGTTCTCGTGCAGCCCTGCAGCCACCTTCGCATCCTGCGCGGCGAGCGTCTGAAAGATCTGCTGCGCCTGTTCGCCCAGCTCGGCACGAAGGGCGGCGAGACTGCGGCCCATGCCGAGCTGGCGTCCGTGCTCGTCGACGATCTTGAAGTTCATCGTCAGATGCGCCGGCAGCGTCTCGAGCTTGAAGTCCGCCGGCTGGCAGACGACGTTCTTCTGCTCGCGCACGTCGGCGATCAGCGCGTCGACCAGCGGGCGCTGCGGCGAAGCGAGTTCGGCCCGGTGCCGCTCGACGAAACCGGCCGCGTACTCCGGCAGCGGCACGCAATGGCGGCGCAGCTTCTGCGGCAGGCTTTTCAGCAACAGGTGCACCTTCTCCTTCAGCATGCCGGGTACCAGCCATTCGCAGCGAACGGCGTCGACCTGGTTCAGCGCCGCCAGCGGCACCGTCAGCGTCACGCCGTCGCGCGGGCTGCCCGGCTCGAAGTGATAACTGAGCGCCATCGTGATGCCGCGCATCTCCCAGTGCTTGGGAAATAGTTCTGTCGTCACGCCGCGCGCCTCGTGCCGCATCAGCTCGTCGCGGTTCAGGAACAGCAGTTTCGGATTGCCCTGTTCTGCCTGCTTGCGCCACTTCTCGAGCGTCGCGCCCGAATACACGTCGGCGGGGATCAACGCGTCGTAGAAGCGGAAGATCAGCTCGTCGTCGACGAGCACGTCGAGCCGGCGCGTCTTGTGCTCCAGCTCGCGGATCTCGCGCACGAGACGGCGGTTGTGCAGGAAAAACGGCGCCTGCGTGTCGTACTCGCCTTCGACCAGCGCCTCGCGGATGAAGATCTCGCGCGCGACCTTCGGGTCCTTCGATCCGAATTCGACTCGCCGCTGGCTGTAGACGACCATCCCGTACAGCGTCGCCCGCTCGAACGCGATCACTTGCGCGGGCTTTTTCTCCCAGTGCGGGTCGCTCCACGACTTCTTCAGCAGATGGCCGCCGACGCGCTCCAGCCACTGCGGCTCGATCGTTGCCACACAACGCGCGAACAGCCGCGTCGTCTCGACCAGTTCGGCCGCCATGACCCAGCGCCCCGCCTTCTTCGCCAGCGGCGATCCGGGCCAGATGAAGAACTTGATGCCGCGCGCGCCGACGTACGGCGGTTCGCGATAGTCCGCATCGAGCGTCTTGAAGCCGACGTTGCCGAGCAGCCCGGCCAGCAGCGAAAGATGGACCTGCTCGAACGTCGCCGGCGTGGCATTCGGGCGCCAGCCCGCCTCGCCGGCGATCGCGGCGAGCTGCGAGTGGACCTCCTTCCACTCGCGCACGCGGCGCGGACTGAGGAAATGCGCCTTCAGCTCGTCGGTCAGCTTGCGGTTCGACTTCTTGTGCGCAAAGCGCTCGTCGATGAAGTTCCACAGCTTCACGAAAGCCAGGAAGTCGCTTCTTTCGTCGGCGAACTTGCGGTGCGCCTGATCGGCAGCTTGTTGTGCTTCCAGCGGCCGCTCGCGAGGGTCCTGCACGGACAGTGCGGCGGCGACGATCAGCACTTCCGCAAGCGCGTGGTTGTCGCGTGCCGCGAGCAGCATGCGGCCGACCCGAGGATCGACCGGCAACCGCGCGAGCTCGCGGCCGATGGCGGTCAGCTCGTTCGCCTCGTCGACCGCGTTCAGCTCGGCCAGCAGGTCGAAGCCGTCGGCGATCGCGCGCGCCGGCGGCGGATCGATGAACGGGAAAGCGCGCACGTCGCCGAGCCCGAGCGACTTCATGCGCAGGATCACGGCGGCGAGCGACGAACGGAGGATTTCCGGATCGGTGAACCTCGGCCGCTCGGCGAAATCGGCTTCGTCGTACAGCCGGATACAGATACCCGCCGCGACGCGGCCGCAGCGGCCCGCGCGCTGATTCGCCGCCGCCTGCGAAATAGGCTCGACCTGAAGCTGCTCGACCTTGTTGCGGTACGAGTAGCGCTTCACGCGCGCCAGCCCCGTATCGACGACATAGCGGATGCCGGGCACCGTGAGCGACGTCTCGGCGACGTTGGTCGCGAGCACGATGCGCCGCGCGCCACCAGGGTTGAAGACGCGCTCCTGCTCCTCGGCCGACAGCCGAGCGAACAGCGGCAGGATCTCGGTGCCCGGTGGGTGGTGCTTGCGCAGCGCTTCGGCCGCTTCGCGGATCTCGCGCTCGCCGGGCAGAAACACCAGCACGTCGCCCGGTCCGACGAGCGCGCACTCGTCGACCGCATCGACGATTGCGTCCATCAGCGTGCGGTCGTCGGCGTCGTCTTCGTCTTTTACCGGACGCCAGCGGATTTCGACCGGGTACAGCCGCCCGGACACGTTGATGACCGGCGCCGGCTTGTCCTTCGTGCCGATGTGCGCGGCGAAGCGGTCGGCGTCGATCGTCGCCGACGTGATGACGAGCTTCAGATCGGGCCGCCGCGGAAGAAGCTGCTTGAGGTAGCCGAGCAGGAAGTCGATGTTCAGGCTGCGCTCGTGCGCCTCGTCGATGATGATCGTGTCGTAGGCGGAAAGCAGCGGATCGGCCTGCGTTTCGGCGAGCAGGATGCCGTCGGTCATCAGCTTGACCGCCGCGCCGGGGCGCGTGTGGTCGGTAAAGCGCACCTTGAAGCCGACCACTTCTCCCAGCGGCGAGTTCAGTTCCTGCGCGATTCGGCGCGCGACCGACGAGGCGGCGATGCGGCGCGGCTGCGTGTGGCCGATCAGCTTGTCGCGCCCGCGGCCGAGCGCGAGGCAGATCTTCGGCAGTTGCGTGGTCTTGCCCGAGCCGGTTTCGCCGCAGACGATGACGACCTGGTTGGCTTCGATCGCGCGCGCGATCTCGTCGCGCCGCGCCGAAACCGGGAGTTCCTCAGGGAACGCGATCGACGGCAGCGGCGCGCGCGGTGGACTCGACCGTTGCGGTCGCTGCGCGGGCTTCGAAGCTGGCTGCTGCATCGGTCCGCGACCGAAGTCGCGTCATCGTTCGAAACGAGAGGCGTTCAGAGGGCGCGAAGTATACTTTTCGCGTGAACGACACCCACACCTCGTTGCCTTCCTCGCTCGTCGCAGCCACGCACGCGCAGTTCGTCGCCTGGCTGCGCGATGTCGCCCCGTATGTGCATGCGCATCGCGGCCGCACGTTCGTCGTCGCTTTCGGCGGCGAGTTGATCGAGGCCGGGCGCCTGAACGCGCTGGTGCACGACCTGTCACTGCTGCACGCGATGGGTATCAAGCTCGTGATCGTGCACGGCTCGCGCCCGCAGGTGCAGGCGCAGCTCGCGCTGAAGGGGCTCGAGGCGCGCTTCGCGCAGGGCATGCGGATCACCGACGCGGCAGCGCTGGAGTGCGCGAAGGAAGCCTCGGGCGAGATCCGGCTCGACATCGAGGCGGCTTTTTCGCAAGGGCTGCCGAACACGCCGATGGCGCACTCGAAGGTGCGCGTGGTCAGCGGCAACTTCGTCACCGCGCGCCCGGTCGGCATCCTCGACGGCGTCGACTTCCTGCACACCGGCGTCGTGCGCAAGGTCGACGCCGACGCGATCCGGCACGCGCTCGCGGCCGACACGATCGTGCTGGCTTCACCGCTCGGCTTCTCCCCGACCGGCGAGGCGTTCAACCTGACGATGGAGGACGTCGCGACCAGCATCGCCACCGCGATCCGCGCCGACAAGCTGATCCTGATCACCGACATCGACGGCGTGCGCGACCGCGCCGGCCGACTGTACGAGGAGCTGACGATCGCGCAGGCCGAGAACCTGCTCGCCGACGACGACGTCGATGCCGACTCCGCGTTCAACCTGCGCTTCGCGCTGCGCGCCTGCCGCGGCGGCGTACAGCGCGTGCACGTGATCCCGTACGCGCTCGACGGATCGGTGCTGATCGAGCTGTTCACGCACGAAGGCGTGGGGACGATGCTGTCGGTCGAAGACCTCGAGGCGCTGCGCGAGGCGACGATCGACGACGTCGGCGGTATCCTCAAGCTGCTCGAGCCGCTCGAGGCCGACGGCACGCTGGTCAAGCGCCCGCGCGAACTGATCGAGCGCGAGATCGACCGCTTCACGGTGCTCGAGCACGACGGCGTGATCTACGGTTGCGCCGCCTTGTATCCGTTCCCCGAATCGAAGATGGGCGAGATGGCCGCGCTCACCGTGCATCCGAGCTACCAGAACTATGGCGACGGCGGGCGGCTGCTCAAGCGCATCGAGGCGCGCGCCAAAGCGGCCGGGCTGGAGGAGCTGTTCGTGCTGACGACGCGCACCGCGCACTGGTTTCTGAAGCGCGGCTTCGTGCTCGCCGACGTCGACGATCTGCCGGTCGAACGCAAGAAGCTATACAACTGGCAGCGTCGCTCGCAGGTATTGATGAAGGCGATTTGAACCGTCGGTCCGGCGCAAGCGGAACTGAAAAAAATGATCGAGGATGACGCTCGCTTGTGACACCGCGACCCTTCGGGTTCGTTTCGCTCGTACGGGCGGCGGCGCCGTCATCCCGAGCGACGCGGGGGATCTCGGCGTTGGTGGCGCAGGGGATTCCTCGCCTGCGGCTCGGAATGACAAGGGTGGCATTGCGGCTCGGAATGACGAAGCCGGGCCGGGCGAATGGGCTGGTTTGTCATCCCGAGCGAACGCGAGGGATCTCGGTGTCGCGCGCGGCGGAGATTCCTCGCCTGCGGCTCGGAATGACAGTGGGGGCGTTGCCGCTCCGAAGAGCGAAGCCAGGCCGGGGAAATGACGCTGGCTTGTCATCCCGAGCGAACGCGAGGGATCTCGGCGTTTCGAACGCAGGAGAATTCTCGCCTGCGGCTCGGAATGACAGGAGAGGGACCGGTCGGAATGACGACGGGAGCTCGGAATGACGAAGGGTGAGAGATGACGAAGGGCGAGGGATGACGAAGGGCGACGGACGCGAGCGCCAGGCAGTCGGCGGTGTCACGAAGATTCGCAATGCTCGATAAGGAAGGCGTCATGGCAAGAATGGTCAAATGCGTGAAGCTCGGGCACGAGGCCGAAGGCCTCGACTTTCCGCCCGTGCCCGGCGAGCTCGGCAAGCGCATCTGGGAGAACGTGTCGAAGGAAGCGTGGCAACAGTGGCTCAAGCACCAGACGATGCTGGTGAACGAGAACCGCCTGAACCTCGCCGACCCGCGCGCACGCAAGTACCTGCAGGCGCAGATGGAGCGCCACTTCTTCGGCGAGGGGGCCGACGTCGCGCAGGGTTACGTGCCGCCGAAGAGTTGATGCCTTGGCAGGCCCGCTCGCCTTCGTGTTGCTGTGGGCGGCGGGGCTCGCGGTCGGCGTCGCGCTGGCGCTGCTGCTGACCGGTTCGAGCGCGGTCTGGGTCGCGGTCGGGCTGCTCGCAATCGTCGGACTCGCGGCGACCGCGCTGCTGCTGCGCCGGCGCCGCTGAGCTCAGTACAACTCCCCGGAGTCAACACAACGATGAAATTCGGCATCGGTCAGGCGGTCACTCGAATCGAGGATGATCGGCTGCTCACCGGTCGCGGCCGCTACGTCGACGACCTCTCCTTCGACGGCGAGCTGCACGTCTCGTTCGTACGGTCGCCGCACCCGCACGCGCGCATCGCGTCGGTCGACGCGACCGAGGCGAAGGCGGCCGAAGGCGTGGTCATGGTGCTCAGCGGCGCCGATCTCGTCGCCGAAGGCGTCGCACCCTTTCCGGCCAGTCCGGCCTTGCGCGGCGGCAAGGGGCAGCCGCAGACCACGCCGCCGTACTTTCCGCTCGCGACCGACACCGCGCGGTTCGTCGGCCAAGCGGTCGCCGCCGTCGTCGGCGAGTCGCGCGCGGCGGCCGAACGCGCCGCCGCCCTCGTCGCGGTCGATTACGAGCCGCTGCCGGCGGTGGCGACGATCGAGGCGGCGCTCGCGCCCGGCGCGCCCCTGGTGTGGCCCGACGCGCCCGGCAACATCGCCGGTCGTTCGAGCTTCGGCGATGCCGCGGCCTGCGACGCCGCGTTCGCGCAAGCGGCCCACGTCGCGCGGATCTCCGTGCGCAACCAGCGGCTGGCGCCGGTGACGCTTGAGCCGCGCGGCTGCGTTGCCGAATTCGCCCCGAGCACCGGGCGCCTCACACTGCATGCCAGCTCGCAGAATCCGGCGGGGTCCCAGAAAGCGCTCGCCGGTGTCTTGGCGATGCCGCCGGAGAACGTGCGCGTCGTGGTCGGTGACGTCGGCGGGGGATTCGGGATGAAGGCGGCGCTGCATCCCGAAGACGTCGTTTGCGCGTTCGCCGCGCGCAAGCTCGGCCGGCCGGTGCGCTGGCGCGCCACGCGCTTGGAGGAGTTCCAGGCCGCCACGCACGGGCGCGAGCAACACGCCGATGCGGAGCTCGCGCTCGACGCGAACGGCCGCATCCTAGGGCTGCGCGTTCGAATCCGCGGCGGCATCGGCGCTTACGGAATCGCCGCCGGCGCGGC
>CAZIJU010000024.1:33516-44064 GCA_964539745.1 uncultured Burkholderiaceae bacterium | reverse complement strand
CGCGAGATAGACGGTGACCGCCTGGATCACCGGGTAGTCGCTGCGGTTGACCGCCAGGTACACCTCGCGTCCGAGCCCCGGGATCGAGAAGAAGATTTCGATCAGGAACGAACCGATGAACACACCCGGCAGCTGCACCGCGACGTTCGTCAGGATCGGGATCATCGCGTTGCGCAGCACGTGCTTGAGCATGATCGTGTTCTCGCCGAGTCCCTTCGCGCGCGCGGTGCGCACATAGTCCTGCCCGATCTCGTCGAGGAAGAAGCTGCGGTAAAGCCGGGTCTGCGGCGCAAGGCTCACCAGCACCGCGAGGATGATCGGCAGCGGCGCGTAGGTCGTCAGGTTCTTCCAGAAGCTGTCGGTCCAGCCCTGCACCGGGAACCATCCGAGCTGGAAACCGAACAGCCATTGCCCGACGATGATGTAGACGAGAAACGAGATCGACAGCGCCACCGTCGTCAGGATCATGATCGCCCGGTCCACGAGGGTACCGCGCACGTAGGCCACGCCGAGCGCAAGCGGAATCGCCAGCACGACTTCGAGGATCAGGATCGGCACCATCACTGTCAGCGTGGCCGGCAGCCGAGTGACGAAGATGTTCGAGACGGCCTCGCTGGTGGCCCAGCTTCGCCCCCAGTCGAACGTGACGATCTGCTTGACGAAGATCGCGAGCTGCTCCCACACGGGCCGGTTCAAGCCGAGCTGTTCGCGGATCGACTCGATCTGCTCGGGGGTGGCGAGCAGCCCGCCCAAGATCTCGGCCGGGTCGCCGCCGAAGTACTTGAACAGGAAGAACACCAGCAGGATGACCCCCGCCAGCGTCGGGATCATCTGCCAGACTCGTCGGACGATGTACGCAGCCACGTCAGCCTTGTATTGACCCGTGTACCCAATCGGCGCGTCGCACTGCACAAGCTCGTGGTCGGCCAGTCACGGCCCGTCCGGCCCGCGCGCGAAAGCGCGCATTATCCTGAAATCGATTCGGCGGTAAACCGGTCTGTCGCAGCTCGGAATGTTCGCCGCCAAGCGGTGTCCGATGCGCGAGGCGCACGCCTTGCGTTACCCTTGCGCCCGCTTCGAATACGGAACGACCCGGATGACCTCGAACTTCGCCCGCCGCGGCGCGCGCGCCGCGTTCGCGCTCGCCGCGCTGCTCGCGGGCGCATTGTCGGCGCACGCGCAAGAGAAGGTGCTGCGCTACGCGTTCCGCATCGCCGAGACGGGGTTCGATCCGGCGCAGATCTCCGACCTGTATTCGCGCATCATCGCGTCGAACATCTTCGATGCGCCGCTGGAGTTCGAGTTTCTCGCACGGCCGGTACGCCTGCGGCCGAACACCGCGGCGGCGCTGCCCGAGGTCTCGACCGACTACCGCACCTTCACGATCCGCCTGCGGCCGGGCATCTTCTTCGCCGACGACCCGGCATTCAGGGGCCGCAGGCGCGAGCTGACCGCGTACGACTACGTCTACTCGCTGAAACGCCACTACGATCCGCGCTGGAAGAGCCCGAACTTGTACGTGCTCGAGAACAGCAAGATCCTCGGGCTGTCGGAACTGCGGCAGGAGGCGCTGCGCAGCGGCAAACCGTTCGACTACGAACGCGAGGTCGAAGGGCTGCGCGCGCTCGACCGCTACACCTTCCAGATCAGGCTTGCCGAGCCCAATCCCCGCTTCGTCTACAACCTCGCCGACCCTTCTTTCCTCGGCGCGGTCGCGCGCGAAGTCGTCGAGGCCTACGGCGACAAGAGCATGGAGCACCCGGTCGGCACGGGGCCTTTCCGGCTTGCGCAGTGGAAGCGAAGCTCGCGCATGGTGCTCGAGAGAAATCCGAACTATCGCGACGAGTTCTACGACGAGGCGCCGCCCGCGAACGACGCGTACGCGCGCGAGATCGCCGAAAAACTGCGCGGCCGCAAGCTGCCGATGGTCGATCGCGTCGAGATCTACATCGTCGAGGAGAACCAGCCGCGCTGGCTCGCGTTCCTCAACGGCGAGCACGACATCATCGAGGAGGTGCCGACCGACTTCGCCAACCTCGCGCTGCCGAACAACGAGCTCGCCCCCAACCTGCGCAAGCGGGGGATCCGGATGATCCGTTATCCGCGCGCCGACGTATCGGTGTCGTATTTCGCGATGGAGCATCCGGTCGTCGGCGGCTACACGCCGGAGAAGGTCGCGCTGCGCCGCGCCATCAGCCTCGCGGTCGACCTGGACCAGGAGATCCGCCTCGTGCGCAAGAACCAGGCCGTTGCCGCGCAGTCGCCGATCGCGCCAGGGGTGTGGGGCTACGACCCCGAGTTCCGCTCCGAGATGAGCGAATTCAACCGCGCCAAGGCCAAGGCGCTGCTCGACATGTACGGCTTTGTGGACCGCGACGGCGACGGCTGGCGCGAGCAGCCGGACGGCTCGCCGCTCGTGCTCGAATACGCGACGCAGCCCGATCAACAGTCGCGGCAGTTGAACGAGCTGTGGAAAAAAAACATGGACGCGATCGGCGTTCGCATCGAGTTCAAGCACGCGAAGTGGCCGGAGAACCTGAAGGCCTCGCGCGCCGGCAAGTTGATGATGTGGGGGGTGGGCTGGAGTGCCGCCGCCCCCGACGGCGACACCTTTCTCGCGCTCGGCTATGGCGGCAACAAGGGTCAGGCCAATCATGCGCGTTTCGACCTGCCCGCATTCAACAAGGTCTACGAAGCGCAGCGCGTGCTGCCGGACGGCCCCGAGCGCATGGCACTGATGACCGAAGCGAAGAAGCTGATGATCGCGTACATGCCCTACAAGATCCACGTGCACCGGATCTGGACCGATCTGGCGCACCCCTGGGTGGTCGGCTATCACCGCAACGTGTTCAAGCGGGACTTCTGGAAGTACGTCGACGTCGATCCGCAGGCGTCGAAGCGGCGGGTGAACGGATGACGAGCGTTTCGCCCTGCCGCAGCCGCCGGGCGCTGCTGATCGCCGGCGGCGGCGCGATCGCCGCGCCGCTCGCATCGCGCGCCCAGCCGAGGCGCGGCGCAGCGCAGGCCAAGGTCCTGCGCTATGCGTTTCCGGTGGCCGAAACCGGGTTCGATCCGGTGCAGATCAGCGACATCTATTCCCGCATCGTGACCGCGCACATCTTCGAGGCGCCGCTGAAGTACGACCATCTGGCCAGACCGTACAAGCTCAAGCCGAACACCGCGCTCGAGATGCCGGAGGTCTCCGCCGACTACCGCACGTTCACGATCCGCCTGCGCCCCGGCATCTACTTCGCCGACGATCCCGCGTTCAAGGGCCAGCGGCGCGAGCTGACCGCGCACGACTACGTCTACTCGTGGAAGCGCTTCTACGACCCGCGCTGGAAGGCGCCGTACGTGGCGGTCTGGCTGCTGGACAAGCTGGTCGGCCTGAACGAGTACCGCGACGAGGTGCTGAAGACCAAGCAGCCGTTCGACTACGACCGGCCGATCGAAGGGCTGCGCGCGCTCGACCGCTACACGTTCCAGATCCGGCTCGCCGAGCCGAATCCGCGCTTCCTTTATGGCCTGGCGACCCCGGACATTCACGGCGCGGTCGCGCGCGAGGTCGTCGAGTTTTACGGTGACAGGATCATGGAGCACCCGGTCGGCACCGGACCCTTCCGTCTGGCCGAATGGCGGCGATCGTCGCGCATCGTGCTCGAGCCCAATCCGACCTATCGCGACGTCCGCTACGACGAGACGCCGAGCGCCGACGACGCCGAAGGCCAGGAGCTCGCGCGCCGCTGGCGCGGGCGCAAGCTGCCGATGATCGACCGCGTCGAGATTTCGATCGTCGAGGAAAACCAGCCGCGTTACCTCGCCTTCGCCGGTGCGGAGCACGACGTGCTGTACGGCACGCCGCTGGACTTCGCCAATCTCGTCGTCCCGGGTGGCAAACTCGCCCCGCACCTGGCCCGGCGCGGCATCCGGCTCTACCGCACGCTGGCGGCTGACGTCACGATGACCGTCTACAACATGGAAGACCCGGTGATCGGCGGCTATACGCCGGAGCGAATCGCGCTGCGCCGCGCGATCAATCTCGGAATCGACATCGACCGCGAGATCCGGCTCGTACGCCGCAGTCAGGCCATCGCCGCGCAGTCGCCGCTGATGCCGCACACCTACGGCTACGACGCGGAATACCGCAGCGAGATGGGCGCGTACGACCTGGCGCGCGCGCGCGCTCTGCTCGACATGTACGGTTACGTCGACCGCGACGGCGACGGCTGGCGCGAGCAGCCGGACGGCTCGCCGCTGCGGCTGGTGCTGTCCACGCAACCCGACCAGATTTCGCGCCAGTTCGACGAATTGTTCAAGAAGAACTTGGAAGCGCTGGGCCTGAGGCTCGACTTCAGCGTTGCCAAATGGCCCGAGCAGCTCAAGCAGGCACGCGCCGGCAAGTTCATGATGTGGGGCGTGGGACTGAGCGCAGCCTCGCCCGACGGCCAGGGCGTGTTCGCACGCGGCTACAGCCCCGAGATCGGCGGCCAGAACCTCGCGCGCTTCAGGCTGCCCGAGTTCGACCGCATCTACGAGCGGCTGAAGGTCGTTCCCGACGGTCCCGAACGGCTCGAATTGTTCCGGCGCGCCAACGCGATCCTGATCGCCTACGCCCCGTACAAGTTCCACGTACACCGGATCATCAACGACCTCGTCCACCCCTGGGTCACCGGCTACCGCCGGCCGCCGTTCTGGCTGGAGTGGTGGCAATACGTCGACGTCGATCCGGTCGCGCAGTCGCGGGCCGTCAAGTAACGAGCTGAACGCAAGCCGATGAGCGCGCCGCGGCGGCGCTTCTTGACGACTGCGGCGATCGCTCCGCTGGCCGGCGCGCGCGTCGCGATGGAGCAGCCGCGCGGTGCCGGCCCGAAGACGCTGCGCGTGGCGTTCCCGGCCGCCGAAACCGGATTCGACCCGGCGCAGGTGCAGGACCTGTACTCGCGCTCGGTCCTGTCGCACATCCTCGACGCGCCGCTGGAGTACGACTACCTCGCCAGGCCGGCGAAGCTGCGGCCAAATACCGCGGTCGCGCTGCCGGAGGTGTCCGCCGACCATCGCACGTACACGATCCGGCTGCGACCCGGCATCTTTTTCGCGGACGACCCGGCATTCAAGGGTGCGCGCCGTGAGTTGACCGCACACGACTACGTCTATTCGTTCAAGCGTCTGTACGACCCGCGCTGGAAAAGCCCGATGCTGTTCGTGCTGGAAAACAGCAAGCTGCTCGGCCTGACCGAGTTGCGCCGGCACGCCATCCGCAGCAAGGCGCCTTTCGACTACGACCGCGAGGTCGAGGGGCTGCGCGCGCTCGACCGCTACACGTTCCGGATCCGGCTGGCCGAACCGGATCCGCGTTTCGTCTACAACCTGGCCGATGCGTCGCTTCTCGGCGCGGTCGCTCGCGAAGTCGTCGAAACCTACGGCGACGCAATCATGTCGCATCCGGTCGGCACCGGTCCGTTCCGGCTCGCGCACTGGACGCGCTCGTCGCGCATCGTGCTCGAACGCAATCCGGACTATCGCGAAGAGCGCTACGACTTCGAACCGGCCGCCGACGCGGCCGAGATGCGCGACGAAGTCGCTCGGCTGCGCGGGCGCCGCCTGCCGCTGGTCGATCGCGTCGAGATCGCGATCATCGAGGAATCGCAGCCGCGCTGGCTGGCGTTCGTGCAGGGCGATCTGGACGTGCTCGCCGTGCCGCTGGAGTTCGTCCCGGTCGCGGCGCCGGACGGCCGGCTGGCACCGTATCTGCAACGGCGCGGCATCCGGATGCGCCGCACGGCGGCCGCCGATGTCTCGCTCAGCTACTTCAACATGGACCACCCGGTCGTCGGCGGCTATACGCCGGACAGAATCGCGCTGCGCCGCGCGATCGCGCTCGCGATCGACGGCGACGAGTACATCCGTCTGATCTTTTCCGGCCAGGGGGTGCGCGCGCAGTCGCCGATCGTGCCCGGCACCTTCGGCTACGACCCGGACTATCGCAGCGAGATGGGCGAGTTCAGCCGATCGCGCGCAGCCGCGCTGCTCGACATGTTCGGCTACGTCGATCGCGACGGCGACGGCTGGCGCGAAACGCCGGAAGGCGCCCCACTCGTGCTCGAGCTGGCATCGTCGGCGACCTCGCTGGACCGCAAGCGCAACGAGCTATGGAAGCGCTACATGAGCGCGGTCGGACTGCGCATCGACTTCCGCATCGCGCAGTGGCCCGAGCTGCTGAAGATGTCGCTGGCGGGCAAGCTGATGATGTGGGGATACAGCTGGCAGGTCGGCAGCCCCGACAGCGACACGCTGTTCGGCATGGGCTATGGGCCGAACCGGGAGCAGTTGAACGACGCGCGTTTCGACCTGCCCGAATACGACGCGCTGTACGAACGCCAGCGCGTGCTGCCCGACGGGCCCGAACGCCTGCAGCTACTGCATCGCGCGGCGCGCTTGCTGACCGCCTACATGCCTTACAAGTTTCACCTGCACCGGCTGATCCTGGACCTCGCGCAGCCTTGGGTCGACGGCTATCGGCGGCACCCCTTCACTTCGCGGCAATGGAGCTGGATCGACGTCGATCCCGCGCGTCGCGAGGCGGCGCGATGAAGCTCGCAACGCTGCTGCGTCTGTCGCTCGCGTTGCAGATCGGCGGCGGCGCGCTGCTCGCGGCGTGGTGGCTGCCGGACGAAACGAGCGTGTGGTTGGCGCCAGCGATCGGGCTCGCGGTGCCGCCGGCCGGCCATGCGCTCGTGCTCGGCATCGAATTCGCGATCGCCGCTGCCGTCGACCCGCGCCGTCCGCGCGCGCCGCTGCCGCGCGTGCTCGCGGTTTGGCTGCGCGAAACGTCGGCATCGCTGCGCGCCTTCGCGTGGCGCATGCCGTTTTTCGCTGGCTTTGCCGAGCCGCCGGTCGTGCGCGATCGCGCGCGCCCCGCCGTGTTGCTGGTGCACGGCTACCTTTGCAATCGCGCCGTCTGGAAACCTTGGCTCGACGCCGGCGGGTTCGCCGGGTGCAACGTCGCGACCGTCGATCTGACGCCGCCTTTCGGCGATCTGGACGGTTACGCCGACCTGGTGCACGGCGCCGTCGAGCGGCTGCGGGCGGCGAGCGGCGCGGAGCGCGTCGTCGTCGTCGCGCACAGCATGGGCGGACTCGCGGTGCGCTGCTACATGCGCCGCCACGGCGATGCGGCGGTCGCCGGCGCGATCACGATCGCCTCGCCGCATCACGGCACGCTGCTCGCGCGCTTCGGCCACGGGCGCAACGCGCGCCAGATGCGCCCCGCTTCACCTTTTCTTCACGAGCTCGCGGCGAGCGAGGACCGCGGCCGCCGCGCGAAGTTCGTCTGCATCGCCACGCTCGACGACAACCTGATCGTTCCGCGCACGAGCCCGCTGCTCGACGGCGCGCGTCATCACGTGCTCGAGGGCGTCGGGCATCTTGCGACGATCGAGGATCGGCGCGTGCGACAGATCGTCGAGCGCGAGATCAGGACGACACAGCGCTTGCCTGCGCACGTCGAGCAGTCCCCCTCTCCCCGACCCCCTCTCCCGCCAGCGGAGATGGGGAAAGGTCGGGCGCCGCCGCGTCGCGCCAGCCATGATGGCCTGCCATGAGGAGGCAGGCCATTCTGACTAGAAATGGATGCCCCGCATCAGATTCGCGAACGCGATCTGGTCCGGGGTGGGCTTCGGCTTCTCGCCGTCCTTGGCCCCTTTGGCCGCGGGCGAATCCGGGAACATGCGGAACGCCGTGTTCATCACGATCTGCGCCACGCGCGGCGCCAGCGCGTGCAGCACCTGGCCGAAGATGCCGAGCCGCGTGGCGATGCGCACCGGCTTGTAGACGATCGCATCGACGATCAGATCGGCCGCCTCGTCGGGCGAGAGCGTCGGCACGTTCTCGTAGATCTTGGTCGGCGCGATCATCGGCGTCTTCACGAGCGGCATGTTGATCGTCGTGAAGGTGACGCCGACGTCGATGAACTCGCTCGCCGCGCAGCGGGTCCACGCATCGAGTGCCGCCTTGCTGGCGACGTACGCCGAAAAACGCGGCGCGTTGGTCAGCACGCCGATCGAGCTGATGTTGACGACGTGTCCGCGCCGGCGCGCGGCCATGTGCGGCAGCAGCCCCATCGTCGTGCGCAGGCAGCCGAAATAGTTGAGCTGCATCGTCCGCTCGAAATCGTGGAAGCGGTCGTAGCTCGACTCGATGCCGCGCCGGATCGAGCGCCCCGCGTTGTTGATCAGCACGTCCACGCCGCCGTACTTCTCGACCAGCCAGGCGACCAGCCTGTCGCAGCCCTCGTAGTTGGCCAGATCCGCGGCGAACGTCACGACCTGCCCGCCGTTGACGTTGTCGCCAAGGCCGTCCTCGATCTCCTTCTTGGCCGCGTCGAGTTTTTCCTGCTCGCGGCCGACGATGACCGTGACCGCGCCCGCCGCGGCGATCTTCTTCGCAGCCGCGAGCCCGATGCCGGACGAGCCGCCGGTGACCAGGACCACCCTGCCCTGGACCTGTCCCTTCAGCGTGCGGTCGACGAAAAGATCGGGATCGAGGTTGCGCTCCCAGTAGTCCCACAGCCGCCACGCGTAGTCCTCCAGCCGCGGGCATTCGATGCCGCTGCCCTTGAGCGCCGCCGCGGCGTCGCGGCAGTCGAAGCGTGTCGGGTAATTGACGAACTGCAGGATGTCCTCGGGCAACCCCAGGTCCTTCATCACTGCGTTGCGAATGCGCCGCACCGGCGTCAGCGCAAGCAGCCCTTTGCGCACGCTGGGCGGAATGAACCCGAACAGCGCGGCGTTGATGCGCAGTCCGAACTCGGGCGCGTGCGCGGCGCGCGCGAAGATGTTCAGCACGTCGCCGACACGGTACGGCGTCGGGTCGACGAGGTGGAACGCGCGGTTGTCCAGATCCTTCGCGTGCGCGATGTGGTCCATCGCGTCGACGACGAAGTCGACCGGAACGATGTTGATGCGGCCGCCCTCGATGCCGACCGTCGGCATCCACGGCGGCAGCATGCGCCGCATCTTCTGGATCAGCTTGAAGAAATAGTACGGACCGTCGATCTTGTCGATCTCGCCGGTCTTCGAATCGCCGACCACGAGCCCCGGTCGATAAACGCGCCAGGGGCGCTTGCACTCCTTGCGGACGATCTTTTCCGACTCGTGCTTGGTGCTGAAGTACGGATGCTCGAGGTTCTCGGCCTCGTCGAACATGTCCTCGCGGAACACGCCTTCGTACAGTCCCGCGGCGGCGATCGACGAAGCGTGCTGGAAGCAGCCGACCTTCAGCTCGTTGGCCAGCCCCACCGCGTTGCGCGTGCCTTCGACGTTGGCGATCACCTGGGTCTCGGCATCCGCCTTCAGATCGTAGACGGCCGCAAGATGGAAGAAGTGATCGATTCTGCCCGCCAGCGCCTTGATCGCCGACTTCGACAGACCCAGGTCCGGCTGCGCAACGTCCCCGTAGACCGGAACCGCCTTCTTCTCGTCCACGCCCCAGAACGCCAGCAGTTCGGGCACCTTGTCCTTGCTGGACTCCCGGATCAGGAAGTGCACCACCGCACCGCGCCGCGCGAGCAGTTTCCTGACCAGCCGCTTGCCGATGAAACCGGACGCCCCGGTGACGAAGTACTGCATGGTGGTATCTCCTCGCGATGCGTTGTAGTCGTTGCGGACCGATTCTAACCAGCGCGCATCGGGCGGCGTTGCCGCACCGCGGCCCGCGTTTCGTAGAGACCGCGCTCTACGCGCGCAAGGAGCTTTAGTTGGCGCCCTCTAGCGCCCGTCCATAGACTCGCGCTCATCGATAACGTCGTTTTTACAGGGAAGGAGTCGAACATGGTCCGGAAACTCAAGGCGATGGCCGACGGCGGCAAGGACAACCAGCTTGCGGCGGCGATCAAGGAATCGGCGCACCAGATCTGGCTGGCGGGCCTCGGCGCGTTTTCCAAGGCGCAGGAAGAAGGCAGCAAGGTCTTCGAGGCGCTTGTCAAGGAAGGCAACTCCATTCAGAAGCGCACGATGAAACTCACCGAAGACCGTGTCAACGAAGTGACCAGCAAGGTCACCCGGATAGCCGGCAGCTTCCAGAAGCAGGCGAACGCCTCCTGGGACAAGCTCGAAAGCGTGTTCGAGGAGCGCGTGCAGCGCGCGCTGACCCGCCTCGGGGTGCCGACCAAGAAGGAAATCCAGGCGTTGACCAAGCGCGTCGAGGAACTGACGGCCAGCGTGCAGAAGCTCTCCGGAGCCCGCTCGGCCAAGTCGTCCCGCGCGCCGCGCGCCCGTAAAGCGGCCGGCTGAGCCGCCGCCGCCCGCACCCGGCCAGCCGTCACCGCGGCAGAGCCGGCTACACCGGAAGACGGGCATGACAACCTGCCCGCGCCGTCTGGCCTCGTGCGCGCATGAAGGCCGCGCCGTCATCCGTGGCTGCTCGTCGCGGAAGCGCCGCCGCACCTGTCTCGCCCTCGCGGGCGGCGGACATCTCCTCGCTGCGCTCGGCGCTCGCCGCTCGGACTCATGAACGAACGGTCCGCCGCCCGCACTGACTCCGCTCGGCGCC
>CAZIJU010000024.1:0-33416 GCA_964539745.1 uncultured Burkholderiaceae bacterium | reverse complement strand
CCGCTCGGACTCATGAACGAACGGTCCGCCGCCCGCACTGACTCCGCTCGGCGCCGTGCACCGCAGCGGCAACGCCGCCGTACCGGTCTCGCCCTCGCGGGCGGCGGACCGTTGGGGGCGATTTACGAAATTGGTGCGCTCGCGGCGCTGTCGGAGTCGTTGCGCGGCATCGACTTCAACGACATCGACGTTTACGTCGGTGTCAGCGCCGGGGCTTTCATCGCGGCGGCTCTGGCCAACGGCTTCACGCCGCATCAGATGTCGCAACTGTTCATCGAAGGCGGCAAGACCGACGATCGCTTCGATCCGGCGATCCTGCTGCGGCCGGCGCTGCGCGAGTACTGGCGGCGGATCCGCTCGCTGCCGCCGCTGGCGGTGAGCGCGCTTTGGAACTACGTCGTGCGGCCCGGCAATCTGATGGGATCGCTCGAGCGGCTGGCGCGCGCGATTCCGACGGGGCTTTTCGACGGCGACGCGGTCGAACGCTATCTTGCCCGCATCTTCAGCCAACCCGGGCGCACCAACGATTTCCGCCAGCTCCGGCACAAGCTGTTTCTGGTCGCCACCGATCTGGACACCGGAGAAGCGGTCGCTTTCGGATCAATAGGCTACGACCACGTGTCGATCTCGCGCGCGGTGCAGGCATCGGCCGCGCTTCCGGGTGTGTTTCCTCCGGTGCGCATCGACGGCCGCGATTTCGTCGACGGCGCGCTGCGCAAGACGCTGCACGCGTCGATCGCGCTCGAGCAGGGGGTGGACCTGCTGCTGTGCGTGAACCCGCTGGTGCCGTACGACGCGACCCCGCACCATCGCACGCGCGACCGCGAACATCACCTCGACAAGCTGGTCGACGGCGGGCTGCCGGTCGTGCTGGCACAGACGTACCGCGCGATCATCTATTCGCGCCTCGGTGCCGGCATGGAGCGCTACAAGACGGCGTATCCGAACACCGACATCGTGCTGTTCCAGCCGAATCGGGCGGACGCCGACATGTTCTTCACCAACCTGTTCTCGTATTCGAGCCGCCGCCGGCTGTGCGAACACGCGTACCAGAAGACGCGCCACGAGCTTTGGGTGCGCCGGCACGAGCTGGCGCCCACGCTTGCGCGACACGGCATCGAGATCGACGTCGCCGTGCTGCGCGACGAACGCATGACGCTGGTCAAGAGCATCCGTCGCCACCGCGAAACCTGGATCGAGTCGCGCTCCTCGGCAACCACGCGAATGCTCGCTCGAACGCTCGACGACCTCGAGCGTTGGCTGCGCGCCGCCCCGCGCTGACCGCCGTCGCACTCGGCCCGCTCGGTGCGCGCCGCTGAGGAGCGCGATGCTATTCTCCGCCGCGACGAGAAACCGTCGCACCGCCGCATCGCGCCTGCCGACCCCGATGGAACGCAAACCGCCGCGAAGAACGCGCGAACGCATCCTCGAGCTGTCGTTGCGGCTGTTCAACGACTTCGGCGAGCCCAACGTCAACACGACGATCATCGCCGAAGAGATGAACATCTCCCCCGGCAACCTGTACTACCACTTCAAGAACAAAGACGACATCATCAACTGCATCTTCCAGCAGTTCGAGCGCGAGATCGACAAGCTGCTGACGGTGCCGGAGAATCGCCAGCCGAGTGTGGAGGACGCTTGGCTGTTCCTGCACCTGCTGTTCGAACTGATCTGGAAGTACCGCTTCTTCTACCGCGACCTGAACAATCTGTTGATCAACAATCGCACGCTCGAACTGCGTTTCAAATCGCTGCTGGCGCAGAAGATCCGGATGGCGCGCTGGCTGTGCGAAGGCCTGGCGCAGCGGAAGGAACTGAAGGCCACGCGGCCCGAGATCGAGGCGCTCGCGACCAACATGGTCGTCGTCACCACCTACTGGCTGTCGTACGAGTACGTGCTGAACCCCCGCCGCTTTTCCGAACCGGCGGTCGTCGGCGAGGCGCTCGCGCGCGGCTGCTACCAGGTGATGGCGCTCGCCGCACCTTATCTGACCGGCGACGCGCGCAAGCTGTTCGAGAAGCTGGCCGGGGAGTATCTGAAGGATTGAGGATTGAGGATCGAGGATTCAGCCGACCGAAGCGTGCCGCACACGGCAGATCGACGCAATCTGATGACCGCTCAATCCTATCGGGCATTACGAATCTTCGCGACACGCCAGACCGCCTGGCGCTCTCATCCGTCGCCCTTTGTCATTCCGAGCCGCAGGCGAAGAATCTCCGGCGCTTGCAATGCCGCGATCCCTCGCGCTGCTCGGGATGACGGAACCGGTCCCCGCACGGGCGAGACGAACTCGCGGGGTCGCGGTGTCACGAGCTTGCGTAAGTCTCAGTGAATCCTGAATCCTCCATCCTGCTTTTCCGAGGAGACGCCGATGGCAAAAGGCTGGGCGAAGTTTCCATATCCGGACAAGAAGTTCATCTACACCGCAGCGACGCTGAAGAAGGCATGGGACCGGCTGCATCGCGGCGACGTCGAACCCTTCCCGAAGGACGAGTCGGTCGTCGAGGCATGGATCGCGTTTCACGCAGGCGACTTCCAGAAGGCCTGCGAGCTGGGTCTGAAAGCGGGCGGCGCCGGCGTCACGGCGGCCAACAAGGCGCAGGCGATCTACGCGAACTACCTGGAGCAGAACGACAAGCGCAAGCTTGAGCTGTTCCAGGAGGTCGCCGAGCGCGCCGCCGAGCAGCAGCGCAGGGAGCCGAAGAACCCCAACGCGTTCTACTGGCAGGCCTACGCGCTCGGCCGCTACGGCCAGGGCATCTCGATCGCCAAGGCGCTCGCCCAGGGCATCGGCGCGCAGGTGAAGAACGCGCTCGACACCGCGCTCGCGCTCGCGCCGAAGCACGCCGACGCGCACATCGCTTCCGGTGCGTATCACGCCGAAATCATCGACAAGGTCGGCGCGATGATCGGCGGTCTGACCTACGGCGCCAAGAAGGAGCTCGCGCTCAAGCACTACGAGACGGCGTTGAAGCTCAATCCCGACTCCGCGATCGCGCGGATCGAATACGCCAACGGCCTCGTGATGCTCGAAGGCAAGAAGGCGCTCGCGCAGGCCGAGAAGCTGTACGCCGAAGCGGCAGCCTGCGAGCCGCACGACGCAATGGAAAAACTCGACGTTGAGCTGGCGAAGGCCGAACTGGAGGACTGACGGCGATTGCGCCTGGCTCGGCGCCAGTGTCTGCGTACCGTTCGGGGCGGCTCGGTTCGTCGTTCCGAGCCTTTCGTCGTTGCCCCGATCTTTTGTCGTCCGCAAGGAACGAAGTCGGCTCTGCAGCGGCAAAGCCGGGGCGACGCATCGGCACCGTGCGCGCCCGAGATTCATCGCCACCGGCTCGACGTAACGTTCGGGTACATCGCACGTCGTGCGAACTCCACCTGCTCAGTGGCCCAACGGTGTCGCCCACCCGCGTCTCCACGCGTCGAACTCCGGCGGCAACAATTCGACGATCGCTTCGCCCGACATGCCGTGGATGTCGTAAGTAAGATCGAGCTGCTGCAGCACGCGGACGAAGCGGCGCACGGTGCCCGGCTGGTTGATTGCTGAGGCGCCGCGCTTGGGTATCCCGCGCGTCCGGTCGAGATACAGCAGGTTCAGCGCATCGATCACGCCGCGACTGACGATCAGATCCTGCCGCGCCGCGATCTCCTGATACAGCGCCGGCTCCGAGTGCGGCGGGCCGGCGAGCAGGAGTGCCGCGGCCCCGCGATGGCGGCGATACACCGCGTACGGCCCGTACAGCAGGTGGCGATAGCGATGGCGGAAGTCGAAGTCGGGAATATGCCGGTAGTCCTGTCCCGGGCGTCGCGTGCCGTCCGGCCGTAACGGGCACACCTGATCGAAGAAATACAGCGACAGCCACGCCCAGAGCCCGCGGTTGCCTTCGACTTCGGCCGCCGGCAGCGGTGCAAGCAACTGCCACAGGTATTCGCCCAGTTGCGCCCGGGTCGCGAACCTCTGCGGGGCGACCTTCACCTCCACCGACAGTTCGGCGGTCGCGCCCGAGTCGGCCAATAGCTCGCATGGCGGCGCCCGCCGCGCGCCGCTGCGCAGCGCCTGCAGGTCGTCCCGCAGGCGCTCGATTCCGGCCGGCAGCAGCGCGCGCACCACCGCGCTCACAGCGTGCCTTTCGCCAGCGCGCGCTCGAAACGCACGCGCGCGTCGCGCGCGCGGCAGAACGCCTGTACCGCGCGCTCGATCCAGCCCTCGGTCAGTGCATGCGCCTCGTCGGCCGACGAACCGGGTTGCGCCTCGGGCGGAGCATCTACACCCGGCAGGCTGCACGCAAAGCGCAGCCACAGGCTGGTCCAGTCGTCTTCGTCGAAGTCCGGGTCGGTCTGCTCCTGCACGATCAGCGCCTCGTGCAGAACCTGGCGCACGACTTCCGGGTACACGAGCGCGACGAAGGAGTCGGCCGAACGGGCGATCTCGCCCAGATCGGCAAAGCGCCGGTTCAGCTCGAGCACGGGCCAGTCGGAGACGTCCAGCCGCCAGATGCGATCGCCGAGATCGCGGAACTCCACCGGCAGCAGCGACTGCTTGCCGGCAAGCGCATCCTCGGAATGCAGCGGCACCAGCTTGTCGGCCACGCCGAGTAGCAGGCCGTGGCGCGAATCGACCACCTTGATCCGGAATTTGGGCAGCGGGCTGGAGGTGACTTCTGTCAGGCGCAGATCCGGCGGCGGCCTGCGCGCCGCGACCGTACCGAAATCGAAGCGCATGTACGACGTGGCGTTGTACGCCTCGACGAAAACGTTCGCGTCCGCAGGAAAGTCGTAGCCCTCGAGGTCGAACTCGACATCGAAAGCCCAGCCGCCTGAAGGTGCCGGAATCAGGCGGACCGCCGCCCGCGCACGCGCGATGCGCTTGCGACCCGTGTAGTTCAGGCGCCGGATCATGCGTCGTACTGCGCGAGCGTTTTCACCCGTACGTCGCGACGCGGGTCGAAGCCGCGGACGGTGAGCTGAAATGCCGGCTCGTCGATGCGCAGCACGATCGCATTGCGCTCGCGGCGCACGATCTCGGCGCCGGAGGCCACCGCCTCGATCGGGGGCCGATCCATCTCGAAGTCGAGCGCCTGGTACAGCGCGAACGGGTTGCCGCGCCGCACCTCATAGGCGGCCAGCACGGCGACGAAACGCGGCGCGGCGGCGCCCTCGACTGTGCCCGCGAGCCGAAAGCCGCCGGGCAGTTTCTGCAATTCGAAGAAACGCTCCTTGCCCACCGTCTCCACGAATGACGCGGTGCCCGTGCCATCCAGGCCGGTGCGCTTGGGTGCGCTCGCCGCGCGTTGCCTGACCGCCTCTTCGGTCGGCAGGTCAAGCGAGAACAGGTGACGCAGCAGCGCGAAGTCGCGGCCCGCTGCAGGGCGCGTGAGCGCACGCACGATTTCGCGCGGCGCGCTCTTGATGTAGCGCAGCGTGTACGGGCCGTGCCGATAGCGCTGCTTGAACCGCGGCGAGCGCTCCTGCCATTCCGTATGCGCCGGATTCTCGGAGTCGCCGAGCAGACCGGACAGTGCGCGTTGGCGCACCCAGACGATCGCGCGTACGCCACCTTGCAGCCCGCTGCGCACGCCCGCGATCGTGATGCCTTCGCGCACGAAATGCTCGTCGCTGCCGGACAGTGCGTCGTCGCGCTCGAGGTACACGTCGAAACCGGCGCACACCGCTTCGCCGGCGGTCGGCTTGACCCACACCGGCACATGGACGCCGACCGGATCGCCGCGGTTGAACGGCTCGCGCAGCGGCGCAAGCGCGTCCTCCAGCGCGCGGTCCGCAATCCAACGCGGCGCCGCGCCCTGATCCGGCGCCGGCAGGTGCAGGTGCCGCTGCGGCGGCAGCGCCATCGCCCATCGCGCCAGTTGCACCAGCCGTTGCAACGCCGGCCCTTCCGTCCAAGCGCTGCGCGCCAGCAGGCCGGGCAGCGACACGGCGTCGACCGCTTCGACCTGATCGCCGTGAACGATCTCGACGGCCAGATCGCCGGCCAGAATCGGCACGAAGTAATGCCGCACGACCGAGCGCAGCAGCGCCTGCGGCTCGAGCGTCGGATCGGGATACGGAATCACGACCGACAGCCCCGGTTCGTTCGCCCGCGCGATGCCGAAATCGCGGCAGAACGTCTCGATCGCCGCGTCGTCGTCCACCGGCAACGCGAAGTCGCCTTCAAAGTCGCCGAAGTAGCCGTAAGGGTAGTGGCGCGCGCCATCGAGGCGATGAATGCGCAAAACGGCCTGCCCCATCAGCAGCCTGCGGCCGTCGTCGCGTCTCACGGTCAGCGCGAAGAAGGTGTTGATGCGCGAAGCCGCCGCAAACACCGTCTTGCCCAGGCCCCAGCGCCCCAGTTCGGCCGCGCTCTTGCGCGACCGCCCGACGTTGCGCCAGAAAAAGTAGAAGTCGTTGCGCGGCGCGTCCGCCGCCGGCTCGCGATCCTCGCTTTGCGCGGGATCGCCCTGCAGCCCGCGCGTGCCGGCGTCTTCGACGACGACGAAAGCGAGCGGCTCGCGGCGTTGAGGCAGATCAGCGAGCCCGCTGCCCTCGGCCGCCAGATGCGGCCACAGCGCTTCGAGATAGCGCGCCCGACGCTCGCCGTCGAGCCACGCCGAGGGCTGCGGAAAAGCGATCCGCACCCGCACGCGCTCGCCGCCGGCGCGCGCGTCGAGCGAGTTCTGGATCGCCTCGCGCACCAGCGCGTCGGCCAGGCTGCCCAGCGCCTCGGTCGAGAAGAACTCGCCCTCGATCGGGTCGATATTCATCTCGCCGGGTTGCATACGGCGGAACTTCCAGGTCGGTACGGCCTGCATCGGCGGTATTCTGGCGCACCGCGATGCCTTTGATAGATCGGGGGCGAGCATGAACACGAGGAGCGGATTCGCCGGCACCATTGGCAATACGCCGCTGATACGGCTGGAAAAGTTCAGCCGCGAGACCGGCTGCGAGATCCTCGGCAAGGCCGAGTTCCTGAACCCGGGTGGCTCGGTCAAGGACCGCGCTGCGCTTTACATCATCCAGGACGCAGAACGGCGCGGGCTGCTCGCGTCCGGCGGCGTGGTCGTCGAAGGCACCGCCGGAAACACGGGCATCGGGTTGGCGCACCTCTGCGCGGCCCGCGGTTATCGCTGCGTGATCGTGATTCCGGACAACCAGTCGCCCGAAAAGATGGAATTGCTGCGGGTGCTCGGCGCCGAGGTGCGGCCGGTGCCGCCGAAGCCGTACGTCGACCCGGACAACTACCAGAAGATCGCGGGGCGACTCGCGGCCACGACGCCAAACGCGATCTGGGCCAACCAGTTCGACAACGTCGCGAACCGGCAGGCGCACTATGAGACGACCGGCCCCGAGATCTGGCGCGACACGGATGGGCGCGTCGACGCATTCGTCAGCGCGGTCGGCACCGGCGGCACGCTGGCCGGCGTGGCGCGCTACCTGAAGGAACGCAACCCGCACGTTCGCATCGTGCTCGCCGATCCGCAGGGCAGCGCACTCTACAGTTGGGTCAAGACCGGCGAGTTGAAAGCCGAGGGCAGTTCGATCACCGAAGGCATCGGCACGACGCGCGTCACCGCGAATCTGCAGGGCACGCCGATCGACGATGCGGTGTTCGTCGATGATTCGTCGTGCGTGCGGATGGTCTACCGATTGTTGCGCGAAGAAGGATTGTTCGTCGGCGGGTCCACCGGAATCAACGTCGCAGCCGCGGTGCAAGTGGCGCGCCAGCTTGGACCGGGACACACGATCGTCACCGTCCTGTGCGATAGCGGGCGGCTGTACCTGAAGCGGCTATTCAATCCGGAATGGCTGCGCGCGCGAGCTCTGGCGCCAGATCATTGACTGACGCAAGCTCGTGACACCGCGACCCCGCAAGTTCGCGTCGCCCGTGTGGACACCGGTTCGGTCATCCCGAGCGACGCGAGGGATCCCGGCGTAGCGTGCGGCGGAGATTCCTCGCCTCGGGCTTGTAATGACTCCCCATCGTCATCCCGAGCGAACGCGAGGGATCTCGGCCTTGCGACGCTAGCTTGTCATCCCGAGCGAACGCGAGGGATCTCCGCGCCACGCGGTGCCGAGATTCCTCGCCTGCGGCTCGGAATGACAACGGCAGCGTAGCGGCTCGGAATGACAATGGGGGCGTAGCGGCTCGGAATGGCGCAACCAGGCCGGGGCAATGACGCTGGGTTGTCATCCTGAGCGGACGCGAGGGATCTCCGCGCCACGCGATGCCGAGATTCCTCGCCTGCGGCTCGGAATGACAACGGCAGCGTAGCGGCTCGGAATAACAATTGGGGGCGTTGCGGCTTGGAATGACGAAGAACGACGGATGCGAGCGGCAGAAGGTCTGTCGTGTCGCGAAGATTCGTAATGCTCGATCGCTTGGCACCACGCGGCCGCACCGGCGGACGCGTCGCGGCGGACCTCGGCACGTTGCCTGACCGCGGGCAACCGGCACGCGATGCGCCATCCGCAGACGCTTGCCGCCCCGGATGACGAGCCGTCGATCGCCGCGATCGCGGTGGACCGCTCGCCCGCAGGCGGTATGTGTCAGTCCACGCGCCGGAGATCCGCGATCACCGCGTTCAGAAACCGCGCTGCTTCGCCGCCGGTGGCGGCGCGATGATCGAAGGTCAGCGACAGCGGCAGAACGCGGTGCGCGACGAGCGTGCCGTCGGCAAGCGCCACGGGCGCGAGTGCGATTCGCCCGGCGCCGAGGATCGCCACGCTCGGCGGCACGACGATCGGTGTGGCATAGCGGCCGCCGATCGGCCCGAAGTTAGACAACGTGATCGTCGCGCCGCGCAGCCGCTCCGGCGCGACCGCGCGCGCGTGCGCCGCCTCGATCAGGGCACGCGCCTCGCGTTCGAGCGCGGCCGCGTCGAGCGCGTGCGCGTTGCGTAGCACCGGGACGATCAGGCCGTCGGCGGTATCGACCGCGATTCCGACGTGGACCTCCTCGAAGACGCGCCGCCGTTCGCCTTCGAGCCACGCATTCAGCGCCGGCACGGCTCGCGACGCCGCAACGAGCGCGCGCAGCAATCGGAGCAGAATCGACGTGCCTTGCGGCCAGGCGTGCACGTCCGCGTCGTCGAAGACCGTGACGGATGCCACCTGCGCGTGCGACGCCGCCATGCGCTGCGCCATCGCGCGGCGCATGCCGCGCAGCGCCTCGCCGCTGGCGGCCGCAGGGACCGCGGCGGCCGCGCGCCGCACGTCCGCGCTCGTCACCGCTCCGTCCGGCCCGGTGCCCTGAACGGCGGCCAGATCGACCCCCAGATCGCGCGCCAGCGCGCGCACCGCCGGCGTAGCGCGGACAGCCGCGTGCGCCGGCGCGGTCATGGGAGCGGTCGTGCGCGGCGGTTCGAGTTCGCCGACGACGGTGCCCGTGTCTGCGGGCTGGCCGGCGAAGCCGATCAACGGCGCGCCGACGCGCACGACCTCGCCCTTGGCCGCGAACAGCTTATCGACGCGGCCGGCGTACGGCGCCGGAATGTCCACCACCGCCTTGTCGGTCTCGACCGAAACCATCGTCGCGTCGGCGGCAATGTCGTCGCCCGGCTTGACGTGCCACTCGACGATCTCGGCTTCCTGCAGGCCCTCGCCGAGGTCGGGTAGGTTGAAGATCTTCATCAGGCGTAGGCCATGACGCGGCGCACCGCTTCGCAGATGCGCTTCGGGCTGGGGATGTAAAGCGACTCGAGCCGTGCCATCGGCGTCACCGTGTCCCAGCCGGTCACGCGCTGCACCGGACCGAGCAGCGACAGCAGCCCGCGTTCGGAAATCTCGGCCGAGATTTCGGACGCGAGGCTCACGGTGCGCGGCGCTTCGGTCACGATCACGCAGCGGCCGGTTTTCGCCACCGACGCGACGATGGTGTCGAAGTCGATCGGCTTCAGGGTGGCCACGTCGATCACCTCGGCGGCGACCCCCTCGGCCGACAGTTGCTCGGCCGCCTGCAGCGTCTCTGCCACGCACGCGCCCCACGTCACGAGCGTGACGTCGGTGCCTTCGCGCAGCACGAAGCAGGTGTCCAGCGGCGCAGCGCGGCCGTCGTCTTCGACCTCTTCCTTTTCGCGCCGATACAGGCGCGACGGCTCGAGAAAAACGACCGGGTCCGGGTCGCGGATCACCGCCAGCAGCAATCCGTACGCCCGCCGCGGCGAACTCGGATACACGACGCGAATGCCGGGAATGTGCGCGAACATCGCCTCCGGGCTTTCCGAGTGATGCTCGGGCGCGCGGATGCCGGCGCCGCACGGCGTGCGCAGCACCAGCGGGCAGGACAGGCGGCCCAGCGTGCGATGGCGCATGCGGCCGGCTTCGTTCAGGATCTGATCGATCGTCGTGTACGCGAAGCCGGCGAACTGGATCTCGGCCACCGGCCGCAGACCTTCGACCGCCAGCCCCACCGCCATGCCGGCGATCAGCGCCTCGGCAAGCGGCGTGTCGAACACGCGCGCGGCCCCGAAGCGCTGCTGCAGCCCCACGGTGGCGCGGAACACGCCGCCGTTCACGCCCACGTCTTCGCCGAACACGACGACGTGGTCATCGTCGGCAAGCGCGCGGGCGAGCGCCAGGTTGATCGCTTCAACGAGCGTGATGGCCGCCATTTTCCTGCTCGATCGCTTCGACTTGCCAAGCGTACGCACGCGGCAGCTCGGCGTACAAATGCGCGAACATCTGCCGCGGGTGCGGCGGCGGCGTATCCAGATACGCGGCCACCGCCTGCTGCACGCGCTCATTGACTTCGGCGCGCAGTTTCTCCTCCTGCTCGCGGCCCCAGACGCCCTGCGCGACCAGCCAGTCGCGCAGCCGAACGATCGGTTCGCGCTTCCACATCTCGGCCAGCTCCTCGGCGCTGCGGTAGCGCGACGCGTCGTCGGCGGTGGTGTGGTCGCTGAGCCGGTAGGTGATCGCTTCCAGTAGCGTCGGGCCGTCGCCGCCACGCGCTCGCGCCAACGCGCGTCCGATCACGTCGCGCACCGCGATCACGTCGTTGCCGTCGAACTGCTCGCAATGGACGCCGGCGGCGATGCCCTTTTGCGCCAGTGTGGCCGCCGCGGTCTGCGCCTTGCGCGGCACCGAGATCGCCCACTGGTTGTTGACGATCAGCACGACCAGCGGAAGCTTCCACACGCCAGCGGCGTTGATCGCTTCGTAGAAGTCGCCCTTCGAGGTCGCGCCGTCGCCGCACAGTGCGAGTGCGGCTCTGCGTTCGCCGCGCAGCTTCATCGCGTAGGCCACGCCGACCGCGTGCGGCAACTGCAGCGCGATCGGCACGCAGAACGGAAAGTCGCGCGGCGACTCCGGGAAGTCGTTGCCGCGCTCGTCGCCGCCCCAGTACAGGAACACGCGGTGCGGCGAGATGCCGCGCAGAAACAGGATGCCGCTTTCGCGATAGCTGGGCAGTACGACGTCGTCGCGCGCAAGCACCGCGCCGACGCCGGCGTCGATCGCCTCCTTGCCGAGCGTCGAAGCGTAGGTGCCGATCTGGCCGGTGCGTTGCATCGCGATGGCCTTGGCGTCCAGCGCGCGCATCAGCACCATCGCGCGGTAGTCGTCGATCAGTGCGCGCGCGTCGCGGGCGAACGCCGGCAGTGCGCGCACGACGCGGCCTGTGTGATCGACGTACTGTGTGTATTCGATCTCGAATCGGGCGACGACGGTCATCGATGCCCTCCATGCCGATTGCGCCTTTTGAGCGTAGCGGCGTTGCGCGCATTCTGCCGCGCGCGCAAGCGTCTGAAAAGGTCGCGCCGCAGCAATGCTTTTACGGCACTTCGCTTTCGGTCTAGAACCGCGACCCCGGCTGCCGCAGAAAAGCCAGTTCGTCCGCCGTCGATTCGCGACCCAGGATCGCGTTGCGATGCGGATAACGGCCGAACCGCTCGATCACTTCGGCGTGCTTGCGCGCCCACGCGAGCGGCTCCGGCAGCCCTTCGGTCGCCAGCCGTCCGAACAGCTGCAGCGACATTTTTTGCGCCTCACGGTCCTCGGCATGCTCGAACGGCAAATAAGCGAACTGCCGTTCGAGCGGCTCGAGTGTGAGATCGCCGCCGCGCCCCACGAGTTCCCGCGCCAGCGCGAGCGCGCGCGCGTCGCCGGCGTACGCGCGCGGCGTGTCCCGAAAGACATTGCGCGTGAACTGGTCGAGCAGCAGGATCAACGCGAGCGCCCCACGCGGCGAAGCGCGCCAGTCCTCGAACTGGCCTTGCAGCGCGGCTTCGACAGCGGCGCCGAAACGCGCCCGGATGTGGGCGTCGGTCGCTTCCGACTTCTCGAACCAGAGCGCCCGCGCCCGACCGTATTCAGCCGAACCCGGCGCGCCGAACCAGAAGTCGAGAACGTCGGAAGGTGCGATCACCGCCACATCGGACTCCCGGGCGACCGCATTTTCATGCCGCCGCGTGCGCGATGCGTCGCCTGCGGGTCGCTTCGTTCGGCGCCGGCCGCACGCACGCGCACGCGCCTTTGCCGAATGCAAACCGCCCGGTCACGCAAACTCCAGAACGACACGCCGCGTCCGGGCGCTTTTCTTTTCCACCTTGACGACGCGGACACTGCCGATCTCGCGCGTGTTCTTCACGTGGGTGCCGCCGCACGGTTGCAGATCGACGTCCGCCACGCGCACGAGCCGCACGCGACCGTATCCGATCGGCGGACTCACGCTCATCGACTTGACGAGCTGCGGGTTGGCGGCCATCTCCTGATCGGTGATCCACTCGTAGCCGACCGGATGCCCGGCTGCAATCAGCGCATCCAGGCCGGCCTGAACGGCTTGCCTGTCGAGCGGCGCGGTCATCGCGAAGTCGAGCCGCGCGTAGTCGGCGGTGATGCTGCAGCCGTCGACCAGCTCCTTGACGACCGCGCACAGCAGATGCGTGGCGGTGTGCAAGCGCATGTGCCGGTAGCGCCGCGCCCAGTCGATCGTCGCGACCACGCGCGCGCCCGGCGCCAGCCGCGCGCGCCAGTCGGCGGCCGGGTCGAGCACGTGCAGCGTGTCGTCGGGGGTCGCACCTTCGCGCCTGGCCTTGCGCGCGTCGACCACGGCGAGCGTCGTGCCGTCGGCCAGCGCCAGCGTGCCGCGATCGCCGGCTTGGCCGCCGCCCGTCGGATAGAACACCGTGCGGTCGAGCTCGACGCCGTCGTCGTGCACCGCAGTGACGACGGCCGTGCAGGTCTGCAGATAGGGATCGATGCGGTACAGCGCTTCCGTCGCCATCGGCTCCGCGCCTCGTGTCGAACGAGGCGCAAACGATACAACGCCGCCGGTCCGCTCGGCGATCAGGGCTCGGTCGGCAGCTCCTGCGCCACCCACTCCGGCATTCCGCCACGCAGCCAGTAGACGTTTCTGTAGCCCGCGTCGCGCGCCCACTTCGACGCCTTGTACGACTTCCAGCACTCCGCGCCGTTGCAAAGGAAGATTAGCCGATCGTCCTTACCCAGCTTGGCGAGTCCTGCGAACGTGTCGACCGACGCGTCGAAGTCGGGCTCCTTCAGGCTCTTCTCGCCGTACGGAACGTGGATCGCGCCGCGCGCGCGCCGCGCCTTGAATTCTCGCTCGGTACGCACGTCGACGAGTTTGGCGCCGCGTTGCGCCAGCTCGAGCGCTTCGCGCGCACCGACGCGCTTGACACCCTGCAGTTCCTCCGGCGTCACGATGCCCAGGCTGGCGACGTACTCGTACGGCCGCGGATCGCTGGTCGCGCGAAAGCGCGGCGCCCCGGGGACGACGTTGTCCGTCGTCGTCACCCACTGCACGATCGCGCGCTTGAACGCGGGCGACGTATCGCGGCGCACGACGACGCCGAAACCGGCCGGCAGGGGCCGCGAAGTCGCGAGCACCTCGGCGCGCTTCGGATTCGCCGCCGCCCACGCGTTCCACTCCTGTTCGAGCGCGACGGTCACGTCGAAGCGGCCGCCGAGCGACATCAATCCGCCGATGCTGCTCTGCTGGTAGCTCACCTGCCCGAGCGCGCGCACCGACAGTCCGCCCTGGTTCAGCAGGCCGCGGCCGACGTACGTGCGCAGCGAGTCCTCGTGCGGGAAGTAGGCGTTGCGCCCCTTCAGATCCGCGACCGATTTCGCGCCGCCGCTGGCGACCAGCACGTAGCGCTCCTCGCCGCCCGTATGGGCGACGAGCTCGTAGCCGTGGGCGAGCGCTGAAGCGATCACGTGCGCCGGGCCGACGATCGCGTCGTTCTCGCCAGTACGCGTGGCGCGCATGGCGTCGCGCAGGTCGCGCAGCGGAAGCACCGCGACCGGCGCGCCGAGCAGCCTGGGCAACGGCGTGTTTGCGACAATGATCGACAGCAGTCCGCTGCCCTCATCGGCGGGATCCATCGCGACCAGCACACGGTGCTGCGACCCGGACGGTGCGGTCTGCGCCGACACGGCATGCGCGAATCCGATGCACAGAAAGACCGACAACGCGAAAGGCCAGGACTTCATCCGATTCGGCATCGCACCCTCCTTTCTCGTGCGTCGACGGCGCAGCAGGTTGCACGCGCGAACGCGGATACCGTAGACGGTCCGGCTCGCCCCGAAAGGCCCGAATTGGCCTGCTCACACACCCGATTCCGGCGTTCCGCGGCCCGATGCCACGGCGCCCGGTGGCGCAACCTCAGGCGCGGGTCGGCGATGCCGGCTCGTTCAACGCCGTGCCGCTCGTGCAGCGGCGGCGCGCGGTCTGCGTTCGCGCTGCGTGGCGGCCCGCGCGGGTGCACCCGGCATCTGCGCCGCATGGTTTTCCATCAGACGCGTGGCCACTCCCGCCACGGTTTCGGTGGCGAACAGCGCGCGCTCGGCCATCTCGGGGTCCACGTACTCCTGCCACGGCAACAGCAGCAGCGCGTAGACCATTTTCTCGAACTCGGGCGCGAAGCGGTCGATGATGTCCTGCGGGTTTGCGCACAGTTTCTTGTCGGTGACCAGACCGAACTGCACGCCGCCGTCGTACGACAGGATCGACACGCCGATCCCGATGTTTCCCGACTGCGGCACCCAGAACATCATTTGCTTCAGTCGCGCGCCCGCGAGGTACAGCGTCTGCTGCGGGCCGGGCACGTTGGTCATCACCGCGGTCGTCTTGCGCTGGAAGACCTCGAGGATCTGGTTTTGCACCGCACGCGGCACGAGGCCGGAGACGCCGAGCACCGCCATCGACAGCACGGGCATGTAGCCGCCCTTCAGCTCCTCCATCCGCGCATGCACTTCGAGCACGCGCGCGATCGGGTTCTCGATGCCCACCGGCAGCAGCAACGGCACCAGCCCGAACTTGTTGCCGAGGGTCTTCGGCGGGCCGGGCGGCCGGAGATTGACCGGAACCATCGCGCGGATTTCGCAGCCGGTCACGTCCTCGCCGCGCGCGACGAGATACTCGCGGAACGCGCCCGCGACACAGGCGAGCAGCACGTCGTTGACCGAACAGCCGAGCGCGTGGCCGACGGCCTTCACGTCGGCCAGTCGCAGCGGTTCGTTCCACGCGACGACCTTGGAGCCGCCGACCTTGCCTTTCAGGCTCGTCACGGAGTCGCTCGCCATCAGCGCCAGCGCCGCCGCGTCCTGCGCCACACGCGCCGCGATGCGGGCGTATTCGGCCGCCGCTTCGCCGGCCAGGTTCGGATCCTCCAGCGCCGCTCCATAGGCGTGCAGCACCCGGGTGGCGATATCGCCGGTGGCGTCGATCGCCTTGACCGTGACATCCGTGAACGGCCGCAGCAGCGCTTCCCACTTTCCGTCGTGCTGGCGCCGGTCGGCGCGGCCGGACGGTTGCTGCGGCTCGGCGCGGTCGTCGCCGTCCGGGTGCGCGGTGGCCATCGACAGCAACACGCCCATCAGCGCCATGCCGTCGGCGATGCAATGATGGATGCGAACGACCAGCGCCGAGCCTCCGTCGTAGTGCTCGACCAGATGCATCTGCCACAGCGGTTTGCCCGGATCGAGCGCCTGGCTCGCCAGTTGCGCGGCGAACGTCTGCAGCTCGGCCTTGCCGCCGGGTGCGGGCAGCTCGACGCGGATCAGATGATGGTCGAGATCGAAGTCCTCGTCCTGCTCCCACCAATAGCCGGTTGCGTCCTGCGTGACGCGGCTACGGAAGCGGTCGTACGTGAGGAACCGCTGCTCGAGCACCTGCTTGAGCCGGTCGGCGTCGATGCGGTCGGCGAACACGTCGACGCCGACGATCATCATCAGATTGCCGGGCGAGTCCATGCGCAACCATGCCGTGTCCACCGGCGACATCCGTTGGCGTCCCGCCATCGTCTCCTCCTCGTCGTCTCGCGCTCGCCTCGGCATATTGAGCGTTACGCAAGCTCGTGACACCGCGACCCCGCGAGTTCGTTTCGCCCGCGCGTGCACCGGTTCCGTCATCCCGAGCAACGCGAGGGATCCGGCCCTTGCAAGCGGCGCAGATTCCTCGCCTGCGGCTCGGAATGACAAAGGGCGACGGATGCGAGCGCCAGACGGTCTGTCGTGTCGCGAAGATTCGTAATGCTCGATAATAGCCGCGCGCGCCGTTTCGGCCGCAACTGGAGGAGACGATGAGCGAGCTGAAGGCGAAGTTCGAAAAGGCCGTCGCCGATTCGAAGAACCTGCCCGAGCGCCCCGACAACGCCACGCTGCTGAAGATCTACGCGCTGTACAAGCAGGCGACCGTCGGCGACGTCGAGGGCAAGCGGCCGGGATTCACCGACATGGTCGGCCGCGCCAAGTGGGACGCGTGGAACGAGCTGAAGGGCCTCGCAAAAGAAGACGCGATGCAGCAGTACGTCGAGCTGATCGAGGAACTCAAAGGCTAGCCGCCGGCCGCGCGACCGGGACCCGCCGCCGCGCGCGGCTTACGCCTTGGACTGGCCGCCCTTTTTCGCGGGCGCCTTCGCCGCCGCGTGCGCGGACTTCGCCTGGTCGAGCAGCTCGTCGAGATGGCGCTCGATGTGCTGTTCGAACTTGGCCTTGAACGGCTTCAGCAGGAAGCCGAGTTTCACCGCGAGGTCGATCTGCGAGTCGGTCACGCGCATCTGGCCCTCGACCCCGGCGCGGTGAAAGTGCAGCGTATCGCCCTCCCATCGGCTCACGAGGTCGTACTCCCGCGCCAGGTCGTCCGCCGTCTTCTGGGCGACTTTCTTCGCCTGCGCAAGTGGCAGGCTGTGCTTGCGTGTGTACTTGATATCCGACATCAAGGACTCCTTCAGGTGCGGCGGGCTTCCCACACGTCCGGATTCAGCAGCGAAGGCGGCCGACGACCGGCGAGCGTCTCGGCCAGATTGCGCATCGCCAGCCGCGCCATCGCGTTGCGCGTGGCGCGTGTGCTCGAAGCGATGTGCGGCGTCAACACGACGTTTTCCAGCGACAGGAAGCCAGGATGCAGTCGCGGTTCATGTTCGAAGACGTCCAGCCCCGCGGCGGCGATACGGCCATCGCGCAGCGCCTGCACCAGCGCGGCATCGTCGACGACACCGCCGCGCGCGATGTTGACCAACACCGCCGTCGGCTTCATCAGCGCAAGCTGCGCAGCGCCGATCAAATGGTGCGTATCGCGCGAGTACGGCACCATCACGACCACGTGATCGGCCGTGCGCAGCAGGTCTTCCTTGGTCAGCCAGACCGCGCCGCCTTCCAGCTCCGCCGGCAGACGCGTGCGGTTGTGATACACGACGCGCATCGAGAATCCCGCCGCGCGCCGCGCGATCGCGCGCCCGATGCGCCCCATCCCGATGACGCCGAGCGTGGCGCCGTACAGCTCGGCGCCGAGGAACATCTCGAACTCCCAGCGCTTCCAGTGTCCGGCGCGCAGCCAGCGCTCGGCCTCGCCCACGCGCCGCGCCGCCGCAAGCAGCAGCGCCCAGGCGTGATCGGCGGTCGCTTCGTTCAGCACGTCGGGCGTGTTGGTCGCGACCACGCCCACCTTCGTACAGGCGGCCAGATCGATGTTGTTGTAGCCGACCGCGATGTTCGCGACGATCTTCAGCCGCGGACAACGCGCGAGCAGCGCCTCGTCGATGCGCTCGCCCGCGGTGATCAGCGCTCCATCCACGTCGGCAAGCCGCTCGGCGAGCTGCTCGGGCGTGAGCGACAGGTCGGCCTGGTTGTCGACCACGTCGTAGGTTTGCCTCAACTCGTCGATCAGCGCCGGGAAGATCCGGCGCGTGACCGCGATGCGGTCGCGTCGCTTGCTCATGTGAAGAAGACGAAAGTCATCAGCCCGAAGATCGGCAGCAGGATCGCTCCCGACCACATCATGTAGCCGAAGAAGCTCGGCATCGCAATCCCGCTTTCCTCGGCCATCGCCTTGACCATGAAGTTCGGCGCGTTGCCGATATAGGTGTTCGCACCCATGAAGACCGCGCCGGCCGAGATCGCCGTCAGCGTCGGCGCCATCGTCGTCATCAGTACCTGCGCGTCGCCGCCGGCCAGATTGAAGAACACCAGATACGTCGGCGCATTGTCCAGGAACGACGACAGCGCGCCGGTCAGCCAGAAATAGGCGGCGTCGACCGGACGGCCTGCGCCGTCGGTCACAAGCCGCACCAGCGCGGCGAAGGCGCCCGACTCGCCCGCGCGCAGCATCAGCAGCACCGGCGCCATCGTGACGAAGATGCCGAAGAACAGCTTCGCGACCTCGGCGATCGGCGCCCAGCCGAACTCGTTGGCCCTGCGGGTGGCCTTCGGCGTGATCGCCAGCGAAACGGCGGCCACGGTGACGAAGATCGCGTCGCGCACGAGCCCTTCGAGCGGCAGCTTCTGCCCCAGCACGTCGATCTCGATACCCGGCTTCCACAGGCCGCTCATCAGCACAGCCCCCAGCACGACCGCGAGCAGCAGGAAGTTGACACTCCCTTCGATGCGCAGCGCGCTCGCCGGCGTCGGGTCGCGCTTCAGCCCTTGCGCGATGTCGCGCATGTAAAGCGCCGAATCGAGCGCAAAGTACAGCGCGAGCAGGATCGCCAGCACGAACAGCATCGGCAGGAACATGTGCCGCAGCGTCCAGAAAAAATCCACACCCTTCAGGAAACCGAGGAACAGCGGCGGATCACCGAGCGGCGTCAGCGAGCCGCCGACGTTGGCGACGATGAAGATGAAAAACACGATCGTGTGCACGTTGTGCCGGCGGTCGTCGTTGGCGCGGATCAGCGGCCGGACGAGCAGCATCGCCGCGCCGGTGGTGCCCATGACGCTGGCGAGCACGCCGCCGATCGCGAGCATGCCGGTGTTGACCAGCGGCGTGCCCTTCGGATTGCCGCGCACGTAGATGCCGCCGGCCACCACGTACAGCGTGCCGATGAAGACGATGAACGGCAGGAACTCCAGTAGCAGCGTATGCAGCGCCAGGTCGGCCGCAGTGTGCGCACCGAAGGCCACGCCGAGCGGCACGATGCACGCGAGCGCCCAGCCGAATGCGATCTTGCCGTAGTGGTGGTGCCAGACGCGCAGCGCCACCAGCGGCATCACGGCGATCGACAACAGGATGCCCACGAACGGCAGGGCCCACGCGAGTCCGAGCCGGGCCGCGTCGAATTCGGCCGCCGCCGCGGCGGAGGGCGCGATCGCGACGACCGTTGCCGCCGCGTGCGCGATGCGCATTCCTTTCAATGCTCCTCCCCTTCCCCGCCGTCCGCACGAATCGGACGGTCCGTTTCACTCTTCCGTGGCGACGATCAGATGCACGCGATACGGCCCGTGCGCACCGAGCACGACCGTCTGTTCGATGTCCGCGGTCCGCGAGGGCCCCGACACCATGTTCAACGCGCGCGGCATCATCTGCGCGCATCCGCCGCGCTCCGCGCGCAGCAGCGCGAACGCGTCTTCCATGCCGGCGACGATGCGCGAGGCGCGCACCAGCGCGATGTGGGTTTCCGGAAGCAGATGCGTCGACGCCGGCGTGTCCGGCCCCGACAGCAGCACGATCGTGCCGGTCTCGGCGAGCGCGCAGTAGCAGCCGGTGATCCCCACCGCGTCCGATCCCTGCGACTCGTCGAAGCGCGGTGCGCGGAACTCGATGTCGAGCCCGGCGCCAGCCCAGTCGAGCGCAGCAAGCGCGGGCCAGGCCACCGCACGGCGTCCGAGCGCCTGCGCGTCGAGATAGCGCGCGACCGCGGCGGGCGCATCCGCGAGCCGCGGCACTTCGTCGACCGTGCTCGCCATCTTTTCCGACATCGCGCGAAAGCGAATTCGCAGATCGCCTTCGACCTTCGGCCGCGGCCCGGCCGGATGGCGCGCGAGATAGTCTTCGGCCAGCGCGCGCTCGGCGGCGACCGGATCGCCCGCGCGATGCTGGTTGATGCGGATGCGCTTGAAGATCGCGGCGCGCGCGCGGCTGGTGTCGAAGCTCACGGGTTCGCGCTCAACGGGTCGCCCTGCGGACGAAATCGGCGATGCGCGCGACACCCGCTTCGATCGCCGCTTCGCTCGCCGCGTAGGAAAACCGGATGTGCTGCCCCTCGCCTTCGATGCGCGGACCGAAGTGGATGTCCGCGAGCACCGCCACGCCCGCTTCATGCAGCAGACGCTTGCGCAGTTCCTCCGAGTCCTGCGCGCCGATCCGCGCGCAGGCTTCGGTCACGTTCGGCCACGCGTAGAACGCGCCGCCCGGCGAGGCACAGCGAAAGCCCGGCACGTCGTTCAGCAGCCGCACGATCAGATCGCGCCGCGCGCGGAAGCGCGCGCGCATCTTTTCCGCTTCGTCCTGCGGACCGGTCAGCGCGGCAACCGCGGCCCACTGGCTGATCTGGCTCGCGCAGCTCTCGGTGTTGGTGATCCAGCGCGTGAACACCGGCGCGAGCGCGCGGTTGGCGGTGAAGCCGATGCGCCAGCCCGTCATCGCGTAGGTCTTCGACGCGCCGTCCGAGATGATTGTGCGCTCCTGCATCCCGGGCAGGCTCGCGATCGAAACGAACTCGCCGTCGTAGACGAGCTTCGAGTAGATCTCGTCGGCGTAGACCCACACCTGCGGGTGCTTCGCAAGCACCGCGGCGATCGCCTCGAGGTCGCGCCGCGCGAGCAGCCCGCCGGTCGGGTTCTGCGGCGAGTTAAGGATCAGCAGCTTCGTCCGCGGCGTGATGCGCGACGCGAGTTCTTCCGGGTCGAACGCGAACGCGCGCGACTCGCGCAGCGGCAGCGCCACCGGTACCGCGCCGTTGGCGCGAATCTGCGACTCGTAGATTGGAAAACCCGGGACCGGAAAGATCACCTCGTCGCCCGCGCCGTAGTCGGTCGTCGACGCGATCGCATACGCGATGAAGGGCTTGGCACCCGCGCCGACGACGACGTCTTCGGGCGCGATCGCGATGCCGCGCAGCTTCGCCATCGACGCTGCCGCCGCGGCGCGCAGCTCGTCGATGCCGGCCGACGGCGTGTAGCCGTGCCGGCCAGCGCGGATCGCTTCGATCGCGGCGTCCTGGATATGGGCCGGCGTCGGGAAGTCCGGCTGGCCGATGCAGAACGAAACGACGTCGCGGCCGGCGCGGATCAGCCGATTGACTTCGGCCAGCACGACGAAGGCGTTTTCGGTGCCGAGCGCGGTGGCGCGTCTGGACAGTTCGGGCATGTGGGTTGCCTGCGTGGACGCGCGATTCTAGCGGCCGCGCTGCAAACCTCCGCCCGGAGAAAAGCGAGGCGGCGCAAGGCCGCCTCGGATCGGCAAAGCGCCCCTTCGACCGTTACTTGACTTGCCCGCGGATCTCGCCGGCTGGCACGCCGCCGGAAGCCGCCGTCGTGTGCACGTTGACGTAGGTGACGCCGGCGCGGATCGCGGCGATCAGCTCCGCGAGTTCGCCTGCGGCGATCAGTTGTCCCGCCGGTCCGACGACCGAAGAGGCGGTCAGCACGCCGCTGACGCTGCCGCCCGGCACCGGGCAGCGCGGGGTGCCTGCGGGCGGCGCGGGCGGTCCGTCCTCCGGATTCCCGCACAGCCAGACGCTGATGCCGCCGTTGACGCCGTGCTGGCCGACATGGATGTGCGACATGAACGGCTTACCCTGCAGCCCTTCGTAGTTCAGCTCGTACGCGATCATGCTGCCGTCGCGTTCGATCCTGGCGCGAAAGTCGCCCCTGCCGGGGCTTGATACCGCAGGCACTTCCTGAAACCCTTCGAGCTTCGCGTGCACCGTTTCGGCGTACGCGGGCGCCGCGATCGACATTGCGCCGGCGGCGACCGCCGCGAGCGCAAGCGTGTTGCGTTTGGTGAGCATCGACTTCCTCCCGAACCGTTCGTGATCGAGGACAGGCCGCGTCGAGCACGGCATGTACGGCCCGACGCCACCGGCTCAAGGGTCAGCGCGCGAATCGGGCTCGCGGCAGGTCAACAGTCGGGTGTCCGGGCGTATTCCGGCGGCGGCCGCAGACACGGGATGCCGCCGTCACGCGGGTGTGCCGGGCGCCATGTCGCAGCAGACGGCCGGAGCAGACGGCCGCGGAGGCCCTGTTTGTGATGCCCGACACCCGTCGACAGGTTGAATGTTCTCCTCCGCGGCGGCCCCACGAGTCACATCCGCCGACCGGCTCTCGGAACACGCTTGCGGGATTGAGCGGCAAGATAAGGCGCCCGTCCAAGCGGTTGGGTTCCCTGGCGATGTCGATGACCTCGCGCCCTCACGTCAGAAACCGCAACACCGCTGGCACCTGCCGCCTCAGCAGCGCGTTGCGCGCATTCCACTGCGCTTCGGGCGGAAGTACTTCGAGAAAGCGCGTCTCGCCGGCCGCCAGCAGCGCGATCGGCACGCCGTCCCGGTACAGCACGCGGTTTCCGGTCAGCGCGGGCAGCCGCGCGCCGGGGGTGAGGATGCCGACCAGGTTCAGCGGGTCGGCGCCGCTGACGCCGACCAGCGCGCCGGTGCGTTCGCGTCGGCGAACGTCGCGCAGCAGGCCCACCGCCTCGGGCACCGCGAATTGCTCGCCCGCCATGCCGGCCACGAAGCGGCCGCCGCGGATTTCGCCGCGCGCTTCCAGGCGCCGATAGCAACGCAGCAGGTTGCGCCACGGCGGCAGCCAGTTCGCCTCGCGCGCAACCAGCCGCCAGAACACGACGCCGTAGCGGCGCAGCAGCGTACGCGCGACGTGCTCGACGACTTCCGCATCGTCGGCGGCGTCGCCGCCTTCAACGCCGGTCTTCCTGCGCGCAAGTGCCCAGCGGCCCGCGTCCTCGATGCCGAACAGCGCCGTGCGCCGCATGCGCTTACCGCCGCCGTCGAAGCTGCGGCGGCGGTCCGAGGGCACGAGCAGCGCGCGCAATCCGCCAAAGCCGTCGGCGTTGACGAGTCCCTGCGCGACGAGCTCGGCGAGCGCCTCTTCGACCTGCGTGCGCAGCAGCCCGGTGCTGTCGACCAGCTCGTCGAAGAACGACGCGCCGTGCGACGCGACGAACGCGAGCACCCGTTCGCCGCGCGAGGTCAGCGCGACGTCGTTCGCGTTGCGCGCGAGCCGCGACCAAAGACCAAGGTGGCGGCGCGAGACGAGCGTGATCGGCGTCGTGCGCACCGGCGCGGGCGCACGCTCGCCACTCGAGGCGAGCGGCGCGATGCGCGTCCAGGCCACGCGCCCGGCGCGCGACAGATCGTCGAGCCACGCCGGGTCGTATTCGTTGACGCGCGCGGGCAGGATCTCGGTTTCCCACGCAGCGGCCGGCGCTTCGAAACCTTCGAGCTGCGACACGATGCCGGCCACCGCGTCCGCGCCTTCGACGCGCGCCTCGGGCGCCACACGCTGCCATTCGAGGAGGAAGCGCATGAAGTCGCGCGGCTCGACCGGTTCGATCTCGGCGCGCAGCCGGTTGACCGTCAGGCGATGGATGCGCGCGAGCAGGCGCCGCTCGCACCACTCGGTCCGTGATCCGCCGTCCGGCGTGAAGCGGCCGCGCATCACCGCGCCTTCGGCTTCGAGCGCGATCAGCGCGGCTTCGATCTGCGGCTCGGGCAGCGCGAGCGATGCAGCGAGCTCGCCCGCGGCCACCGGCCCCAGACCTTGCAGGCGGTCGCGCAGGACTTCGACGAGCGCGTCTTCGCGCGTCCAGGGTCGGCGGTACTCCGCGGGAGCTTCGATGTCTGGTGTGTGCTTTGCGTCAGGGTAAAGTGCGGTGAACTCCGGTAGGCGTTCGGCGGCGACGTGGATCGCCGCCGGGCCCCGTTCGAACGTCCCCCCTGGCCCCGTTATTTGAGAAGAAGGTAACTGCAACCGGGTGGCACGACCGGCCGTGGCGAGTTCGTCGAGCAGCGCTCGCCACGGCGGGCGCGCGTCGACCTCGGCGTCGGTCAAAAAGCCGAGGCTCAGCAGCGCGTCGTGCAGTTCGTCGGCGCTGCGCGCATCGGGACGCACTTCTTCGCGCACGCGCGCGATCGCCTCGGCGTCGAGCTGGCCGAGGTCGGCGGCGCTGTCCGCATCCAGGAAGCGGCGCGCCAGCACCGCCTGCGTGCGCCGCTCCTCCAGCGGCGCGTCGTCGAGAAATGCGTACGGCCGCGCAGACAGGATCTCCAGCGCAAGCGGCGACGGCTCGGTGAGGTCGCGCGCGAGCACCTGCACCGCGCCGCTTTCGATCGCCGCCAGCAGCCGCTCGAGCCCCTCGACGTCCATCGCCTCGTGAAGGCAGTCGGCGATCGTCTGCGCGACCAGCGGATGGTCCGGGATCTCGCGGTCGCCGACGACGTTCTCGGCGCATGCCACCTGGTCGGGGAAGATCGTGGCCAGCAGATCCTCGGCGAACATGCGCTGCAATTGCGGCGCGACCTTCCTGCCGCCGCGCATCCGCGGCAGCGCGAGCGCCACCTGCGCGTTCCAGCGCCAGCGCGTCGGGAACATCGGCGCGGCGAGCAGTGCCTGCACCAGCAGCGGCCGCACCGTGGCCGCGGTCAGGTAACGCGCGACGTCTTCGAGCGGGAAGCTGTGCGCGGTCGACAGCGACAGTACGATCGCGTCTTCGGTCGCCGCCGCCTGCAACTCGAAGTCGAATTTGCGGCAGAAGCGCTTGCGCAGCGCCAGGCCCCACGCGCGATTGATGCGGCTGCCGAACGGCGAATGCACGACGAGCTGCATGCCGCCCGCCTCGTCGAAGAAGCGCTCGAGCACGACGCAGGTCTGCGTCGGCAGCGCACCGAGCGCGGCTTTCGACGCGGCGAGGTAGTCGGCGATCTGCTCCGCCGCCGCGGTGTCCAGTCCGACCGCACCGATGAGCCACGCCAGCGCCGCTGCTGCGCCGCCGGCGTCGAGCCGCTCGCCGACCGTCGCGCGCAGCCGCGACACGGACTGCGACAGCTCATCCGAGCGCCCCGGCGCCTCGCCGAGCCAGAACGGCACCGAAGGCGGCTGCCCCTTCGCATCCTCGACGCGCACGGTACCGCGCTCCACCCGAACGATGCGGTACGACTGGTTGCCGAGCTGGAACACGTCGCCCGCGAGGCTTTCGACGGCGAAGTCTTCGTTGACGGTGCCGATCGTCTGCGCCTGCGGCTCGAGGACCACCATGTAGTCGGCCGTGTCCGGAATCGTTCCGCCGGACGTGACGGCCGCCAGCGCCGCGCCGCGCCGGCCGCGCAGCACGCCGTTGACCGCGTCGCGATGGATGTGCGCGCTCGTGCGCCCGCGCCGCGTATGAAACCCGTCGGCGAGCATGCGCACGACTTCGGCGAACTGATCGCGCGTCAGCTCCGCGTACGGTGCGGCGCGGCGGCACAGCGCGAACAGTTCGTCCTCCTTCCACGGCTGCAGGGCCACTTCGGCGACGATCTGCTGCGCGAGCGCGTCGAGCGGCTTGTCGGGCAGCCGGATCCGGTCCAGTTCGCCGCGCCGGACGGCGTCCAGAAGGGCGGCGCATTCGACGAGTTCGTCGCGCGATAGCGGAAAGAGCCTGCCTTTCGGCGTGCCGCCGACCGCGTGCCCGGAGCGGCCCACGCGCTGCAGGAATGCCGCGATCGAGCGCGTCGCGCCGATCTGGCAGACGAGGTCGACATCGCCGATGTCGATGCCGAGCTCGAGCGACGCGGTGGCCACCAGCGCGCGCAGCTCGCCGCGTTTGAGCCGCTGTTCCGCATCCAGGCGCAGCTCGCGCGCGAGCGACCCGTGGTGCGCAGTGACGTAGCGTTCGCCGATGCGTTCGGACAGATGCCGCGCGACGCGCTCCGCGAGCCGCCGCGTGTTGACGAAGACGAGCGTGGTTCGATGCTCGCGCACGAGCTGCGCCAGCCGGTCGTACACCTGCGTCCACACGTCGCTCGACATCACCGCTTCGAGCGGCGACGATGGCAGCTCGATCGCGAGGTCGCGCGCGCGCACGTGCCCCGTGTCGACGATCGTGCAGCCCACGTCATTCCCGCGGAAGCGGGAATCCAGTGGTTTTGCCTCAACGGACACGGGGTCCCCGCCTTCGCGAGGAGGACATCCAATCAGGAAGCGCGCGATCCGCTCGATCGGCCTTTGTGTGGCGGACAGCCCGATGCGCACCAGCCTGCGACCCCCGAGCGCTTCGAGCCGCTCGAGCGACAACGCGAGGTGCGCTCCGCGCTTGTTGGCGGCGAGCGCGTGGATCTCGTCGACGATGACCGTGCGCACGGTCGCCAGGGTCGCGCGTCCCGACTTGCTGGTCAGCAGGATGTACAGCGACTCCGGTGTCGTCACGACGATGTGCGGCGGCCGCCTGCGCATGCTTTCGCGTTCGGCCGCCGGCGTGTCGCCGGTGCGCACCAGCGTGCGGATCTGCGCATCCGGCAGGCCGAGCGCCGCGAGCTGCGCGCGGATGCCTGCGATCGGCGCCTCGAGGTTCTTGCGGATGTCGTTCGACAGCGCCTTCAGCGGCGAGACGTAGAGCACCTGCGTTTCGTCGCGCAGCCCGTGCTCGACCCCTTGCCGCACCAGCGCGTCGAGCGCGGCCAGAAACGCCGCCAGCGTCTTGCCCGAGCCGGTCGGCGCCGCCACCAGCACGTGCTCGCCCGCCTTGATCGCCGGCCACGCCTCGGCTTGCGCCGGCGTCGGCGCGGCAAACGCCGATTCGAACCACGCGGCAACAGCCGGGTGGAACAGGTCGAGAACCCGATCCGCGGTCACTTCGCCGCCCGGCTGCGCGATGCGCGCCGCGCGTGCGCGCAGGCGCACGCGGCCGCGCAGGCCTTGGCCCGCGCGACGCGGGTTTGCCGGCGCAGAGGCGCCGAACGAACCCGCTGCAGGCGCGCGATGCGGGCCGGCTTCATCGCGCGGTCGCGGGTTCCGGTTTCCTGATCTGAAAGACCTGGCGCAGGTAGGCGAGATACGCCTCGTCGTCGCACAGGTTCTTCTCCGGCGAATCGGTCAGCTTGGCGACCGGCTGGCCGTTGCAGCGGACCATTTTGATCACGATCTGCAGCGGTGTGTAGCCGAGATCGTTGGTCAGATTGGTGCCGATGCCGAAAGCCACGCGCGCGCGGTCCTTGAAGCGCTTGTACAGCTCGACGATCTTCGGGAAAGTGAGCGCGTCGGAAAACACCAGCGTCTTCGTCCTCGGATCGACGCGGTTCTTTTCGTAGTGGGCGATCAGCCGCTCGCCCCACACGACCGGATCGCCCGAATCGTGGCGCGCGCCGTCGAACAGCTTGCAGAAGTACATGTCGAAGTCGCGCAGGAACGCGTCGATGCCGTAGACGTCGCTCAGCGCGATGCCGAGGTCACCGCGATACTCGCGCGCCCACGTCTCGAAGCCGAAGGTCTGCGAGTCGCGCAGCCGCGGCCCGAGCGCCTGGCACGCCTGCAGGTATTCGTGCGCCATCGTGCCCAGCGGCGTCAGCCCGTGTTTCATCGCGAACATCACGTTGCTCGTTCCGGCGAGCTTTTCGTGCAGTTCCTCCTTCAGCGTCAGCAGCACCTCCTCGTGCCACAACCGCGAAAAGCGCCTGCGCGTGCCGTAGTCGGCGATGCGCACGCCTTCCATCTGCGGGTCGTCGCGCACCAGCGCGATCTTCTCGCGCAGCCGCCTGCGGCCTTCGGCATAGTCCGGGATCGGCTGCGTGTTGTGGAAGTAGATCTCGTTGACGATCGCGAGCACCGGGATTTCGAACAGGATCGTGTGCAGCCACGGCCCGCGGATCACGATCTCGATGCCGCCGTTTTCCCGGTCGTTGCGCTCGACCGTGATGTACTTGGTGTTGAGCTGAAACAGCCCGAGGAAGTCGACGAAGTCGCTCTTGATGAAACGCATCGCGCGCAGGTAGTCCAGCTCGCGCTCGCGGAAGCGCAGCGTGCACAGCCACGCGATCTCCTCGCGGATCTCTTCGATGTAGGGCGCGAGATCCACACCCTTGTTGCGGCAGTTGAATCGGTACTCGACCTGCGCGCCCGGAAAGTAATGCAGCACGACCTGCATCATCGTGAACTTGTACAGGTCGGTGTCGAGGAGGCTGGTGATGATCATGCGGTCGACAACAAGGATTCAGGATTGAGGATTCAGGATTTAGCTGACCGCGCCGTGCCGGCGTCGGCGACGAACGGCTGAATCCTATCGAGCATTACGAATCTTCGCGACACGACAGACCTCATGGCGCTCGCATCCGTCGCGCTTCGTCATTCCGAGCCGCAACCCCTGATTGTCATTCCGAGCCGCAGGCGAGGAATCCCCGCCTCCCGCAACGCCGAGATCCCTCGCGTCCGCTCGGGATGACAAGCCAGCGTCATTCCCCCGGCCTGGCTTCGCCATTCCGAGCCGCAACGCCGCTGTCGTCATTCCCAGCCGTAGCTCCGAATTGTCATTCCCAGCCGCAACTCCGAATTGTCATTCCAAGCCACAACGTCCAATTGTCATTCCGAGCCGCAGGCGAGGAATCTCCGTCGCACACGACGCCGAGATCCCTCGCGTCCGCTCGGGATGACAAGCCAGCGTCAGCGCTCCCCGGGCTTGGCTGCGTCTTTTCGCACCGCAAAGCTCCCACTGTCGTTTCGGGCCGCAACGCCGCCATTGTCATTCCGAGCCGCATCACTCCCATTGTCATTCCGAGCCAAAGGCGAGGAATCTCGGCACCGCGCAGCGCGCAGATCCCTCGCGTCCGATCGGGATTACAAGTCGGCGTCGCACCCCGGCTTGGCTGCGTCTTTCCGCACCGCAAAGCTCCCACTGTCGTTCCGAGCCGCAACGCCGCTATTGTCATTGCGAGCCGCATCGCTCCCATTGTCATTCCGAGCCGAAGGCGAGGAATCTCGGCGCCTCGCAGCGCGCAGATCCCTCGCGTTCGCTCGGGATGACCATGGGGAGTCATTCCAAGCCCAGGGCGGGGATTCTTGCCGCTCGCAACGCCAGGATCCCTCGCGTTGCGCGGGATGACGGAACCGGTGTCCACACGGGCGACGCGAACTTGCGGGGTCGCGGTGTCACGAGATTGCGTCACTCTCAATAAACACTGACTCCTAAGTCCTGCCTTTCAGAGCAGCACGACCTGCCGGATCGCGCGGCCTTCGCGCAGGCGGTCGAAGCCCTCATTGATCTCTTCGAGCTTGAGCGTACCGGACAGCAGCTTGCGCACCGGCAGCCGCCCCTGGCGGTGCAGCGCGATGAAGCGCGGCAGATCGCGCAGCGGCACACAGGTGCCGATGTAGCTGCCCTTGACCGTGCGCTCCTCGGCGACGAGGTTCACCAGCGGCAGCGGCAGCGTGGCGGCGGGCGGCGGCAGCCCGCCGGTCACCGTCATGCCGCCGCGGCGCGTGATCTTGTAGGCGAGTTCCATCGCCTTGACCGCGCCGGCGAACTCGAACGCGTAGTCCACACCGCCCGCGGTCGCGGCGCGCACCGCATCGGCGCAGTCGGATGCCGACGCTTCGAAGACGTCGGTCGCGCCGAGCGCGCGCGCGGTCTGCAACTTCTCCGGCGACAGATCGACTGCGACAACGCGCGACGCGCCCGCCGCGACCGCGCCGATCAGCGCGGCGAGTCCGACGCCACCGAGCCCGACGACCGCGACCGTTGCACCCGCGGGAACCTTCGCGGTGTTGACGACGGCGCCCACACCGGTCAGCACGGCGCAGCCGAACAGCGCCGCCTCCTCGAACGGCAGCGTCGGGTCGATCTTGACGACCGAGTTGCGCGATACGACCGCGCGTTCCGCGAACGCCGAGCATCCCAAGTGATGGTGGATCGGCTGGCCGTTGCGGCTGAGCCTGCGCGCACCGGACAGCAGCGTGCCTGCGCCGTTAGCCGCCGCGGCCGGCTCGCACAACGCGGGGCGCCCCTCGGCACAGGGCAGGCAGTGGCCGCAGCTCGGCACGAAGACGAGCACGACGTGATCGCCGACCGCGAGATCGGAAACGCCCGGACCGAGTGCCTCGACCTCGCCGGCGGCCTCGTGCCCGAGCGCCATCGGCGTAGGCCGCGGCCGGTTGCCGTCGATCACCGAAAGATCCGAATGGCACAGGCCGGCTGCGCGGATTCGCACGAGCACTTCGCCCATGCCGGGCGGCTCGAGCTCCAGCTCCTGGATCGCCAGCGGCTTCGTCTGCGCGTAGGGCGGCGGCACGCCCATCTTCTCGAGCACGGCAGCGCGGGTTTTCATCGTCACACCTCCAAACGTCTCGTTCACCATGGCGGCACGGAGACGAGATCCTCGGCGGCTCACTGCCCGTGCGCGCCCGCCGATGCGCTGCGCCGACACGGCGCCGACCGCACGGACGCAACCACATGGAGCGGATGGCCGATCGCCTCCTCGGTACCCTCCTCTGTGCCTCCGTACCTCTGTGCCTCGGGGCAAATCCAGATCATCCGCCGCCGAACCGCGGCTTGCGCTTCGCGATGAACGCGTCCACACCTTCGGCGAAATCGGCCGTCGCGGCGCAGGCGAGAAAAGCCGCGCGTTCGGCGTCGAGCTGGCCGCGCAGGTCGCGCTCGAACGAGGTGCGCAGCAGCCGTTTCATCTGCGCGATCGACTCGGCCGGGCCTTCGGCGAGCCGCTTCGCGAGCGCCAGCGTCTGCGCCTGCAGCTCGGCCGCCGGCACGACGCGGTTGACCAGGCCGAGCCGCTGCGCTTCGGCCGCGTCGAACACGTCGCCGAGCAACGCGATCTCCAGCGCGCGTCGCAGCCCGACCAGCCGCGGCAGCGACCACGATGCCGACACGTCGCAACTTGCGCCGATGTTGACGTACGCCAGCGTAAACCTGGTTCCTTCGGCGGCCAGCGCGAAGTCGCAGGCCATCGCGAGGCTCAGCCCCGCGCCGGCGACAGCACCGTGCAGGCTGGCGACGACCGGCGCACGCATCGCCGCCAGCAGCGGTAGCGCTTCGTGCATCGGGCCGATCAGCGCTTCGGCCGCGCCCATCGGATCGGCCTTCAACTCCGCGAGATCGCCACCCGCCATGAACGCGCGCCCCTCGCCGCTCAGCACGAGCACGCGCACCGAACGGTCTGCGGCGAGCGAGCGGCAGACGTCGAGAAACGCGCCCGCGGTCGCCCGGTCGAGCGCGTTGAGCACCTGCGGGCGGTTGAAGCGGAGCCAGGCGATGCCGCCTTCGCGGCTGACGATCAGCGGGGAGGATTCTTCGCTCATGAAGCGGAGGTTACGCCGGTCGCCACTTGGTCGCGTAGCAGGCGCTTGAGCAGCTTGCCGTTGGCGTTGCGCGGCAGCGGATCGCGGCCGAGCGTGAAGGTCTCGGGCACCTTGTAGTCGGAAAGCTGGCTTGCGCAGTGCGCGCGCAATTCGTCGGCGGTCACTTCGGCGCGCAGGCAGACGAACGCGTGCACGCGTTCGCCGAGCACGGGGCACGGTTTGGCGACGACTGCCGCTTCGACGACGGCCGGATGCGCGATCAGCACGCTCTCGACCTCGGCCGAATAGATCTTGTAGCCGCCGCGGTTGATCAGGTCCTTCTTGCGGTCGAACACGCGGACGAAGCCTTCGGCGTCGATCGAGCCGAGATCGCCCGAATGCCAGTAGCCGGCGGTGAACTCGCGCGCGGTCGCCTGCGGATCGTTCCAGTAGCCGCGCACGACCATCGGCCCGCCAATCCAGAGTTCGCCCGTTTCGCCCGGCGCGACCTCGCGCCCGGCGTCGTCCATCACGACGATATCGCCGCAGGCGACGGGCAGGCCCACGCTGTCCGCGTGGGTCTCGGTGAACCGCGCCGGCATGATCGTCGCCGGCGAGGTCGTTTCGGTGGCGCCGTACAGGTTCATCAGTTCGAGCTGCGGCAGCTTGCGCGCGCAGCGCTCGATCGTCGCCGGCGGCATCGGCGCGCCGCCGTAGCCGCCGATACGCCAGGCGGACAGGTCGAAGCGGTCGAACTCCGGCGCGAGCAGGCACAGGTTGACCATCGCCGGGACGAGCACCGTGTGCGTCATCCGTTCGCGCGCGGCAAGCGCCATGAAGTCCACGGCCTTGAACTCGCGCAGAAGGATCAGCGTGCCGGCGCAGCGCAGCATCGTCGCGACGAGCGCAACGACGCCCGTGACGTGCGACAGCGGCACCGCGGCGATCGAGCGATCGCGCTCGGTCAGACGCATCGTCGATGCGTAGTGCAAAGCCGAATGCACGATGCCGAGGTGGGTCAGCATCGCGCCTTTCGGGCGGCCCGTGGTGCCGGACGTGTACAGAATCGCCGCGGTGTCCTCCTCGTCGCACGCGACCGGCGCATCGAAGCGATCGGCGCCGGCCAGCGCGGCGAAGGGCTCGCAGCCTTCGCACGCGCCAACCGCAAGCCGCACGCGCAGCGCGGGCGCCTGCGTCGGTGCAGGCAGCCGGTCGGCCAGCGCCACCTCGTGGACGATGGCCGAGGCTTCGCACTGCGCGAGCATGTAGGCGAGCTCGGGCGCCTGCGCGCGGATCGACAGCGGCACGACGATCGCGCCGAGCCGCGCAGCCGCCAGCCACGCGATCACGAATTCCTTGCGGTTGCCGAGCAGCAGCGCGACCCGGTCGCCGCGCCCGACGCCGCGCCGCGCGAGCCCCGCAGCGGTGCGGGCCACGATGTCTTCGAGCGTGCGCCACGCAAGCCGATCGGCGCCGTCGATCAACGCCTCGCCGCCGCCGTTGCGCGCGACCGCGTCGGCGAACAGCATGTTGACGTCGCGCGGCCGCTCGGCAAAGCAGCGAACGACGCGGTCGCCGAAATGCGCCTCGACGCGCATCGGCGGTGACTCGTCCCTCCACGAAGGCATTTCGCCCAGCCGCCCTCAGCAGACGCGGTAGTACGGCGCCGTCGACCCGCGGTTCGCCTTCGCTTTGGCCAGCTCCGCACGCGCGACGGTGCGCAGATGGACCTCGTCGGGGCCGTCGATGAAGCGCAGCGCGCGGCCCCAGGTCCACAGATACGCCAGCGGCACGTCGGGGGTGAGACCCATCGCGCCGAAGATCTGCATCGCGCGGTCGACGACGCGCGTCTGCAGCCGTGCCGCGACGACCTTGATCGCGGAAACGTCGACGCGTGCGGCGGCGTTGCCCTGCCTGTCCATCAGCCACGCGGCGCGCAGCACCAGCAGCCGCGCCTGGTCGATCTCGAT
>CAZIJU010000023.1:0-44547 GCA_964539745.1 uncultured Burkholderiaceae bacterium | reverse complement strand
TCGGCCGCAAGTACGAGAACGCCGGCATCGCCAAGGACGGCGCCAAGATGGTCACGGCGGTCGCCTGCTCGCACGTGCCGAAGTTCACCGTGATCATCGGCGGCAGCTTCGGCGCCGGCAACTACGCGATGTGCGGGCGCGCCTACCAGCCGCGCTTCCTGTGGATGTGGCCGAACGCGCGCATCAGCGTGATGGGCGGCGAGCAGGCCGCGAGCGTGCTCGCGACGGTGCGGCGCGACGGCATCGAGGCCAAAGGCGGCACCTGGAGCGCCGAGGAGGAGGCGAAGTTCAAGGCGCCGATCCTCGCGCAGTACGAGCACCAGGGCCACCCGTACTACGCGAGCGCGCGGCTGTGGGACGACGGCGTGATCGACCCGCTCGACACGCGCATGACGCTCGCGCTCGGGCTGTCGGCCGCGCTGAACGCGCCGATTGCGGAGACGAAGTTTGGGGTATTCAGGATGTAGAGTTTGCACCAGTGAGGATTCCCGTGGTTCGGTTTTTGGCTTGTGACAGAAACGAGAGGCATTGCCATGTCGCCCCTTAGCGACGCTGAGCTGGCCAAGCTCCTCGGCGATCTGGAGTCCGACCGCGTCGAGCGCAAACGTGCGTGGGATAAGGAAACTGCCGACAAAGCGCGGCAGGCGGTCTGCGCGTTTGCGAACGATCTGCCGAATCACGACCGGCCTGGAATTCTCGCGATTGGCGTCGAGAACGGTGGTGAGCCGGCAGGTCTTTCGATCACGGACCAGTTGCTGCAGACGCTAGCCGACATCAAAACGGACGGCAGAATCCTCCCGCCGCCCACGCTTACGGTCCAGAAGCGCATATATCGCGGCGTCCCGATCGCGGTCGTGACCGTCTGGCCTGCTGACGCGCCGCCGGTGCGTTTCGACGGTCGCGTCTGGATCCGCATCGGTCCGCGTCGAGGCTTGGCCACGGCGCAAGACGAGCGCATCCTGAACGAGAAGCGCCGCGCGAAGGACCGTTCTTTCGACACGCAGCCGATCCGCGGCTGCCCCGTTGACGAGTTGAACCGGGTGGCTTTCGAATACGAGTACCTGCCGAACGCGGTGGCCACGGATGTTCTCGCAGCCAATAAACGGAGTTACGAAGAACGGCTCGCCGCCACGGGGATGATCGCCTCGGTCGACGATCCGACGCCGACTGTCGTCGGTGTGTTGACGGTGGGCAAATCGCCCCGAACGTGGGTTCCCTGCGCCTACATCCAGTTCTTGCGCATTCGCGGCACCACGCTGTCAGATCCGATCGCCGACGAGCTGGAGATCGACGGCACGCTGGATCAGATTCTGCGGCGCCTGGACGACAAGCTGAGGGCCACGTTGACGGTGGCCGTTGACTTCACCTCCGGCACCACGACCGAGATGCGCACCACGCCTTATCCGCTGGGCGCCCTCCAGCAATTGACCCGTAACGCCGTGATGCACCGGACGTACGAAGACACCAACGCGCCGGCACGCGTGTACTGGTTCGACGATCGGATCGAGATCAGCAATCCCGGCGGGCCGTATGGCATCGTGACGAAGGAGAACTTTGGCCGCCCGGGGGTCGCCGACTATCGCAATCCGGCGATCGCCGCGGTCCTCAAGACCTTGGGCTTCGTGCAGCGCTTCGGCGCCGGCATCGCGGAGGCCAACCGCGCGCTTGCCGCGAACGGCAACGCCCCGGTTCAATTCGAGGTCGAGCCCACGTTCGTACTCGCGACCGTACGGAGCGCCCCATGACTACGCCCGTCGTCACGTTCTTTAACAACAAGGGCGGCGTCGGCAAGACGTCGCTCGTGTTCCATCTCGCCTGGATGCTTTCGGAGTTGGGCAAGCGCGTGGTCGCCGTCGACCTCGATCCGCAGGCAAACCTCACCTCGGCATTCCTGTCTGAGGACGATCTCGAAGTCCTTTGGGACGTGGACGACAGCGCTCAACGCAACGGCACCATCTTCCAGTGTTTGCAGCCGCTGACGGAGATGGGCGACATCCGCGCTCCGCAGACCCAGCGCATCGCGCCGCGGCTGCACCTCGTGCCCGGCGATCTCGCGCTGGCAGGGTTCGAGGACTTTCTTTCGCAGGAGTGGCCGAACGCGCTGCGCACCGGCAGCCTGGCGCGTCCCTTTCGCGTCCTGTCCTGCTTCTGGCACGTCGCGCAGCAGGCGGCCCAGCAGCACGATGCCGACCTGATCCTGGCCGACGTCGGCCCGAATCTCGGCGCCATCAACCGCTCGGCGCTGATCGCGTCGGATCACGTCGTCATTCCGCTGGCCGCAGACCTCTTTTCCTTGCAGGGTCTACGCAATCTGGGGCCCACGCTGCGCGCGTGGCGAGCCGAGTGGCGCAAGCGGCTGGACAACTGGCCAAGCCCCGCGTTCGCGCTGCCGGCCGGTGCGATGCAGCCGCGCGGCTACATCGTGATGCAGCACGTCGACCGCCTGTCGCGCCCTGCCAAGGCGTACAAGAAGTGGGTCGATCGAATTCCCTCGACCTATCGCGAAAGTGTGCTGGGAGAGCCGAAGGCCGCGCAGCTCGCAGCGAGCGACAGCCATTGTCTGGCACGGTTGAAGCACTACCGCAGCCTGATGCCGATGGCCCAGGAGGTACGCAAGCCGATTTTTCACCTGACAGCCGCCGACGGCGCGATCGGCAGCCACGCGTATGCCGTGCGCGACGCGTGGAGCGACTTCAAGGCGCTTGCCGTCGCCATCCTCGACCGCATCGGCCAACTGGCCGAGCAGCCCGTCGCATGAGCGACACGTTCAAACCCGCCCAGTGAATATCTGCGACCGTCCCGAACACGCCGAACTGCGCCGCCAGGTCGCGCGTTTCGTCGAGCGTGAGGTCGAGCCGAACGCGGCGGCGTGGGACGAGGCGGGATTCGTTCCGCGCGAGGTGCTGCGCAGGATGGGCGCGCTCGGCTGGCTGGGACTGACCGTGCCGGCGGCCGACGGCGGCGCGGGCGCGGATTGTGTGACCAACATCGTTTTCCAGGAGGCGCTTGCGCGCTGCACGTCGGGCGGCTTCGTCGTCACCGTGCTCGTGCACACCGACATGGCGGGCCCGCACCTCGTGCGCGCCGGCAACGATGCGCAGAAGCGCCGCTGGCTGCCGGGCATGCTGTCGGGTGAGCTGATCACCGCGATCGCGGTGACCGAGGCCGACGCCGGCTCCGACGTCGCGGCGATCCGCACGCGTGCGGTGCGCGTCGGCGATCACTACGTGCTCGACGGCGCGAAGATGTTCATCACCAACGGCGTGCACGCGGGCCTGGTGTTCGTCGCCGCGCGCACCGACCCGGATGCGAAAGGCTCGCGCGGCATCTCGATCCTCGCGGTCGAGCGCGGCACGCCGGGTTTTCGCGTCGGCCGCGCGCTGAAGAAGCAGGGCTGGCTCGCGTCCGACACGGCGGAGCTGGTTTTCGAGAATTGCCGCGTTCCCGTCGCGAACCGGCTCGGCGAGGAAAACGCCGGCTTCTACGCGATCATGCGCAACTTCCAGACCGAACGCATCGCGCTGGCGGCGATGGCGGTCGGCCACTGCGCAACCGCGCTCGACCTTACGCTGCGCTACGTTCGGACGCGCCGGGCGTTCGGCGCGCCGTTGTGGGACAGGCAGGCGATCCGCCAGCGGCTTGCGCTGCTGGCGGCGAAGACCGCAGCGGCGCGCGCGTTCCTGTATCACTGCGCGTGGTTGATGGACCAGGGGCGCGACGCGGTGCGCGAGGTGTCGATGCTGAAAGCCCTGACGGGCGAGCTCGTCAACGAAGTCGTGTATACGTGCCAGCAGTTCCACGGCGGCTTCGGCTACATGCGCGAAGCCGCGATCGAGCGGCTCGTGCGCGACGCGCGCATCCTCGCGATCGGGGGCGGCGCGACCGAAGTGATGCTCGAGGAAGTGGCCAAGCGGCTGGGCGAAGCGGACTGAACGCCCGGCCGGGATCAACGGGAAACAGAGGCAGTCATGGACTACGAAACGCTCGAACTCAGCATCAACCACCGCGTCGCGGTCATCTGGCTCGCACGCGAGAAAGTGCGCAACGCCTTCAACGAAACGATGATCGCCGAGCTCACGCGCGTGTTCGGCACGCTCGGCGCCGACGCCGGCGTGCGCGCGATCGTGCTCGCCGCGAAGGGCCCGGCCTTCTGCGCCGGCGCGGATCTGGACTGGATGCGCCGGATGGCCGGCTATTCGCACGAGGACAACCGGCGCGACGCGCTCGCGCTCGCCAACATGCTGCGCACGATCGATTCGTGCCCCAAGCCCGTCATCGCGCGCGTGCACGGCGACGCGTACGCGGGCGGCATGGGGCTGGTCGCGGTCGCCGACGTCGCGATCGCCGCGCTGCCCGCGAACTTCTGTCTGAGCGAAACGAAGCTCGGGCTGATCCCGGCGACGATCGGCCCGTACGTGATCCGCGCGATCGGCGCGCGCGCCGCGCGGCGCTACTTCCTGACGGCTGAGCGCTTCGATTCCGGCGAGGCATTCCGGCTCGGATTGATCCACAACATCACGCCGCCCGATCAGCTCGACGCGACGATCAATGAACTGCTCGGCACGCTGATGCATACGAGCATCCACGCGGTCGGCGAGGCGAAGAAGCTCGTGCGCGATCTAGCGGGCCGCCCGATCGACGATGCGTTGGTGGCGGAAACCGCGGAGCGCATCGCCGCGATCCGTGCCTCGGAAGACGGGCGCGAGGGGGTGCGCGCCTTCCTCGACAAGCGCAAGCCGCGCTGGCTCGCCGACTACGAGGCCGAGATGGCCGCCGAGCAGGGCGACGACGAGGAAATGTGAGCCACGCAAGCGCGCGACCCGACGCGATGCCCGAGACGGCAACGCCTGCCCGCGCAGATTCTGCAGCGACGCCGGCCCGCCGGCGCGCCGGCGTCGCGCGCGAGACCCTGACGCTGACGCACACGATCGGCGTGGCGGGCTGGCAGGTGTGGCACGAGGGCGACAGCCGGGCCTTCGTGCTCGCGGCACTGGGCCGCTGTTTCATCGAGCGGCGCATCGCGTTCAACCTGTCGCTGCTGTGGCGGCTGCGCCGGCTGTGGCGTGAGGGTGCGGCCGCACTCAACCCGAGCGCGTTGCGGCTGGCGCTGTGGCTTGACCCGCGCGTCGAGCTGCGCGGCGCGCGCATCGACGTGCACCTGGCCCCGCCTTCGGCGCAGCCGAAAGCGTTCGGCCTGGGTCTGCGCGCTTTGCGCGAGCGCGGACCCGAAGCCGATGCGCCGGCGCGGGTCTTCGGGCTGGCTTCAGACAGCCACGAGGGCTTCCGGCGGATGGCGCGCAACCTCGGCGCCGTGCCGAAGGGCAGCGCACTCAGACTGCTGGTCGAAGCCATTCACGGCGGGGTGCCGGCCGCGCTGCGCGCCCGCTTTCCGTTGCGCGTCGACCTGCGGCTGCGTGCGGACGAGGACTTCGTCACGCTGATCCGCCCGCGCACGGTCGAGGCGCGACTGCCGGGGACCGACGAGTCGTGAAGATGCCGTCGCCGGCGAACCGTGCGGTCGAAGGCTTCAGAACTTCCGAGCGTCGACCCACGGGCGACACTTCGAACGCCATGACCGCTGCCTCGCAGCGCGCGCGGCGGCTTGCGGGCCGCCCGGCCGGCGCAGCGCGGGCCGACTGAGCCGCGGAGACGACCGACCATGTTCAGCAAGATTCTGATTGCCAACCGCGGAGAAATCGCCTGTCGCGTCGCCGCCACCGCGCGACGCCTGGGCGTGCGAACGGTCGCGGTGTATTCGGACGCGGACGCCGCGGCCAAACACGTCGCCGCGTGCGACGAAGCGGTTCGGCTGGGTCCGGCGCCGGCGCGCGAAAGCTATCTGCGCGGCGAGCTGATCATCGCCGCGGCGAAAGCGACCGGCGCGCAGGCGATCCATCCCGGTTACGGCTTCCTGTCGGAGAACGAGGACTTCGCGCAGGCCTGCGCGGATGCGGGCATCGTCTTCATCGGCCCGCCGCCGTCGGCGATCCGCGCGATGGGCAGCAAGAGCGAAGCGAAGGCGCTGATGGAGCAGGCGCACGTGCCGCTGGTGCCCGGCTATCACGGTGCGGACCAGTCGACGGCGCTGCTGAAGGCGCATGCCGATCGGATCGGGTATCCAGTGCTGATCAAGGCGAGCGCCGGCGGCGGCGGCAAGGGCATGCGAATCGTTGCGCGCGCCGAGGACTTCGACGCGGCGCTCGCCTCATGCCGGCGCGAGGCGGCGGCCTCGTTCGGCGACGACCGCGTGCTGGTCGAAAAATACCTGCAGCGGCCGCGGCACATCGAGATCCAGGTCTTCGCGGACACGCACGGCAACTGCGTGTACCTGTTCGAGCGCGACTGCTCGGTGCAGCGGCGCCATCAGAAGGTGATCGAGGAGGCCCCCGCGCCCGGCATGACCGCGGCGCGCCGCCGCGCGATGGGCGAGGCCGCGGTCGCCGCGGCGAAGGCGGTCGGCTACGTCGGCGCGGGCACGGTCGAGTTCATCGCCGAAGCCGACGAGCACGGCAATGCCGGGACCTTCTACTTCATGGAGATGAACACGCGGCTGCAGGTCGAGCATCCGGTGACCGAAATGATCACCGGCTTCGACCTCGTCGAGTGGCAGCTTCGCGTGGCCTGCGGCGAGCGGCTGCCCGCACTGCAGAACGATCTGGCGATCCACGGCCACGCGATCGAGGTGCGCATCTACGCGGAGAACCCGGACAAGGGCTTCCTGCCGGCGATTGGCCGGCTGTCGCACCTGGCGCTTCCGGACCACGTCGCGTTCATTCGCAACGCGGACGGCGTGCGCGCACACGAACCGGCGCCGGTGCGAATCGACAGCGGCGTGCGCTCCGGCGACGCGATCTCGCCGCATTACGATCCGATGATCGCCAAGCTGATCGTCTGGGGTGAGGATCGCCCGCAGGCGTTGGCGCGGCTCGCGGCGGCGCTGGCGGACGTACACATCGTCGGCGTGGCGAACAACGTCGACTTCTTGACGCGGCTCGTCGAGAACCCGCGCTTCGCACGGGCGCAGCTCGACACAGGGCTGATCGAGCACGAGAGCGCGCGGCTGTTCGCGGTGGACGCGGCGGTTCCGAACGACGTTCTCGCGCTCGCCTGCGCGCGGCTGGTGGTCGACGAAGCGGCCGTGGAGACGAACGACCCGTGGTCGCTTGCGCGCGGCTGGCGGCTGAATACGACCTACACCCGCGACATCATCTTCAAGTCCGTGCGCGGCGTGCACGAAGTCGAACTCGAGTACACCCGCGACGCTTACGTCTTCCGGCACGGCGCGCTGCGCGCGCCGCTCGCGATCGTCGCCGCACGCGGCACCCGGCTCGCGGTCCGCTTTGCCGATCGCGCTTTTGCCGCCGATGTCGTCCGCGATGGCGACGACCTGCACGTGTTCGCCAACGGCCGCCATCGCGTCGTCACGCTGGTCGACGTGATCGCGCACGCCGGCGAAGGCGAGCTGGAAGACGGCGGGCTCACGGCGCCGATGCCGGGGCGTGTGATCGCCATCCACGTCGCGCGCGGCGCGCGTGTGGCGAAAGGCACGCCGCTGCTCGTGATGGAGGCGATGAAAATGGAGCACACGATCGTCGCGCCCGCCGACGGCACGGTCGACGACTTCTTCTACGGCGTCGGCGAACAGGTGGCCGAAGGCGCGGCGCTGGTGGCGTTTTCGCGCGCGCAGTAGGGCGGGCCGAGGCCCATCGTGCTGCGTGGGCGCGGCGTTCGTGCACCGTCGTAGCCCGGGGCGGCGCGCGGCGCCAGGCGCCGCACCCGCAGCATCCGATTGCAACCCGACGGCGCCGCCCGACGGGGCAGCCGACGCTCAGCGCAGGAACTTCACGCTGGCGGCCTTGACCTTGCCGGCGTCGAGCGTACCGACGACGCGCACGAACCTGCCGTTGGCCAGATCGGCTTCGGTGCCGCCTTCGAACGTCGCGGCGCTCGCGTCGACCGCCACCGCCTGCACCTTGAAGTCGGCCTTCGACACGAAGTCGGTGATCGGCCCCATCAGCCGCGCGAACGCGCCGGGCGTGAGCACTTCGACGCGGTCGGCGACGACTTCGCCCCCGGCCCAATGCGCGACGACCTCGACGCGCTGGCCGCCGGCGAGCGGGCCGTTGACGATCTGCGTGGTCGGCGTGAGCTTGAACGTCGCGCCGTTCAACGCGAAGCTCGTCGAGGTCACGCTGGCGATCACGCCCTCCGCGTGAATCACGGGCGGCATCCCGGTCATGAACCGGACTGCGGTGACGACGAACGCAGTGCCGTCGAACGCGCCCTTGACCTCCACCAGATCGCCATTGCCGAAGTCGGCAAGCGTGCCGCCGTCGAACGTCGCCGTGTCGGCGAGCCGCATCGGAATGCCGAGCAGCGTAAACGTCCTGGCAGCCGGATCGAAGTCCTTCACGACGCCGAGCAAACGGAACGGCACGTCTTTCGGCGGCACACCGAAGATCACTTCGTCGGCGCGAACGACGTCGCCGTCGATACGGCCCTTGATGAGCACGAACGCGCCGTCCTTGAGGTCGTCCTTGACGCCGTTGTGGAATCGCGCGGTTTCGGCGTTGACCGGCGTTGCGCGCACCTTGAAGCTCGCGGCAGAGACGAAGTCCGTGACCTGCCCCGCCAGCGCGATGCGGCGCGCCTCCGCTGCGGGAATGATCCACACGCGCGTGGCCTTGAGCACGACTGCGCCCGCCGATCCGGACAGCGTGCCTTCGACACGCACCAGCGCCATGTTCCGGATGTCGGCGAAAGTCGGGTTCTGCCCGCCCTTCAGCTCGGCGTTCGCCGCGTCGACCGCGATGCCGTTGACCTTGAAGGTCTTGCCGTCGGCGCTGGCGTCGGTGACGAGCCCGCCGACGACGAAGCGGCGCCCGTCGAGCAAGGGCTTCGCGACGCGCACGGCTTTGGCCACGAGGGTATTGCCGGCCGGCAGTTGATCGCTATAGACGAATACGAGGACGTCGTTTTCGATCTTCGCGCCGTCGGGCTTGATGACCGCGTCCTTGAAGTCGACCGTCAGGTCGCCGAGCCGGAACGTCTTCGCCGTGTCGTCGACAGCGGCCGCGATACCGCCGACACGCACCCGGATCGCGCCGGCCGCGTCCTTGACCTCGACGCGCGTGGCGACGACGTTCTTGTCCGCATCGATCGTGCCGTGCACCTCGACCCAGTCGCCGACCTTCAGGCCGGCAAGTCCCGAGGCGCCCTCGAACATCGTCTTGCCGTCGCCGGTGGCGACGACTTTTACCGTCTGTCCGACGACCGTGAAACTGCTCGCCGCGAGATCGATCGACTGCACCGGGCCGATCACGGTCGCGCGGACCAGCAGCTTCGTCAGGCTGCCGTCGCGGACCGATGCCTCGACCTGCATGCCGACCTTCAGATCGGCGAGCGTGCCGGGCGTCTCCGCGCGCGGATCGACGTCGAGTGCGACGACCGCTTGGCCGTCGCCATAGGTCACACCGTCGATGGCCGTCGTGCCCAAGCCGGTCACCGTACCGCTGACCGTCACCTGATCGGTTGCGGGCGCCTCGATCGTTTGTCCGCCGCCGCACGCGGCAAGAACGACGGCCATCGCGCCATACGTCAACAGGCGGATGAGATTCGACATGGTTCCGTCCCTTCGCTTCGAGTCGGTACGGCCGCACCGGGCGTCGTCCCGGATGGCGGCCGAATCACTGACACACTATGGCCGAACGGAAGACGGAAGGAAAGGGAAGTTTTCCCGACAATTGGGTAACCCGTTTCGGTCAATTGAACCGTGCTGGAGACGTAAGCCAGTGCCAGCTTCCGCCCTCGGCCCCCGTGCCGCGCGGCACGACCGCCGCGCGCGGGTAACATGCGCCACAGGCGTCTTTTTCGCACGCGTCCGCGACCGCCCATGAGCCCGCTGCCCAGCAAAGTCATGCTCGTCGACGTCGGCCCGCGCGACGGGCTGCAGAACGAGAAGCAGACGATCCCGACCGACGTGAAGGTGGAGCTGGTCGACCGCCTGACCGACGCGGGCTTGCGCGCGATCGAAGTCACCTCGTTCGTCTCCCCGAAGTGGGTGCCGCAGATGGCCGATGCGGCCTCCGTCATGGCGCGTATCCGGCGCAAGCCCGGCGTCGTGTACTCGGTGCTCGTGCCGAACATCAAAGGGTTCGAAGGCGCGCTCGCCGCGAAAGCCGACGAAGTGGTCGTCTTCGGCGCCGCGAGCGAGGCGTTCTCGCAGAAGAACATCAATTGCTCGATTGCCGAGTCGATCGAGCGCTTCGGTCCCGTGGCCGCCGCCGCGCGCGAGCATGGCATGCGCGTGTGCGGCGCGATCTCCTGCGCGCTCGGCTGCCCGTACCAGGGCGAGGTCAAGCCCGAGGCGGTCGCGTACGTCGCGCGGCTGATGAAGGCGATCGGCGTGCAGCACGTCGGTGTGGCCGACACGATCGGCGTGGGCACGCCGCGCGCCACGCAGGCGGCAATGGAGGCCGCGCTCGGCGTCTACGACATCGCCGACGTATCGGGGCACTTCCACGACACCTACGGCCAGGCGCTCGCGAACATCTACGCGTGCCTGGAGATGGGCATCTCGACCTTCGACACCAGTGTGGCCGGGCTCGGCGGCTGCCCGTACGCAAAGGGGGCGACCGGTAACGTCGCCACCGAGGACGTGCTGTACATGCTCAACGGCCTCGGCATCGACACCGGAATCGACCTGGCGAAAGTCGTCGCCACCGGCCAGTGGATCAGCGGCGTGCTCGGCCGCAAGGCCTTTTCGCGGGCGGGCAATGCCATCGCTGCGAAGACGGCGGCGTAGCCACACCGCCGACATCCGCGCGGCCGAGTATTCCGTAACTCCCAGGGACTACGAACGGCAGAGTCGTCACGTGCGCGCGCTTGGACCGATTTTCGTTTTCGTCGCCGCCTTGCTCGCCGGCTGCGGCACCGTGAAGAACACCGTCAACGACGGCGCCGACACCAAGCTGATGCTGCGCGGGAACGACCCGGTGGCGTACTTCACGCAGGGCAAGCCGGTGAAGGGCAGCCCGGACCTCAAGGCCGACTACAACGGCGCTACGTACCGCTTCGCCTCGGCCGAACACCGCGCCGAATTCCTGAGGAACCCCGCCCGCTACGAGCCCGCCTACGCCGGCTTCTGCGCGAGCGGTGCCCCGTACGCGCTGAAGGCCAACATCGGCGCGGACGTCTTCGCGATCTACGAGGGGCGGCTGTACCTGTTCGGCAGCGAACGCTCGAAGCGAAACTGGCTGCTCGACGCGAAGAACAACGTCGCGCTCGGCGACCGGTACTGGGAAGAGGAAACGAAGGACGTGCCGCACCGCATCCAGAACTACAAGCGCTACCTGTTCAGGGTGCCGCACTACAAGACCGACGCCGAACTGGACGCCGAGTACGAGCGGCGCAAGGCGGCGGGGACCTTGCCGGAGCCGTTGCGGTAACCGCAAGTCCGCGCTGCTTACGTTGCGCGCCTCCCTGCCCGCGCCGCGGCCCTGCTGCCCCAGATCCACACGTACTGTGCGCCGGAGGCGAGCACGGTCGCAAGCACGACCCACATCAGCACAGGCAGCCAGGGTTCGGCGTCGACGTAGCCGGCGCCGGTGGCGAGCAACGTGGCGAGCAGCGCGAACTCGATCACCGTGTTGATCTTCGACAACCAGGTTGGCGCGATTTCGAGCTGCCCGACCAGCAGGTGATAGGCGGCCGCGCCGCCGACGATCACGACGTCGCGCGCGACGATCGCGGCGGCGAGCCACCACGGCATCCAGCCCTGCCATGCCAGCAGCAGCGTCACCGTCAGCATCGCCATCTTGTCGGCGAGCGGATCGGCGATCGCGCCGAAGCGCGTGCGCAGGTTGAAACGGCGTGCGATCAGTCCGTCGGCCAGATCGCTCACGGCAGCCGCCATGAACAGCCACAGCGCCGCTTCGTAGTCGCGCCCATGCGCGAACCACGCGATCCACGGCACCAGCAGGATGCGCGCGACGGTGATGGCGTTGGGGACGTTGAACATGACCGAATGATGCCTTGCGTGCGGATCGGCGCAACTGCGCCGATGCGAACCGGACGCGCGCCGAGACGCGAAGCGCCGAGCCTCGACCGTCAACCGTGTGCCTTTCGCGCGGGCGATGCCCTTCGCCGCCTGCCGCGGTCGGTCCGCGATCGGAGCGGTTCTGGCAGCGCTGCCGCCCGCGGCGGGTGCGGCGCGAACGGAGCCCGGAATGCCGGTTGACCTATGCGCGATCGACGTATTCCAGCATCCGCCGGCGCATGCTGGCGTCGGGCTGCCGGCCGCGCAGCGCACCCATGTTCTCGACCATGTGCCCAGGGTTCGTCGTCGCGGGAATCGCGCAGGTGACGGCCGGATGCGCGACGATCCATTTCAGGCAGAACTGCGCCCAGTTGTCGCAGTCGATGTCGCGCGCCCACGGCGGCAGGGGCTTGCGCTTCAGGCGGTCGAGCAACGCGCCGCCGTCGAACGGGCGGTTGGCGATCACCGCGATGCCGCGTTCGGCCGCGAGCGGCAGCAGCCGCTGCTCGACGCTGCGGTCGGCAAGGCTGTAAGTGAACTGCACGAAGTCGAAAGGCTCGCGCCTGAGTATCGCTTCGAGCTCGTCGTGCGCGCGGCCGTGCGAGGTCGTGATGCCGATGTAGCGCACGCGCCCCTGCTCCTTCCACTCGCGCAGCGACTTGAGGTGCCCGCGCCAGTTCAGCAGGTTGTGGATCTGCTGCAGGTCGAAGCGCGCGAGCCCCCACAGTTTCAGCGACTCGTCCATCTGCGCGCGGCCGACGCGGTCGAACGGAGTCCATACCTTGGTTGCGGCGAACAGCTTGCCCGTGTGCGGCACCTGCTTCAAAAGGTCGCCCACGACCTTCTCCGCACGGCCGTACATCGGCGACGAGTCGATCACTCCGCCGCCGGCCGCAAAGAACGCTTCGAGCACGCGGCGACGCTGCGCGCGTTCGGCGGGCGCCTCGCCAACGTCGAAGGTGAGCCATGTGCCCATCCCGACCGCGGGAACCCGCTCGCCCGTGCGCGGGATCGCGCGCGTCAGACTCGCCGGCTGCGCGCGCAGCGAGGGCGCCGTCAGCAGCGCGGACGCGGCGGCGACGAACGATCGGCGGTCCATGCCGCTTCGAACGCTAGGCGCGCCGCAGGTTCACCAGCGCGATGCCGGCGCCGACCAGCAGGGCGGCCACCGCGAACGACGAGCTCAGCCGCTCGCCGAGGATCAGCACGCCGAAAGCAACGCCGAATAGCGGCGCGAGGAAAGAGAACACCGCAAGCCGCGCCGCCAGATACCGCGTCAGCAGCCAGAACCACGCCAGGTAACTCGCGAAGGCGACGACCACGCTCTGAAAGATGAGGCTCGCGACCGTGATGCCGTCGAGCACGACGATACCCGGTTCGCGCAGCGCGACCGACGCGAACGGCAGCAGCAGCGCCGACACCGCGAGTTGATAGAAAAGCGTCTTGGTCGCAGCCGCCTGCGCGAGTGTCGTGGAGCGGATCAGCACGGTCGTCGCCGCCCAGAGCACGGCAGCGATCACGCCGCAGGCATCGCCGAGCAGTGTGGCGCGACCCGGTGCTGAAAAACCGTCGGCGAACGCGGTCGCAAGCCCGGCGAATGCGAGCAGCACGCCGGCCCACTGCGCCGCAGTCAGCCGCTCGCCGGGAACAACCCACGCAAGCCCGAGCGCGGTCGCCACCGGTGCAAGGTAGATGAACACGACCATCCGTGACGCAGCGGTGTGCCCGAGCCCGAAGTAGATGAAAAAGAACTCGGCGGCGAACAGCGCGCCCGCCGCCAGCCCCGCCGCGAGCGTGCCGTCGCGTTGCGCGAGCGCGATGCCGCGCCAGCGCGCCCAGCCGACGAGCAGCGCTGTCGCGACGATCGAGCGGATCGCTCCCTGCATAACCGGCGACACGCCGTGCGCGGCGAGCTTGATCGCGACCTGCTGCATGCCCCACAGCATCGTCAGCAGGACCATCAGGGCGTACGCGTTGAGGTCGAGCGGCTGGCGGGCGGTCATCGGGGATGCGCGTCGAGGTCCGCCAAGATGATTTCATAGAATCGCGCGACCAACGGCAAACCCGCGGTGCGTCGATGAGCCCCGATCTGAAGCCCGGCATCCGCTACCGATTCGTCTACACGGTCCCCGAAACGAAGACCGTGCCGCACTTGTATCCGGAGTTCGTCGAATTCCGCGAGATGCCCGAGGTCTTCGCCACCGGCTTCATGGTCGGGCTGATCGAAGGCGCGTGCCAGCTCGCGATCAAGCCGTACCTCGATTGGCCGCGCGAACAGTCGCTCGGCACGCATGTCGACTTCTCGCACCTCGCGGCGACACCGCCCGGGCTGACGGTGACGGTCGACTGCGAGGTGATCGCGGTCGAAGGCCGCCGCGTGACGTTCCGAGCGACCGCGCACGACGGACACGACGTGATCTCGCAAGGCACTCACGAGCGCGTGGTCATTGACGTCGCGCGCTTTGCCGACCGCGTCGCCCGAAAAAAGCCGCTGCAGCGCCCGTCCGGGCAGTAACATTCGCGTCCCGCGGCGAGGACGGCCATGAGCTACCTGCTGGACGAGGAGAGCGCCGCATTCATCCAGAGCGGCCTGTCGATCTCGATCGCGTCGCGCGACGCGAACAACATGCCTTCGGTGGCCAAGGCGCTGGCCTGCTGCGTGTCGCCGGACCGCCGTCGAGTGACCGTTTACGTGTCGACGACGAAGGCCGCGCAGGTGCTGCGCGACATCGAGGCGAGCGGCGTGGTCGCTGCGATCTTCACGCGGCCCAGCACGCACCGCGCGCTGCAACTGAAGGGCCGTGACCCCACGATCGAACCGATCAAACCCGAGGAAGCAGCCTACGTCGAAGCCGACGTCGAGGGTTTCGTCGCCGATATCGTCTCGATCGGCTATACGAAGGAAGAAGGCCACGCCTACGTCGGCTACGGCCAGGGCGAAACGATCGCGGTCCGCTTCACGCCGACGGCGGGCTTCGTGCAGACGCCGGGGCCGAAGGCGGGTGCACGGCTCGAACCGGCGCAGCAGTCATGAGCGACGCGCTGACGGTCGATTCGATCCGCCCCTGCCTCGAAGGCGCGGTCCCCGCGATGGTCGCGACGTGCGCGCCCGACGGCACGCCGAACGTGACGTACGCGTCGGAGGTGCACTACGTCGACCAGCGCCACGTCGCGCTGTCGTTCCAGTTCTTCAACAAGACGCGCGAGAACATCCTCGCGCACCCCTACGCGACCGTACTGGTCGCGCATCCAGAGACGGCCGCGCAGTACCTGCTGAAGCTGCGTTATCTGCGCACCGAGGAGTCCGGGCCGCTGTTCGAAAGCATGAAGGCGAAGCTCGCCGGCATCGCGTCGCACACGGGCATGGCCGGCGTGTTCAAGCTGCGCGGCGCGGACGTCTACGAGGTGCAGTCGATCGAGCGCGTGCCGGGGATTGAACTGCCGGCGCCGCCGCGCCGCTGCAGCCCGCTCGCGGCGCTGCGCGGCGTCACGCAGACGATGGCCGCGCAGACCGAGCTGGCGGCGCTGCTCGACGCCACGCTCGCGGCGCTGCAGGCGTACTTCGGCATCGACTACGCGATCGTGCTGCTGCTCGACGCGCGGCGCGATCGGCTATACACGGTCGCCTCGCGCGGCTACGAGGACTCCGGCGTCGGCTCCGAGATCCCGGTCGGGCAGGGCGTGATCGGCGTGGCCGCGCAGCACAACGTGCCGATCCGCATCATGCACATGACTTCCGACATCGCCTACAGCCGCGCGGCGCGCAGCGCCGCGCTGTCCGGCGGGCTGGCCGACCAGATCGAAACCGAGATCCCGCTGCCGGGCCTGCCCGAGTCGCGCAGCCAACTCGCCGTGCCGATCGTGCTCAACGCGGCCTTGGCCGGCGTGCTTTACGTCGAAAGCCCGGAGGACTCGCGCTTCGGCTACGACGACGAGGACGCGCTGGTGGCGGTCGCGACCCAGCTCGGCGCGTCGATCGCGCTGCTGCAGCAGGTGCACGCCAGCGCGGAAGCCGAGGAGGTCAGCGCGCGCAGCGATACCGCTGCGGGCGCTGCGCCGGTCGGCGAACCGGTCGTCGTGCGCCGCTATCGCGTCAACGACAGCGTGTTCATCGGCGACGACTACCTGATCAAGGGCGTGGCGGGATCGATCTTCTGGAAGCTCGTTCGCGATTTCACCGCGGACGGCCGCACCGACTTCAGCAACCGCGAGCTGCGCGTCGACCCGTCGATCCGGCTGCCGGACATCGCCGACAACCTCGAGGCGCGGCTAATCCTGCTGCAGCGGCGGCTCGCCGAACGCTGCGACTTCCTGCGCATCGAGAAGACCGGCCGCGGCCGCTTCCGTCTGAAGGTCGGCCGACCCCTGAAGCTGATCGAGGTGACCTGAGCCTGCGCGGACGCTGCCGCTGCATCGCGCCGTCGGCGGCTTCGTCCGCCGGATCGGCGCCGGCAGCGGACCGAGCGGGCGATGCGACAATTGCGCCCGCTTCGTTCACACGCACGATGTCCTCCGAACCCACGCCGTTCGCCGCGCCCGATCACGACGTCACGCCGGTGCCTTCGCCGTGCATTTCGCTGTGCCGGATGGACGCCCGCACGGGGCTGTGCGAAGGCTGTTTTCGCACGATCGACGAAATCGCGCGCTGGAGCGCGCTGCCGGATGCCGAGCGGCGCGCCGTTTGGCGCGCGATCGGTGCGCGCCGCGCGGCCGCCGGTGCTGCGCCAAGGTCGGAGGCTGGTCGGCCCCCGGGGCCGTAATCGCGGTGGGACGCTTCGCAAACGTCGGCGAAAGCTATTCGCACAGCGTCACGCTCGACGCCGCGGCGATCCGCGCGTTCGCGACGGCCTGCGGCGACTTCAATCCGCTGCACCATGACGAGGCGGCCGCCGCGCGCTCGCGCTTCGGCCGGCTGATCGCGAGCGGCCCGCACACCGCATCGCTGCTGCTCGGGCTGTCGGCGACCTGGTTCGCGCAGCGCGGAACGCCGCTCGGTCTGGACTACACGATCAAGTTCCGCAAAGCGGTATACGCCGGCGACACGCTGGCGCTGCGGTGGACCGTGGTCGCGGTACAGTGGAAGGAGTCGCTGCGCGGCGAGCTGGTCACGCTCGACGGCGAAATCCGCAACCAGCACGACGAATCGGTCTTGACCTCGAACGGGCTGTTGCTCGTCACCGACGCGCCATGAAGACGCCCTTGCCCGCGCCCGTGTCCGGCCCGGCGTACCCGCCCGCCGCAAGACTCGGCGCAAGCGTGCTGACGTTGCTGGTCCTCGTCGCCGGCGCGGGCGCGTTCGACGCGCTAGCGCAGCAGCCGCCGCGCGCATGGCTGCTGCCCGGCGCGGGTCTCGTCGTCGTCGCCGGCTCGTACTACGTCCTGATGCGCTCGGTGACCACGATCGACGAGCGCGGCATCCGCCAGTCGGGGTTGATCGAAAAGCGCGTCGAATGGTCCGAGCTGCGCAGCGCGCGTGTGGCCGGCTTCGGCACCGCGCGGCGGCTGCTCGTGCGAACCGAAAGCGGAAAGTTCCGCGTTTTTTTCGGCGGCACGCCCGAGCTTGCGCAGGCGTTCGTTGCCATCGCCACCGCGCATCCGCCGGGCGCGCCACGAGCGGATCCGCGATGAGCCGCGACACGGCCCTGCCGGCGACGATGCGCGTTTTCGAGCGCGGCTGGCTGTCGTCGAACAACGTGCTGTTCTTCGACGATCGCGCGACGGCGACGATCGTCGACACGGGCTACGCGACTCAGGCCGAGCAAACCGTGGCGCTGGTCGAGGGCGCGCTGCACGGGCGGCGGCTCGCGCGCATCGTCAACACGCACCTGCACTCGGATCATTGCGGTGGCAACGCCGCGCTCAAACGCCGCTTCGGTGCGCAGATCCTGATCCCGCCCGGAATGGCTGCAGCGGTGGCGGCCTGGGACGAAGAGGCGTTGACCTTCGCCGCGACGGGCCAGGTGTGCGATCCGTTCGCGTTCGACGCGCTGCTTGCGCCCGGTGAGCGTGTACGGCTTGGCGGCGGCGACTGGGAAATCATCGCCTCACCGGGTCACGATCCGCATTCGGTGATGCTGTGGAGCGAGGCCGACGGCATCCTGATCTCGGCCGACGCGCTCTGGCAGCATGGTTTCGGCGCGATCTTTCCGGAGATCGAGGGTGCCTCGGGCTTCGCCGAGCAGCGCGCGATGCTCGAGAAGATCGCCGAGTTTCAGCCGCGGCTGGTGATCCCCGGCCACGGTGCGCCGTTCACCGACGTACGCGAGGCGCTGGCGCGCGCGCACGCACGGCTTGCGGCGCTCGCCGAAAGCCCCGAACGCAACGCGCGGCACGTCGCGCGCGTTCTGATCAAGTTCCATCTGCTGCAGGTGCGTTCGATCGCGCGCGATGCGCTGCTCGAACACCTTTCCGGTGCACGCTACTTCCGCGTGATCCACGAGCGGTATTTCGCCGAGCAGCCGTTCGAGGCGATGATCGCGCGGGCGTTGCAGGAACTTGCGGCCACCCGCGCAGCGGAGCTCGACGACGACATCGTGCGCAACATCGACTGAAATGAAACCCGATCGCCTCGTCGCGCTGCGCGCTGCCTTGCTCGCCGCCACATTGGCGGCGGCCGGCTGCGCGACTCCCGTCGTCGAGGTAAGGCCCGGCGCGCCGGAAGGGCCGCCCGCCCCGCGGCTGGGCTTCTTCAGCCGCATCAAGGCGCCGGAAACCGTTCAACCCGTGCTTCAGCTCGCGGCCGCCGGCGTGCAAATCTTCCGCTGCGAGAAGCGCGACGACAGCTTCGTCTGGGTCTTCCGTCAGCCGGAAGCCGATCTGGCGGATGCAACCGGCCGCGTCGTCGCGCGGCACGGCGCAAACTTCTCATTCGAGCACGCCGACGGCAGCCGACTCGTCGGCACCGTACTCGGCTTCGACGAACCGCCGCAGCCGGGCAACCTGCGCTGGCTACTGCTCGCCACGCGAAGTTTCGGAGAAGGAGCGTTCGCGGGCGTCACGCACGTTCAGCGCGTCAACACCTCCGGCGGAATGCCGCCGTCGCGTTGCGATCCGGCGCAGTCGAATCGCCTCTTGCGGGTGAATTTCACGGCGGATTTCGTCTTTTACCGGCCGCGGCAGGCGCTAAGCTCGCGCACATGAACGCGCTTCGGCTCCGTTCGATCGCCTGCGCATCGGGCGCGGCGCTGTTGTGCGCGCTATCGGGCGCGGCGCAGGGTGGCGAGTCTTACGTCGGCCGCCCGATCTACAGCGAACCCGGCTCCGGCTTGCAGCTTCCGCCAGGCTGCCACATGGAGCCGACCTGGCGCGCGCGCATGGGCTCGAGCGACATGGAAGTCTGGGTCGTCGACTGCGGCGGCATCGCTCGGAGCTGGTTCGTGCGGCGATCGCTGATCGAGATGGTCAAGGGCAATCAGGCGCGGTTGCGTTTCCAGGTGCTCGACGAGCGGCAGTGGCCCGGCGAAACCGCGGGCGACACGGTGAGCGTCCAGTGCGTCGGCAAAAGCGGCCCGGAGGGCGGCTACGTGGTTCTCGGCGCGAAGTGGCGTGCGACGGGCAACGAGTTGCGGCTCACCGGCGCGCAGTCGGTGGTCCGCGCCGACCCCAATTCTCAGAAGTTCGTCGCCGCTTCGCTTGCACAGGTCGAGTGCACGCGATATCCGGACCGCGAAGCGATGCTGCGGCGCCTGCAACAGGCGCCGCGCTGACTCCGCTGGGGCAATACCCCGGCCTCCGGTTGGTGTGAGACCGCGCGCGGAGGGCGGATCGCCACCGCGAAGATCCGTCCGGTACGCGTCGCACGCCGCGCTGCAGGCGCCGTGTCCTGAGCGCTTGGCAGCAAAGCGAGTAGCCGCTTTCCGGTAAAATTGCGCGTTGGTCCGAGCCAGCCCGGAGGGTGAAAGAATGAGTACGACTGCGAGTGCCATGACGGTTGGCGCGTACTTGCGGGATCTTCCCCCCGATCGGCGCGTCGCCATGGCCCGCGTGTGCAGCATGATCCGGCGATCCGCCCGTGGCGTTCGGGAGAGCATGCGCTACGGATTGGCCTTCTACGAACTCGACGGCCCGCTGTTCGCGCTGGAGTCCGGCCGCCGCCACATGTCGCTTTACGTGGCCGAACAGGACGTCGTGCTCAGGCACAAGGATGCTCTGCCGGGGGTGAATCCGGGACGCAGCTTCATCAAATTCTCGGATCTGAACCGGCTGCCGCTCGACGTGGTCGAGAAGATCGTGCGTGACTCGGTGGCCGCCCGGCGCAGCCGCGTTGCCCAGGGCACGGTGCCGACGCAGGCCGACTTGCTGAAGCTGTGGGGGATCAAGGAAGAAGCGGCGCTGCCGCCGGCGGTCGTCGCGAAGGTCGTCGGCACCGCTGCGGCCAAACCGGACAGGCCGGCGGCGAAGAAGTCCGCGGCGGCGAAAGCCGCGAAGAAGGTCGCCGCAAAAAAGCCGGCGGTCAAGGCCGCCAGGAAGACGTCGGCCAAGAAGGACTGATCGCCGGACTCGCGCAGTCAGCGGTGTCGCGCCTCGCGGCGCTTCTTCACCGATAGGTGCGGGTGTCGTCGATGACCTTGCCGTCGTTCGGCAGCGTCCCCGGGGCGACCAGTTCGACGCTGCCGCCGAGCTTGGTGATGGCGCGCAGCGTTTCACCGAGGGCCGCGGCCATCGCGTCGGATCGCTCGGCTGCTTCCGCCTTCAGCGTCATCGCGTCGGTTTCGCCGGCGCGGGTGACCACCAGCCGGATCCGGCCGAGCGCCGGGTGGCGCCTCGCGATCTCCGCGATCTGTTCGGGCCGTACGAACATCCCCTTGACCTTCGTCGTCTGGTCGGCGCGACCAAGCCAGCCGCGGATACGGACGTTGGTCCGCCCGCATGCGGATGCGCCGGGCAGCACGGCGGTCAGATCGCCGAGCGCAAGGCGAATCCACGGGTGGTGTTCGTCGAACGAGGTGACGACGACCTCGCCGACCTCGCCGTGCGCGACCGGGTCGCCGGTGCCTGGCCGCACGACCTCGAGCAGCACGTCCTCGTTGACGACGAGGCCGTCGCGCGCAGCGGTCTCGTAGGCGATCACGCCGACGTCCGCGGTGGCGTACAGCTGATACGCGTCGATGCCGCGCGCCTTGATTTCGGCCTGCAGGCTCGGCGGGAAGGCCGCGCCGGAGACGACCGCCTTGCGGATCGACGACGCGTCGCGTCCCGATGCGGCTGCGGCGTCGAGCAGGATCTTCAGAAAGTCCGGCGTTCCGCTGTACCCGGTGGGCCGCAGTTGCTCGATGATGTCGAGCTGCTGTTCGGTGTTGCCCGGACCGGCGGGGATCACCGCGCAACCGAGGGCACGCGCGCCGGAATCGAGGATGAAGCCGCCCGGCGTCAGATGGTAGGAGAACGTGTTCAGCACGATGTCGCCGCCGCGAAAGCCCGCGGCGAACAGCCCGCGCGCCGAGCGCCATGCATCGTCGTGTCGCCCTTCCGGCTCATAGATCGGGCCCGGCGAGGTGAACAGCCGCCCGAACGAGCCCGGCGGCTGCGGCACCAGTTCCGCGAACGGCGGGGACTGCTTCTGCAGGCCGATCAGGTCGCTCTTGCGCAGCACCGGCAGACGGGCGAGTGCGGCGCGGGAATCGATCGCGCGCGGGTCGACGTCGCCGAGATGCCGGCGCCAGCCGGGTGCGCGCAGCGCCGCCGCCACTAGCGCGGGCAGCCGCGCGGCGAGATCCCGCTCGCGCTCGTCCGGGTCGCGCGTTTCGCGCGCGTCGAAATGCACCATCGTCAGGCGAGCCAACGTTTGCGGCGGCGGTAGAACTTCGCTTCGCGGAAGCTCTTGCGCCCCTCGCGCGAGATGCCGAGGTAGAACTCCTTGACGTCCTCGTTCTCGGCGAGATCCTTTGCGGCGCCGTCCATCACGACGCGCCCGTTTTCGAGGATGTAGCCGTAGTGCGCGTACTTCAGCGCGACGTTGGTGTTCTGCTCGGCGAGCAGGAACGAGACCTTCTCGTTGACGTTGAGATTGCGCACGATGCCGAAAATCTCGTCGACGACCTGCGGCGCGAGCCCCATCGACGGCTCGTCGAGCAGGATCATCTTCGGCCGCGTCATCAGCGCGCGGCCGATCGCGGTCATCTGCTGCTCGCCGCCGGAGGTGTAGCCCGACAGGCTCGAACGGCGCTGCTTCAGCCGCGGGAAGTACCCGTAGATCATCTCGAGATCGCGCGCGACCTCGGCGCGCGGCGCGCGCCGGATATACGCGCCGGTGAGCAGATTCTCCTCGACGGTCAGGTGCGCGAAGCAGCGGCGCCCTTCCATGACCTGCACGACGCCGCGCTTGACCATGTCGTACGCGGTCAGGTTATGAATCGGCTCGCCGCGCAGATCGATCGTGCCCTTGGTGACTTCGCCGCGCTCGCCGGTCAACAGATTCGAGATCGCGCGCAGCGTCGTGGTCTTGCCCGCGCCGTTGGCGCCGAGCAAGGCGACGATGCCGCCTTCCGGCACGGTAAGCGATACGCCTTTGAGCACGAGGATCACGTGGTTGTAGATGACCTCGATGCCGTTGACGTTGAGCAGTGGTGCGGTCACATGATCCTCCGCGCGAGCGGCTGCAGTCCCCGCGTTCGAGGCGAGGGCGAGTACGACGCGGCGCGATGGGCCCCGGACACCGGGGTGCGGTCGCCGCTGTGCAGCGGTGCGGTCAAGTCGACTCCGGGATCGGCTGGCGCCTTCGTGATGCGGCCGCGCGCGGCCGCATCACGAAGGCCTCCCGCGCGGCGCGCGGGCGGATATGGCGTTCGCGATCAACCGCCGGACAGCTCCTTGGCGCAGTCACGCCGCGCGAGCTTCTTCTCGGACAGATACGCCGCCGCCGAACGCTGGATCATCGGGCGGATGATCTGCTGGTCGGCTTCGTACCAGTCGGAGGTGACGGTCCACTTGGTGCCGTCCCAGGTATGGATCCGCCCGACGTGCGACCCGGCGTGATCGCGGCAGCTCGTCGAGATCGGCCGCATCACCCCGGCGAAGCCGAGCGCATCGAGCCGCTTCTGGTCCAGTGCAAGGTTCTCCAGACCCCAGCGCACCTGCTCGCCGGTCAGCGGCTTCTTGCCGTAGCGCTCCTGAGCACGCCGTACGGCTTCGACGCTGAGCATCGCGCTGATCAGGCCGCGCGTGTACAGCACGGTGCCGACCTCTTCGCGCGGCCCCGTGCCCTGCCCCTTGTCGTGCAGGAACTTGAGCACGTCCTCGTGCACCTTCGCCCGGCCGGCGCTGTGCTGCAGCGTGACGCCGTTGTAGCCCTTGGCGTCGGCGGCCGCGGGAATCACGTCGGGCTCGGCCGACGCCCACCACACGCCGTACATCCTGTCGCGCGGGTAGCCGGTGGCGACCGCCTCCTTGATCGCGGTGGAGTTCATCACGCCCCAGCCCCACAGGAACACGTAATCCGGACGCTGCTGCCGGATCTGCAGCCACGTCGCCTTCTGCTCGACACCCGGGTGCGTGACCGGCAGCAGCAGCAGGTCGTAGCCGTGCATCTTCGCGCGCTCCTGCAGCAGCGCGATCGGCTCCTTGCCGTACGGCGAGTCGTGATAGACGAGCGCGATCTTCTTGCCCTTGAGCTTGTCGAGCCCGCCATTGAGCTTGCCGACGTGCTGGATCAGGATGTCGGCGGCGTCCCAGTACGTGCCCAGCAGCGGGAAGTTGTACGGGAAAGCCTCCCCTTCGACGGAATCGGCGCGACCGTAACCCGCACTGACGATCGGGATCTTGTCGGCGGCCGTCTTGTCGGTCACCGCGTACGTCACACCGGTGGACAGCGGATGGAACAGCGTGGCGCCGGTCGGACCCTTGCCTTTGAGCCGCTCGTAGCATTCCACGCCGCGGTCCGTGGCGTAACCGAACTCGCACTCCTCGAACGTGATCTTCACGCCGTTGATGCCGCCGTCGCGTGCGTTGGCGAGCTTCAGGTAGTCGGCGAAGCCGTTGGCGAACGGAACGCCGTTCGGCGCATACGCACCGGTGCGATAGACGAGCATCGGGAAGAACTGCTCGCCGCCGCCCGCTGCAGCCTTCGCCGGCGCCTTGGCCGGTGCCTTGCCCTTGTCCTGCGCGAGCGCGGTGCCGCCGGTGAGCAGCCCAACGACGCCCACTGCGGCCGCGATGGCCTTCAATGTTGCGCGTTTCATGTTGCCTGTCTCCTTTCGTTGGTCGTTGCTAGGGACAAATCCGCCCGAGCGCCTGTCAATCAATGCGGGAACGGCCACAACCGCAGCTTTTCCTTGCCGATCGCCCACAGCCGCGCCAGGCCGTGCGGCTCGGCGATCAGGAAAAACACGATCAGCGCGCCGAAGATCATGAACTCCAGGTGCGAGATCATCGCCGTCGACAACGGAATGCCGAACCAGGTCGGGACCTGGTTCAGCACGAGCGGCAGCACGACGATGAAAAACGCTCCGAAATAGCTGCCGAGCATCGAACCCATGCCGCCGATGATGATCATGAACAGCAGGTTGAAGCTCAGATTGATGTTGAAGGCGAGCGGTTCCCAGGAACCCAAGTGCACGAAACCCCACAGCGCGCCGGCCACGCCGGCGAAAAACGCGCTGACCGCGAACGCGGTGAGCTTGGCGTGCATCGGCCGGATGCCGATCACCTCGGCGGCGACGTCCATGTCGCGGATCGCCATCCACGAGCGGCCGATGTGCGACCGAACCAGGTTCTTGCCCGCCAGCGTGACCACCACCAGTACGGCGAGAACGAACCAGTACTTCTCGACCGGCTGATCGACGACCCAGCCGAACAGCGTCACGTCGGCCGGCGAGACCGACCCCGACGGCGAATAGTTGGTGAACCACTTGACGCGCGCGAACATCCAGTCGATGAAAAACTGCGCAGCAAGCGTCGCCACCGCGAGATACAAGCCCTTGATGCGCAGGCTCGGGACGCCGAAGACGACACCGACCGCCGCGGCGACCAGGCCCGCGAGCACCAGCACGACCAGGAAGTTCAGCCCCGGCACGCGGATCGCGAGGTTGTAGGCGGCGTACGCGCCGACCGCCATGAAGGCGGCGTGACCGAGCGAGATCTGCCCGCAGTAACCGACGAGGATGTTCAGCCCGATCGCCGCGATCGTCAGGATCAGGAACGGGATGATCAGCGCGCGGAACATGTAGTCGCTCGCGATCAAGGGAACGACCAGAAAGGCGAACGCGACCAGACCCCAGACGAAATAGCGGTCCTGCGCGATCGGCAGCAACTGCTGATCCGCCTTGTAGGTCGTCTTGAACTGTCCGTTTTCGCGGTAAAGCATCGTCTTTCCGTCGATCGATGGGCCCGTGCAGCGGGTCGGTCGATGCGTTCGCCTCAGACGCGATCGATGTGCTTCTCTCCGAAAAGGCCCTCGGGCCGCACCAGCAGGAACGCCAGCGCGAGCACGTACGCGAACCAGTTTTCGATGCCGCCGCCGGCCAGGTCGAACGCCTTCACGAGCACCGGGCCGAGGAAGACTTCGGCGAATTTTTCGCCCACGCCGATGATCAGTCCGCCCAGGATCGCGCCCGGCACCGAGGTCAGGCCGCCCAGGATCACCACCGGTAGCGCCTTCAGCGCGACCAGCGAAATCGAGAACTGCACGCCGAGTTTGCTGCCCCAGACGATGCCCGCGACCAGCGCGACGATGCCCGCGACCGCCCACACGATGACCCAGATCGTGTTCAGCGGAATGCCGATCGACTGCGCGGCCTGGTGGTCGTCGGCCACCGCGCGCAGCGCCCGTCCGGTGGCGGTGCGCTGGAAGAACAGCGCTAGCACGACGACCAGCAGCGCGGCCACCAGCGCGAAGACCAGGTCTTCCTGGTTGATCAGGATCCCGCCCTGGAACAGCCCGTCGGCGATCAGCGTCGGCGTCTTCGGCAGCCCCAGGTTGATCTCGTAGATATCGCTGCCCCAGACCGTCTGGCCCACACCGTCGATGAAGTAGGTGATGCCCAGCGTCGCCATCAACAGCGCGACCGCTTCCTGATTTACCAGGTGCCGCAGCACCAGGCGCTCGACCAGCCACGCGAAGCCGATCATCAGCGCCATCGCGAGCACGAACGCGATCGTGTTGCCGAGCGCGCGGCTCTCGATGCCGAGCAGCGACGGAATCCATTCGGCGAGCCGCGCCATCGCGAGCGCGGCGAACAGCACCATTGCGCCCTGCGCGAAATTGAAGACGCCGGAGGCCTTGAAGATCAGCACGAAGCCGAGCGCGACCAGCGAATACAGCACGCCGGACATCAGTCCGCCGAGCAGCACCTCGACGTAGAAGCCGGGTGCGCCCAGGCCGAGGGCGAGCGGCGCGACCATGCCGATTGCGATCGCCACGATCAGCGTGACGATCGGCCAGTTGCGTGCGAGATCGAGTTTCATCGTTCGCCTTCAGTGCGCGACACCGAGATAGGCGTCGATCACGTCCTGGTTGGCGCGCACCTCGTCGGGCGTGCCGTCGCCGATCTTGCGGCCGTAGTCGAGGACGACGACGCGGTCGGAGATATCCATCACCACACCCATGTCGTGCTCGATCAGCACGATCGTCGTGCCGAATTCGTCGTTGACGTCGAGGATGAAGCGGCACATGTCCTCTTTTTCCTCCAGATTCATGCCGGCCATCGGCTCGTCGAGCAGCAGCATGCGCGGCTGCATCGCGAGCGCGCGCCCGAGGTCGACCCGCTTCTGCAGACCGTACGGCAAACGACCGACCGGCGTCTTGCGCCACGCCTGGATCTCGAGGAAATCGATGATGTGCTCGACGAACTCCCGGTGGCGCAACTCCTCCTGTAGCGCCGGACCGATGCGCACGGCCTGCAGCAGGATGTTGCTGCGCATCTTCAGATTGCGCCCGGTCATGATGTTGTCCAGCACGCTCATGCCCTTGAACAGCGCGAGCGACTGAAAGGTCCGCGCGATCCCCATCTCGGCGGCGCGGCGCGGGTTCATTTTCTCGAACGCGAGCATCTCGCCGTCGGCACTGCGAAACGAAATCCGGCCCTGCTGCGGCGTGTACACGCCGTTGATCACGTTCAGCATCGAGCTTTTACCGGCGCCGTTCGGGCCGATGATCGCGCGAACTTCGTGCTCGCGCACGTCGAACGAGACGTCCGTGAGCGCCTTGACGCCGCCGAAGGCGAGCGAAATGTTCTCGATTTTCAGCAGGACGTCGCCGATGTGTCGATTCGCCATGGTCGGTCGGTCCGTCGTCATTTCCGCGGCGCGCCCGGCGGCGGCTCGTCCTTCAAGCGCCAGGCCGCGTTCGCCGCCGGCTTGATCGGCTGCTGCAGCTTGTTCCTGCCGGCGATCCACTGGCCCACGAGCGCCGCCGCCGTCAGCACCAGCGCGAGTCCCGCCAGCGCGACGAGCAGCGCCCCGCGCGACAGTCCATACGCCGCCACCGGCACGCCCGTCACCAGGCAGAGCACGGCAAGCCAGTGTTTCGCTTCCATGCCGTTACCCAACCGCCGCACGCCGCAAGGCGCGAGAAGCGGTGCGAGCGGCGGTCGCACGTGACTTCATCCCCGCCTCTCAAGCCGCGCGCGCCATCGGCGCGAAAGTACGGGCGTCGCGGATCTTCAGCGTCGCGCTGATCGTTCCCGTGCGCCCGTCCTCGAACTTGACCTGGGTCTCGACGTACTGCTCGCGCCGGTCCGAATACAGCGCGTCGACCAGCACCTGGTACTTCTGCTGGATGAATCGGCGGCGCACCTTCCGCGTGCGCGTCAGCTCGTCGTCGTCGGGGTCCAGTTCCTTGTGCAGCACCAGGAAGCGCCGGATCTGCGAGTTCGCGAGCTTGGCGTCGGCAGCCAGGTCGGCGTTGACCTTCTCGACGCACTCGGCGACGAGGTCGAGCACTTCGGGTTTGCCCGCCAAGTCGATGTAGCCGGCATACGGCAGCCCGCGCCGCTCGGCCCAGTTGCCGACCGCTTCGTAGTCGATGTTGATGAACGCCGCCGCGAACGGCCGGCCGTGGCCGAACGCGACCGCTTCCTTGATGAACGGGAAGAACTTCAGCTTGTTCTCGATGTACTTCGGCGCGAACAGCGTGCCGTCGGCCAGTTTGCCGACGTCGTTGGCGCGGTCGATGATCTTCAGGTGGCCGTCTTCGTCGAAGTAGCCGGCGTCGCCGGTGTGGTACCAGCCGTCGGCGTCCTTGACCTCGGCGGTGGCCTGCGGGTTCTTGTAGTACTCCTTCAGCAGTCCGGGGCTCTTCAGCAGGATTTCGCCGTTGTCCTTGATCCTGACCTCGACGCCCGGAACCGGCGGCCCGACCGTATCGGGTTTGACCTGCCCGTTGGGCTGCACGCACACGAAGACCGACGTCTCGGTCGATCCGTAGAGCTGCTTGAGGTTGATCCCGATCGAGCGGTAGAAGTTGAACAGGTCCGGCCCGATCGCCTCGCCCGCCGTATACGCGACCTTCACGCGGCTCATGCCGAGCACGTTGCGCAGCGGCCCGTACACCAGCACGTCGCCGATCGCGTACAACAGCCGGTCCGCAAGCGACACCGGCTTGCGGTCGAGGATCCGGCCGCCGACGCGGCGGGCGACCTCCATGAAGTAGTGGAACATCCGGCGCTTGAGCCGGCCGGCGTCCTCCATCCGGATCATCACCTGCGTGAGCAGCCCCTCAAACACGCGCGGCGGCGCGAAATAGTAGGTCGGACCGATCTCGCGCATGTCGTTGGTGACGGTGGCGGGGGACTCGGGGCAGTTGACCGTGTAGCCGGTCACCAGCGCCTGCGCGTACGAGAAGATGTTCTGCCCGATCCAGGCCATCGGCAGGTAGGCGAGCACGTCCTCGTAGACCGTCAGGCCCTCCATCTCGGTGCACACGCGTGCGCGGTCGATCAGCGCGCGGTGTGTCTGCACCACGCCCTTCGGCTTGCCCGTCGTGCCCGACGTATAGAACAGCGCCGCGGTGTCGTCGGGCGAGCCCTTTTCGATCTCCTCGTCGACGAACTTCGGCTGCACCGACAGCAGCCCTTCGCCAAGCCGGATCAGCTCCTCGTACGGCAGCAGCCCGGGATTCGTGTAGTGACGCAGGCCGCGCGGATCGTCGTAGTAGATGTGCGCGAGCTGCGGGTGCTCGCCGCGAACCTCGAGGAGCTTGTCGACCTGCTCCTGGTCCTCGACGACGGCGTACGCGATCTCGGCGTCATGGAACACGTAGACCATCTCGGACGCGATCGCGTCCTGGTACATCGGCACCGGCACGCCGCCCAGGCACTGCGCGGCCATCATCGCGAAGTACAGCCGCGGGCGGTTTTCGCCGATGATCGCCAGGTGGTCGCCGCGCTTGAAACCCTGCACGTGCAGGCCGGCGGCGAGCTTGCGGACCTCGTCGGCGACCTGCGCCCAGGTCCAGGTCTGCCAGATGCCGAGGTTCTTCTCGCGGATTGCCGGGTGCTTGTCGCGCCAATGCGCGTGGTACAGCAGAAGCCGCGGAAAGGTGTGGGGCATCGAAGCCGGGGCCGATGCCATGGTGCTGTCTCCTTGTGCCGTCGCCGGCTGCGACGCTGCGGCGCCGCCCGGCCGATCCGTTGTCCGCCAAAATCTACACTATGCCCGCACCCGACCGAAGCCGGTGCGATCCCGGGGGACATCGCGGTCAAGGTACCGGCCCGCGCCGGGCGATGCTGTCATCTGGGCGACAATCGCCACCATGCCCGCGGAGACCCTGGAACAAGTCCTGAGCGCCACCCGTTGGGGCGCGGCGCTGGCGCCCGACCAGCTCGCGCGCGTGGCGGCCGAATCGGTCGAGGTCGTCGTTCCCGCCGGCGGCTACGTGTGCCGTACCGGCGAACCGGTCGACGCGTGGCTCGGCGTGCTCGACGGGCTCGTGAAGATGATGATCTCGACGCCGAGCGGCCGTGCGTCGACCTTCACCGGGATCCCGGCCGGCGGTTGGTTCGGCGAAGGCAGCCTGCTGAAGACCGAGGCGCGGCGCTACGACGTCGTCGCGCTGCGCGAATCGCGCATCGCGCGCGTGCCGCGCCGAACCTTCGAGTGGCTGCTAAACACGAGCATCCCGTTCAACCGCTTCCTGCTCGTGCAGATCAACGAGCGGCTCGGCCAGTTCATCGGCATGCTCGAGGCGCAGCGGCTGCACGATCCCGACGCGCGCGTGGCGCGCTGCGTGGCCGGGCTGTTCAACCCGATCCTGTATCCGGGCATCGGCAAGAAGCTCGAGGTCTCGCAGGAGGAGATCGGCTATCTCGCGGGCATCTCGCGCCAGCGCGTCAACCAGGCACTGCAGACGCTGCAGCAGGCCGGGTTGATCAAGGTCGAGTACGGCGCGATCGTCATCGAGGACCTCGCCGGCCTGAGGCGCTACGGCGCGTGAGCGATCGGTACGATAGGTATCTCTGCCCCGCACGCGCTTGCTCATGTTCGACCGCGACTTCTGGGAACTCGCCAGCTTCGTCGTCACCGTGATCGGCCTGCCCGCCGCGATCGCGACCTTCATATTCGAGCAGCGCAAGGAACGCGCCAACGAGGAGGACGAGGTCTACCAGTTGCTGTCGAACGCCTACAACGATTTCCTGAAGGTCGTCATCGACAACCCCGATCTGCACCTGCGAACCAAGGAGCCGACGCCGGACCTGACGCCCGAGCAGCGCGAACGCATGCTCGCGATCTTCGACATGCTGATCGCGCTGTTCGAGCGCGCGTATCTGACCGCGTGGTCGCCGGACATGACGCCGGCGCAGGCGCGGCGCTGGAACTCGTGGGAAGACTTCATGCGCGAATGGGTCCGGCGCGACGACTTCTACTACCGCCTGCCCGAGCTGCTGAAAGGCGAGGACCCCGAGTTCGCGGCCTATCTGCGCCGGCTTGCAGCCGAAGAGCGCGGCAGGCCGATCGCCTCCCCCTGAACGTGCCCGATGCGCAGCGTTCGCTTCCCCGACGGCACCGCGGTTCCCGCGCTCGGGCTCGGGACCTGGCGCATCGGCGAGTCTGCGCGCACCCGCCGCGCCGAGATCGCCGCCGTGCGGCGCGCGCTCGAAATCGGCTACCGGCTGATCGACACCGCCGAGATGTACGGCGAAGGCGGCGCCGAAGAAGTGATCGGCGCGGCGCTCAGGGATGCGTTCGCCGCGGGCGAAGTGCGGCGCGAAGACGTATTCGTCGTCAGCAAGGTCTATCCGCACAACGCGAGCCGCGCGGGCGTGCCCGCGGCGTGCGAACGCAGCCTGAAGCGGCTCGGACTCGACCGCATCGACCTGTACCTGCTGCACTGGCGCGGCGCCGTGCCGCTGGCGGAAACCGTCGCCGCATTCGAAGCGTTGAAGGAGCGCGGGCTGATTCGGCACTGGGGCGTCAGCAACTTCGACGTCGACGATCTGAAGGCACTCGCGCGCGTGACCGGCGGGGCGCATTGCGCGGCGAACCAGATCTACTACTCCGCCAGCCAGCGCGGCGTCGAGTTTGCGCTGCTGCCGTGGCAGCGCGAGCACCGGATGCCGGCGATGGCTTACAGCCCGATCGACCAGGGCGCGGCCGCGCGTGACAGGACGCTGAAAGCGATCGGTGCGCGACACGGCGCGAGCGCGGCGCAGATCGCGCTCGCGTGGGTGCTGCGGCAGCCGGACGTCATCGCGATTCCGAAAGCGGTGCGCGACGCGCATCTGCGCGAGAACTGGGCCGCCGCGTCGATCGCGCTGGCGCCGCAGGATCTCGCCGAGATCGATCGCCGCTTTCCTCCGCCGGCGCGCAAGTCCCCGCTCGCGATGGCCTGACCGCACGGCCCGCGGCAACCCCGTCGCCGTCGATGGCCCCTGCGGCTTGACCCGGATATTCCACGAGGTCGCCCCCGTTTACGTGCGTTCTGTCTCGGTGAATCGGCACTTTCGGACCGCGGGCTGCAGACGCAGTCTTGTACCGTCGGGGCTGCGCGGGTTTGCGCGGCCTCATTTGCCAACCGAGCGGGCGCGGGCTTGGCCTCAAGTGCTCGCGAAGGGCGAGCGGCGATGAGTCGCAGCCGCGAGCGGGCCTCCGTCTGCGTTGCACGGCACGGCTTGCAAGCCGTGCCAGCTGCGGCGGGCCGAAGCGCCGCAGGGCGCTTCGGCAGGTCCGCCTCGGCCCCTCTGGGCCAATCCGCATCGCGGATGCATCCACGCAATTTTCGCGTCTCCCGTGAAATATCCGGGTTAACCAGCTCGCGGTAGGCCCGGGCCGCCCTCGCCGCCGTTGACTGCGGCAGTATCGCAGTCATCGATTCACGCACGGAGTTTTACGATGCAGGACACGACGAACTCGCTCTCGACGCCGGCGCGGCGCGCGCCGCATCCGCTGTTCCTGATCGCCGCCGCCGCGGTCGCCGCGGTTTCGCTGATCGCCGCCGCCCAGTGGCTCGCGCCGAAGGACGCCCAATCGCAAGGCGCGCAGCAGGCCGCAACCAAACCTGGCGCGAAGCCTGCGCCCGCCGCGCGGGTCGCGGCGACGTGCCCCGACTGCGGCGTGGTGACCGCGATCCACGAAGTCAAGCAGGCCGGCGAAGGCACCGGCGCCGGCGCCGTTGCCGGTGGCGTGCTCGGCGGCGTGGTCGGCCATCAGTTCGGCGGCGGCCGCGGCAAGGACGCGATGACCGTCGTCGGCGCGGTCGGCGGCGCGGTGGCGGGCCACCAGATCGAAAAGCAGATGCGCGCGAAGACCGTCTATCGCATCGACGTGAAGATGGAAGACGGCAGCATGCGCAGCATCACGCAGTCGAATCCGCCGGCGCTCGCGGTCGGCGCCAAAGTGCGCGTCAACGGCAACCAGCTCGTCGCGCGCGGCTGACGACCCGCGGCGCGCGCTTCATCCGCGCAGCGCGGGCCGATCCGGCGCGAGATCGTCCGCACGAACGCCGAGCGCCTGTACGTCTTCGGGCAGCGGCTCGCCGCGGGCCAGCGCGGCAGCGACGCGGCCGGCCGCAGGCGCGGTCTGGATGCCGTAGCCGCCCTGGCCGGCGAGCCAGAAGAAACCGGGCCGGCGCGGATCGAAGCCGGCGACGATCGTCTTGTCGGCGACGAACGAGCGCAGTCCCGCCCATTTCGCGTGGATGCGCGCAACCGCGAGCGTCGTCGCGGTCGTGATGCGGTCGATCAGCACGGCGACGTCGTATTCGTCGGGCTGCGCATCGCACGGGGCCGAAGGCGTTTCGTCGGCGGGCGATGCGAGGATGCGGCCGGCGTCGGGCTTGAAGTACCACTGCTCGTCGACGTCGATCACCGCGGGCCAGCGCTCGATAGAAGCGCCGCGCGGCGGGTCGAAGGTGATCGCGGTGCGCCGCTTCGGCACGAGCCCGATCGGTCCCGCTGTCGCGAGCCGGCCGATCTCGTCGGCCCACGCGCCGGCGGCGTTGACGACGATCGGCGCGGCGTAACGTTCGCCGCGCGTCTCGACACGCCACGTTTCGCCCTCGCGTTCGAGTGCCACGACCTCCGCGTTGCAGACGACCTCGCCGCCGCGTGCGCGCAGACCGCGAAGGAAGCCCTGATGCAAGGCGTGCACGTCGATGTCCATCGCGTCGGGTTCCCATAGCCCGCCGTCGACCTGCGCTTCGGTGAACACCGGAACGCGCTCGCGCACCTGCGCGCCCGTCCACAGTTCGAGGTTGCCGACCAGCGCCGAGCACTCGGCGAACGTTCGCTCCAGTGCCGCGCGCTGATCGGCGCGCGCCGCCAGCAGCGTTCCGCGCGGAGCGAGCAGCGGCACCGACGCGAAGCCCGCCGGCGGCGAAGCCAGGAACGCCTTGCTCGCGCACGTCAGCGCGCGCATCGTCGCGTTGCCGTACGTTTCGGTGAACAGCGCCGCCGAGCGCCCGGTCGTGTGATAGCCGGGCTGCGACTCGCGCTCGAGCACGAGTACGCGACCGAACGCGGCCAGCTCGTACGCGGCCGAAGCCCCGGCGATGCCGGCGCCGATCACCAGGAAGTCACAGCGCTTCACGCATCAGGATCAGGCCAGCACGGCGCGCCGCTCGATCTTCGCTTCGCGGATCGGCAGATTGACGAGTGCGGCGGCGGCGGCGAGCAGCGCGTCCGCGTACCACATCCACAGGTAGTTGCCGCTCGCCTCCATCGCGATGCCGCCGAGCCAGGCGCCGAAGAAGCCGCCCACCTGGTGCGTCAGGATCGTCAGCCCGAACAGCGTGGCCAGATACCGCGTACCGAACAGCTTGCCCACGACGCCCGCGGTCGGCGGCACCGTCGCGAGCCACGTGAAGCCCAGCCCGATCGCGAAGAGATAAAAGGTCAGCTCGGTCTTCGGCGCCGCGAGATACAGCAGCACGAGCACCGCGCGCGAACCGTACATCCAGGCGAGCACGTATTTGCTCCGGTAGCGGTTGACCCACCCGCCGGCTGCGAGGCTGCCCGCGATGTTCGCCAGTCCGATCAGCGCGAGCGACCAGCCCGCGACCGAGGCCGGCAGGCCGCACAGATCGACCTCGCCGGGCAGGTGCGTGACGAGAAAGGCGATGTGGAAACCGCAGGTGAAGAAGCCCGCGTGCAGCAGCAGATAGCTGCGCTCGGCGAAGGCGTCGCGTACCGCCTTGCGCAGTCCGCCGTCGGCTGCGTGCGCGGCGGCGGCCGCAGCGGCCGCTTGCGGCGGGCGACGCATCAGCCGCGCGATCGGCAGCGCGGCGAGCGTGATCGCCGCGAGCGACCACATTGCGCCCATCCAGCCGATCGTCGAGATCAGCTTCTGCAGGATCGGCGCGAAGACGAACTGGCCGAACGACCCGCCGGCGTTGATGACGCCGGTCGCGGTGCCGCGGTGCTCGACCGAGACGCGCTGCGCGGCTGCACCGATCAGCACCGAAAAGCTGCCCGCACCGGCGCCGATCGCCGACAGCAGCCCGATCGAAAACACGAGCCCGAAGCCGCTCGTCATCAACGGCGTCAATGCGGCCCCGGCCGCGAGGATCACCAGCCCCGCCGCGAGCACGCGGCCGGGGCCGTAGCGGTCGGCGATCGCGCCCGCGATCGGCTGCACCGCGCCCCAGACGAACTGGCCGACCGCCATCGCGAAGCTGATGGTGACCAGCCCCAGCTCGGTCGAGGTGTTCAGCGGCGAGACGAACAGCCCGAGCGACTGGCGCGCGCCCATCGTCACCATCAGCATCGCCGCGGCGGCGAGCGTGATGAACCACCAACTCTGCGACTCGCTGTCCCGACGCATCGAACCAGCTCCCAAGCACCGCGCGGCCCGCGCGACGCCGGCATTTAATAACGGGCACGCGCCCGCGACAAATGATTTCGGCGCAAGCGTCGAATGCGCACGACGCAGGCACGTACGGCGCGAACCCGCCGCTGCACCGCCGCGTGACACGGCCGCGCGCAGCGCGTCAGAGTACGCGGCACGATCCCGCCAACAGCCTGCCGGAGGAACGCCATGCCCCGCCTGCCCACCGACCGCGACGACTCGAACTATCTCGCCAGCCCCAGGCGAAGGCGCCTGTTTCGCGCCGGTGCCGGCTCGCTCGCTGCGCTCGTCGCTGGCGGCGTGTTCGGCGGACGTATCGCGGAAGCGAAGCCGATCGACGCGCCCTCGCACGTGCCGGTCATCGATCGGCTGGCGATCCGCGTGGTCACCGACTCGTACCACCACGCATTCGAACCGAGCCGCACGATCGGTCCGCTGCAGGTGCAGCGGCTCGGCTTCGCAGTCGCGCCGCGCACGCCGCCGCGGCGCACGCTGCAGAACGAATGGGGGCTGTCGTTGCACGTGGAATCGGCGCGCGGCGCCGAGACGCGCCAGGTGCTGATCGACTTCGGCTACACGCCCGAGGCGCTGCTGAACAACCTGCTGCTGGCCGGCATCGACGCATCGAAGCTCGACGCGCTCGCATTGAGCCACGGGCATTTCGATCACTTCGGCGGGATGGTCGGCTTTCTCGAGGCCAACAAGGGCAAGCTCAAGCCGGGGCTGCCGTTCTACCTCGGCAGCGAGGAGTGCTTCTGCACGCGCGAGCTGAACGTGCCGGGCGAGGCGGGCAGCTTCGGCGCGCTCGACCGCGAGGCGATTCGCAGCGCCGGGCTGACGGTGACGTTCGCCGAGCGCCCTGCCGTGCTCGCCGAGCACGGCTTTACCACCGGCACGATCGCGCGCCAGTCGTTTGAGCGCGTGCTGTCGCCGACGCGGATGACCGTCGGCATGCAGGGTGCGCTCGGCTGCGCGCCCGAGCGTCTGCCCGAGGCCAAGCGCAACCTGACGCTGGCGCCCGACGATTTCGAGCACGAGCAGGCGATCGCGTACCACGTGAAGGGGCGCGGGCTGGTGGTGATGACTTCCTGCGGCCACCGCGGCATCGTCAACTCGGTGCGTGCCGCGATGCGCGTGGCCGGCACCGACAGGGTGCACGCGATCCTCGGCGGCTTCCACCTCGCGCCGCACCCGCTCGAGTATCAACGCCAGACGCTTGACGAGCTGAAAAAGGTCAACCCGGACTTCCTGATCCCGATGCACTGCTCGGGCGAGGCCTTCATCTCGATGGTTCAGGCCGACATGCCGGACCGCTTCGTGCGTTCGTCGACCGGTACGCGGTTCATCTTTTCCGCTTGAGGGAACAGCCGGCCGCCGCCGAACCTCAAACAGCCTGACGCTCGTTAGCCGCGCGCGCGCCGTGAAGTCGCATGCGCGGGTCGGCGGCGTTGCGCCGATCGCGCCGCAGGTGGCACAACGGGCGCCCGTCGGTCGTCTGCGGCATCATCGACGGATGCCGCCCCGGTCGCGATCATGAACGCGGACGCGCGCGTGCCGCGCCGCGTGCTGCCGACGATCGTCGCCGCGCAGTTCGCCGGCACGTCGCTGTGGTTCGCGGTCAACGCGGTGATGCCGGACCTGCAGCGCGACTGGGCGCTGCCGGCCTCGGCGGTCGGCACGCTGACCTCGGCGGTGCAGTTGGGTTTCATTGCCGGCACGCTGGTGTTCGCGTTGCTGACGATCGCCGACCGCCACTCGCCGCGGCACGTGTTCCTGCTGTGCGCGCTGGCCGGCAGCGGGTGCAACGCGGCGGCCGTCGGTCTGGACCGCGACTTCAACGCGCTCCTCGCGCTGCGCTTCGCGACCGGCTTCTTCCTCGCGGGCATCTACCCGGTCGGCATGAGGATCGCGGCCGCCTGGTATTCGCGCGGACTGGGCGGCGCCCTGGGGCTGTTGATCGGCGCGCTGGTGCTCGGCACTGCCGCGCCGCACGGACTGCGCGCGCTCGACGCCGCGTGGCCGTGGCAGTCGGTGATGCTGGGTGTGTCGCTGCTGGCGCTCGCCGGCGGCGTGCTGCTGTACGCGCTCGTTCCAGACAGCCCGCATCTTCCGCGCGCCGCGCGCATCCGCCCGCAGGCGCTGGCGGTGATCTGGACCGACCGCCGCGTGCGCGCCTCCGCGTTCGGCTACTTCGGCCACATGTGGGAGCTGTATGCGATGTGGGTGCTGGTGCCGGCGATCCTGGCCGCTCGCATCGATGCGCAGCAGGTGCCGGCGGCGGCCTTTGCGGTGATCGGTGCGGGCGCCATCGGCTGCGCCGCCGGCGGGTTCGCAGCCGCCCGATTCGGCAGCGCGCGCGTGGCAGCGGTCCAGCTTGCGGCGAGCGGACTGTGTTGCGCGACCGCGCCGCTGGCGCTCGCCGCACCGCTGCCGGTCTTCGCGCTGTGGCTCGCGGTCTGGGGCGTGACCGTCGCCGGCGATTCGCCGCAGTTCTCGACGCTCACGGCGCAGAACGCGCCGCGCGACAACGTCGGCAGCGTGCTGACCTTCGTCAATTGCATCGGGTTTGCGATCTCGATCGTGACGATCCAGCTGTTCGCGTGGCTCGCGCAGCGCTGGCCCCTGTGGGTCGTGCTGCCGTGGCTCGCGATCGGTCCCGCGCTCGGCCTGCGCATGTTGCGGCCTCTGCTGCAGACGGGCCAACCGATCGCGCCGCGCTGACGCGCATCGGGCGGACGCAACCGCCACACGGCGCGCGATCGCCGCCGGGCGCAGCGTTCAGCCCGCACCGCCCTCGAGCCGCGCGCACCAGTCTTCGATCGCCTGCCGCACCTCAGCCGGTCTTTCGGTCAGTGGCCAGTGATGGCAGTCGATGCGCCGGATCTCGGCGCGCGGCAGCCGCTGCAGACAGCGCAGCATCGCGTCCGGATCGGCAAAGGTGCCGCCGGCGGAAAGCAGCACCAGCGCGCAAGCCGCGATCGACTCGAGTGGCACCGGCCTGAACATCTCGACGAGTTCCTGCAAGTAGTGCGCCGTTCGGAACGTCCGCAAATCGGCGCACGTCGAGCTGTAGCGGCGGATGAACTCGGCTTCGGCTTGTCTCGAACCCAGCGCGCGGCGGGCCATTTCGTCCAGCGCGCGCAGATCGAGCCGCGGAAGCTGCCGGCGGCGCAGCCCGACCGCATTGGCCGCGCGGACGACGGCCGCGGCCGCCTGCAGCGCCGGTCCGGCCGCCGCCAGCAGCCGCCACTTGCCGCGCAGCGCCTCGCGGAAGACCGGGTCGATCAGCGCAAGTCCGGCTGCGCGTGCCACATGCCGGACGGCGAAGTGCAGCGCGACCTGCGCGCCGAGGCTATGGCCGACCAGCACTGCGCGCGGATGTCCCTCGGCGTCGAGCATCGCCGCCAGATCGTCGCACCACAGCTCGAGCCCGATCGCGCCCGTCGTCGGCGAATCCCCATGGCCGCGCAGATCGACGCGCAGCAGGTCCCAACGGTCGGCGAGCGCGGTGTGCTCGACGAACTCGGACCAGCGCGTTAGATTGCTGGCGAGTCCATGCAACAGCACGACGGCGCGCCCGGGCGCGCGCACCCGCGCGGGCGTGACGCGGTAAGCGACGGTCGCGCCGTCGTCGCGGGTGATCGTACGGACATGTTCCATCGTCGGCCGGCTCGCGGACGGATCATCGCATCGCGCGCCTCGGCGCCGACCCTTACGTGAAAGCCACGATGCAGCGGTTCGCCGTTCGTCCGAAACTGGCGCCCGGCGAAGCAGACATCCCCTCGGCAAGGAGGCGGCCATGACCAACAAGCCCAGGAATTGCGCGATCTGCCATGCACCCACCGCGCCCGAGCGTGTCGACGCGGCCACCGGCGAGGAAAAGGAGCTTGCCGTCACGCTGCGCGGCATGCCGGTGCTCGTCTGCGGCAACGGCCACCGGCAGTTCGTGAATCCTGACTTCCCGCTGCTGCTGCTCGACCACCTGACCGAACTCGACGAGCCGAAGCTGCCCGCCGGCGCGGAGAAGGGATTCATCGTCAGGCACTTCCATTGCGCCGATTGCGGTGGCGAGCTGCAGCAGCAGCCCGACCACAAGCACACGTTCAGCTTCGACGTCGCCCTGCCACAGATCGACGCCTTCACGGTCGAGCTGGCCACCCCCGTGTACCGCTGCAGCCGTTGCGGCCGCGAGCAGCTCCATTCGCTGAAGGAGCTGCGCAAACTCACGCCCGCCGCGCTCGCGCACGCGTTCAAGGCCGCGCAGATCCCGCACGGTTGAATGCGCGGCGGGTCGCCCGCAGTATGCTCGCCGCGGCGTGTGCGCGGAGGCGGGGATGGACCGGTCGGCATTGATCGTCGGTGCGGGCAGCGGCATCAGCGCGTCGTTCGCGCGACTGCTGGCGGCCGAGGGCTATGCGGTCGCGCTCGCTTCGCGCAGCGGCGCCGCGCGCGCCGAAGGCGTGCCGGCCGCGCTGCGGCTCGCATGCGACGCGACCGATCCGGCCGCGGTCGCCGCGCTTTTCGCGCGGCTCGACGCGGAGCTGCCGCCGCTCGAGGTCGTGCTGTACAACCCGAGCCATCGCGCGCGCGGCGCCTTCGTCGACCTTTCGGCGGACGACGTCCGGCGTAGCCTCGACGTGAGCGCGTTCGGCGCTTTTCTGGTCGCGCAGCACGCGGCGCGCCGCATGCTCGCGCGCGGCCGCGGCGCGCTGCTTTTCACCGGCGCATCCGCCAGCGTCAAGGGCTACGCGAAGTCCGCGCCCTTCGCGATGGGCAAGTTCGCGCTGCGCGGGCTCGCCCAGAGCCTCGCGCGCGAGCTGGCGCCGCAAGGCATCCACGTCGCGCACTTCGTGATCGACGGCCAGGTGCGCGCGGGCGATGCCGATCCCGGCGCTGCGCGGCTCGACCCGGACGCGATCGCTTCGACCTACCTGCACGTGCTGCGCCAGCCGCGCAGCGCGTGGACCTGGGAGGTCGAGCTGCGCCCCTGGGTCGAGCCCTTCTGAAAGGACGACGATGGACCATCCGCTGCAGCGGCTGCTCGACAACAACCGGCGCTGGGCGCGCGGCGAGGTCGAACGCGATCCCGCGTTCTTCGAAAAGCTGCTGCGCCAGCAGGCGCCCGAATACCTGTGGATCGGCTGCTCGGACAGCCGCGTGCCGGCCAACCAGATCACGGGACTCGCGCCGGGCGAGGTGTTCGTCCACCGCAACGTCGGCAACCTGGTCGTCCACACCGATCTGAACTGCCTGTCGGTGATCGACTTCGCGGTCGACCTGCTGCGCGTCAAGCACGTGATCGTCGTCGGCCACCACGGCTGCAGCGGCGTGCGGCTCGCCTTGCAGCGCTCGGCGGTCGGGCTCACCGAGAACTGGCTGCGCCACATCCAGGACGTGCACCGCGCGCACGCCGCGCGGGTCGACGCGGTCGACGACGAAGAGCGCCGCGTCAACCTGCTCGCCGAACTGAACGTCGTCGAGCAGGCGGTCAACGTCTGCGAATCGACGATCGTGCAGTCGGCCTGGCGCCGCGGCGCGGGGCTCGCCGTACACGGCTGGATCTATTCGCTGCGCGACGGACTGCTGGTCGACCTGGGCTTTGCGGCCGCGGGGGCGCAACAGGTCGCGGCCGCACGCAGCGCTGCGCTGGCGCGCATCGCCGAGCGCTATCGCGCGTCCTGAACGATCGCCGCGCCGCGCTCGGCGAGCAGCTCGCGCAGGATCGAGCGGTGGCAGCGCGCCTCGTTCTCGCAATAGCAGCCCACCGAAAAGTCCGCGCCGTGCGACAGCGCGGCGAGCACATCCAGCACGTGGCTCGCTTCGGGCCGCTTCATCTCGGCGCGGTAGCGCGCCGCGAAGCTGCGCCACGCGCGTTCGTCGGACGCCGCCCGTCCGCGCTTGAGCAGTTCCTCGCTCGGCGCCAGGTTCGGCAACCAGACGTCGTACAGATCGCGCTTCGCGTATTCGTCCTTCGGCACGCCGCGCGGCGGACGCCGCACCGTGCCGATGCGCACGCCTTCGCCCGCGGCGCGCGGGCTGCCGAGCCGGACCACGCGGATTGCCATCGCACCTCCTCGCCGCATCAACGCAGACTGCGCCGCGCATTGTGCCCGCGCCGCGGTCGCCGTGGCACATCGGCGCAACGCGCCCGCAGGCGCCGCACGTGCTCTACGATGCCGCGCGATGAACGCGCCCGAAGATGAGGACCGGCCGGCGCCGCGCGCGGCGGCACGCGCGCTGGGCGCACTCGAACGCAGCAAGGACTCGTTCGGCGGCCGCCACGCCGCGCGCAAGCTGCCGCTGCTGCGTCGGCTCGCGCGTGCGACGCTGCGCAGCGCACGTCAGGTCGAACGGCTGCACGAGCTGCTGTGCTTCCTGCGCGCGTACCCGGACGATGCCCGCGTGCTGGCGCAGGTCGAAGCGATGCTCGCGCGCTTCGACCGCCGCGCCGATCTGCGTGCGCAGCGCGCCGCGCTCGCGCACACGGGCATCGCCGGCACGGACACCGGCTATCCGTTCTTCTGGCCGACCGCGCTGTGGCTCGCGCGGCGCTGGCCGGCGCTGCTGCGGCTGGACCGCAGCGACACCCTGGCCGGCGAGAACATCGCGCGCGCGCTGCCGCTGCTCGCGACTGCGCTCGAGGCCACGGCGCTGAAGGAACTCGCGCTGCCCGGCTACGAAGCGATCGACCGGCTGCGCGGACAAACGCCCGATGCGGTCTTTCTGATCGAACGGGTCGCAGCCATGCCGGGCGATACGTTCACGCGCGAGTCCTTCTACGACGGAATCAATCCGAGCTGCACGCTCGCCGCCGGCGCCGACACGCCCGCGCGCACGCGCGAGAAAGTCGCCGCCGCGCGCATCGTTTGGCAGACCGGCCCGCTGCGCGGTGACCGACCCGACCTGCGCCGGGAGATCGCTCGCGCGCCGCGCGGGCTGCGGCGCCTGTCACGGGCCCAGGCGCACGCGGCGATCGATCTGGCGCGCGCAGCGATGGTCGCGCGGCAACGCGATCTCGACGCCTTCGCCTACGGTCACGCCGAGGATGTCTGGCGGGTCGATGACGGCGACGGTGACGCGTTCGTGATCAACGGCGTCGAGCCGCTGCGGCGCGCCCCGCTCGCCGCGACCTACGGCGGGCTGATCCTGCACAACGGCGTGCCCATCGGATATCTGCAAGCGGACCTCGTCGGCCGCTCGGCCGCGCTGTCGCTCAACACCTTCGAGACGTTCCGCGGCGGCGAATCGGCTTACCTGTTCGCGCGCATGCTGGCGATGCTGTACCACGTGTTCGGTACCACTTCGTTCACGCTCGACCCGTACCAGCTCGGGCACGGCAACGACGAAGGCATTGCCTCCGGCGCGTGGTGGTTCTATTTCAAGCTGGGCTTCGCGCCGCGCGCTGCCGACGCGCAGCGCATCGCGCAGGCGGAGCTTGCGCGGATCGCGCGCAACCCGCGCCATCGGTCGAGCGAAGCGACGCTGCACGCGCTCGCGCGCCGGCATCTGTTCTTCGAAGTCGATCCTGCGCGGCCCCTGCCGCTGCCGCCGCTCGCGGCGATCGGCCTGGCCGGCGCGAGGCTGCTCGACGCGCGCGCCGGGACCAACCGCGAGCGCGCGCTACGCGAATGCAGCCGCGAAGCGCTGCGCCGTTGCGGGGTCGGATCGCTTTCCGGCTTCACCGAGGACGAGCGCCGCGCGTGGGAGCGCGCCGCCCCGCTCGTGCTGCTGCTGCCCGGCGTCGAACGCTGGCACGCCGGCGAACGCCGCGCGCTCGTCGATGTGTTTCGCGCGAAAGGCGGCCGCAGCGAACGCGAGTTCGTGCGGCGGCTCGTCGCGCACGTGCGGCTGCACGACGTGCTGTTCGCGCTTGGCCGCCCGCAGCGCGCTCGCGCGACTCGGAAGCCGTGAAAATCTTCCTACTGCGTGGCCCGCCGGTGTCGTTGCGCGGTGTTGGCTGCGGCCGCCCGCCTGCGGCGGGCTTGACCCGGATATTTCACCAGGTCGCCCCCGTATGCGTGAATTGCTCTGCTTCGACCGGCACTTGCGGCGAACCGGCCGCGATCCAAGTTGGACCGCCGGGGCTACGCGGGTTTGCGCGGCGCCTGCGCGGTCATCTTGCGCTCAACTCCTCGCGAGTGCCTGCGGGCACGCGACTGCGGCCGTCTCGCGCAACCTGCCTCGCCCATTCGCTCGCGCAACCCTCGCGTCCCTCGTGAAATATCCGGGTTAACGTGCTCTGCGCGCGCGCGTTCGCCTGCGCCGAAAGGCTGGCGCCTTTTCGGGCCTCGCCTGTTTGCTGGATTCGTCTCGACCATGCGGCAGCGGGCGCCCGCCCAGCGGGCCGCTCGTGACCGAATCTTCACAGCGACTCAGCGGTAGACGAGCACCGGCACCTTGGCGTGCGTCAGCACTTTCTGCGTTTCGCTGCCGAGCAGCAGCGCCGACAGGCCCCGCCTGCCGTGCGAGGCCATGAAGATCAGGTCGCACTTGTGCCGGCGCGCGGCCTCGAGGATCGCGTCGGCGGGAAAGTCGCTCGTCACGTGCTCGCAAGTGCACGGCACGCCGGCCGCCTGCGCGGCCTTTTCGATGACGCCGAGGTACTTCGCCGCCGCGTGCGCGATCAGCTTGGCGTGTTCGTCGGGCGGCAGATAGCTCACCGGCAGCAGGTTTTCGTAGACGAGCGGGGTGGCCGCGGGCGCGGCGAAAAAACCGGTCACGCGCGCGCCGAGCGCGCGCGCCAGCTCGACGCCGGCGGCGGCGGCTTTCTCAGACAGCTTCGAGCCGTCGGTCGGAATCAAAATGTGCTTGAACATGGCGTGTTTTCCTCGTTTCGATCTCATCGCGCGAACGGCAACACCCAGATCAGCATGCCCAAGGCGTAGCACACGCCGGCGGCGACCAGCGTGAACGGCACGCTCCACGCGAGGAACTCGCGCAGCGAGATCCTGCGCTTTTCCTCACGCTCGCAGATGTTCAGCGCCGCGAACAGCGCCGGCGCACCGGCCACCGTCAGGTTGCTGCCGAGCGTGCCGGACCACAGCAGCATCCACCACAGCGGCCAAACCGCCACGCCGGTCGACTGCATGTCCTTGATCGTGTACAGGAAAGTCAGGATGTAGGCGTCGTGCTCGACGATGCCGACGATCGGCACGGTCACCCAGTACAGCAGCGTGGCGCCGAGCGCGAGGTTTTCGGCGAACAACGGCTGCAGCGCGTGCGCGAGCTGGTCGATCACCTTCATCTTCTCCAGGCCGCCGACCAGCGCGAACAGCGCGATGTAGAAGAAGATCGCG
>CAZIJU010000022.1:0-45055 GCA_964539745.1 uncultured Burkholderiaceae bacterium | reverse complement strand
ACAATCGAGCGCTGACCCGGATGACAAACGTAGGCGGCGCGGCGTTAGAACGCGAGCGGCTCGGAATGACTCCCGTTGTCATCCCGAGCGAACGCGAGGGTTCTCCGCGTTGCGATCGGCTTGAGATTCCTCGCCTGCGGCTCGGAATGACAGTGAGATGCGGGCTTGGAATGACGCCCCATTGTCATCCCGAGCGCAGGCGAGGGATCTCGGCGTCGCGAGCGGCTGAGATTCCTCGCCTGCGGCTCGGAATGACAATCGAGCGCTGACCCGGATGACAAACGTAGGCGGCGCGGCGTTAGAACGCGAACGGCTCGGAATGACTCCCCCTTGTCATCTCGAGTGAACGCGAGGGTTCTCGGCGTTGCGAGCGGCGGGGATTCCTCGCCTTCGGCCCCGAATGACACTGGCAGGCGAGCGCAGCTCAGGGCGAGCGCGCGCCGGCGGCCGGCGCAAGCCCGTGCGCGAGATGGCTCGAGCAGGAGCGCGCGGGGTGGGGTTTGGCGTGACCTCACCCGACCTGCGCCGGCCAGCCCGTACAATCCGCGCTTCGCAGAAGGGCGAAGAAGAAGGGGACGTGTGCCGCCTCACGAGGGCGGACGCACCGACGGCAATGCAACTTCATCGGACCGGATCGCCGTCGTGGCTGGCCGCCGCGGCGGCGCTGATGCTCGCCGCGTGCAGCGGTGTGACGAACAGCCCGCACCCGCGCGGGGCGGAGCGGACCAACACGCTGTTCGCCGCGTTTCAGGAGCGGTCGCCCCGCTACCTCGACCCGACCGCCTCGTACAGCAACGACGAGACGCCGTTCACGTTCCACGTCTACGAGCCGCTGCTGCGCTTCCACTACCTGAAGCGGCCGTACGAGCTTGCGCCGCGCGCTGCCGAAGCGGTACCCACGCCGCGTTACTTTGATGCGAACGGCCGCGAACTGCCGGCGGATGCACCGGGTGAGGCGGTCGCCGAAAGCGTGTACGACATCCGTATCAAGAAGGGCATCCTGTTCGCGCCGCATCCCGCGTTCGCCAAGGACGCGGCGGGGAATTACGTCTACCACCGGCTGACGCGCAAGGACACCGCGGACAAGCACAGGATCACGGACTTTCCGCTGACGGGCACGCGCGAGCTCACCGCGCACGACTACGTCTATGCGATCCGGCGCCTGGCCACCACGCGCATCAAGAGCCCGTCGTTTTCGCTGATGAGCGAATACATCGTCGGGCTGAAGGAATACGGCGAGCGCATCGCGAAGGTCGACCGCGAACTGCGCGCTGGCCTTCCCGCGACCAGCCGCGACCTGCCGTTCCTCGACTTCCGCAAGTACGACTTTCCGGGCGCGGTCGCGCTCGACGACCACACGCTGCGCATCCGCATCAAGGGCAAGTACCCGCAGTTCCGCTACTGGCTCGTGATGCCGTTCTTCGCGCCGGTGCCGTGGGAGGCCGATGCGTTCTACGCGCAGCCGGGCATGGCGGAGAAGAACCTGACGCTGAACACCTGGCCGGTCGGCACGGGCCCGTACATGATGACGGTGTATGAGGAAAACCGCCGCCACGTGCTCGAGCGCAATCCGAACTTCCGCGGCGAGCCGTATCCGTGCGACGGCGAGCCCGAGGATCGCGCCGCCGGTCTGCTCGACGACTGCGGCAAGTCGATGCCGTTCATCGATCGCATCGTCTACACGATCGAGAAGGAAAAGATCCCGCTGAAGGCGAAGTTCCTGCAGGGTTTCTACGACGTGCCGGAGACCTACCGCTTCGAATACGGCATCGAGTACGCGATCGACGCGCGCGACTCGCCGCAGATCGCGCGCATGTTCGAGGAGCGCAAGATCCGCCTGCCGAAGACGATCGACATCTCCAACTGGTATCTCGGTTTCAACTGGCTCGATCCGGTCGTCGGCCGCGGCAAGACCCCCGAGCAGCAGGTGCGCAACCGCAAGCTGCGGCAGGCGCTGTCGATCGCGATCGACTGGGAGGAGTACGTCAAGATCTTCGAGACGAAAGCGAGCGGCGTGCCGGCGATGAGCCCGGTGCCGCCCGGCGTGTTCGGCTGGCGCGGCGGGCCGGAAGGGATCAACCGCGTCGTCTACGACGTCGTCGACGGCAAGCCGGTGCGCAAGCCGATCGAGGTCGCCAAACGGCTGCTTGCCGAGGCCGGTTACCCCGACGGCCGCGACGCCGCGACCGGCAAGCCGCTGGTGCTCAACTACGACTACCAGCGCGTGCTGACCCCCGAGATCAAGGCCGAAGTCGACTGGATGGTCAGGCAGTTCGCCAAACTCGGCGTGCAGCTCGAAGTGCGCGCGACCGACTACAACCGCTTCCAGGACAAGGCCGACAAGGGTTCGCTGCAGATCTTCTTCTGGGGGTGGCTCGCCGACTATCCAGACGCGGAGGACTTCCTGTTCCTGCTGTACGGGCCGAACTCGAAGGCGCTGACCGGCGGCAACGGCGAGAACGTCGCCAACTACCAGAACGACGAATACGACCGGCTGTTCGAAAAGCTCAAGCTGCTCGACGACGGCCCCGAAAAGCAGCGCGTCATCGACCGCATGGTCGCGATCCTGCAGGAAGATGCGCCGTGGAGCTTCGGGTACAACCCGTATGCGGCGGGCGCGTATCACCAGTGGCTTTCGAACACGAAGCCGACCAATCTGATCAAGGACCTGCTGCCGTATTACCGGCTCGGTCCCGAACTGCGCGCCGCGAAGATCGCCGAGTGGAACCGGCCGATCGTCTGGCCGGTCGTGGCGATCGCGCTGGTGCTCGTCGCCGCGATCGTGCCCGCGTTCGCCGTGTGGCGGCGCCGCGAACGCGAAACCGCCGCGCGCACGCTCGCGGCGCAGGGCGCCGAGTAGGCCGTGGCGAACGCTGCCGGTCAAGCGCCCGGAAGCAACGGCAGAAGCGCCGTGGCATCCGTCAGCCCAAAGCCTTTCTTTGGCCGCCTCCTCTTCGCTCCGAGCCGCGTCTATCTCGTCATACCGTGCCGGAGGCGAGGAATCTCGGCCTCGCGCAAGGGGGAGATCCCTCGCGTCGGCTGGGCAGGACAAAGCGGTGTCATTCCGAGCCGAAGGCGAGGAATCCCCGCCGTTCGCAACGCCGAGATCCCTCGCGTTCGCTCGGGATGACAGCGCTGCGTCATTTCGCGTTCGCGCTGCATCGTCATTCCGAGCCCACACCCCACCATCATTCCGAGCCCGCATCCCATCGTCATTGCGAGCCCGCATCTCATCGTCATTCCGAGCCGCAGGCGAGGAATCTCCGGTGCTTCGCGCCGCGGAGATGTTTTGCCCTGGCAAGGATGACGCACGAATCGGCCGCCGCGATGCCCGGCAACCGTGCCGTGGCGCTGCGTCACGGACGCCCGGCCGGCATCCCGGTCTGCGACCGAAGAGCGAATAGATGGCTGCCTACATCGTCCGCCGCCTTGCGTATGCCGTGCTGATCCTGGCCGGCGTCAACCTGCTGACGTTCACGCTGTTCTTCGCGATCAACTCGCCGGACAACATCGCGCGGCTGAACATCGGCGGCAAGCGCGTCACGCACGAGGCGATCGAGAAATGGAAGGTCGAGCGCGGTTACGACAAGCCGCTGTGGTTCAACCGCGAAGCGCAGGGCTTCGACAAGGTCCGCAAGACGATCTTCTACGACCGCTCGCTGCGCCTGTTCACGCTTAACTTCGGCTCGAGCGACGCCGGGCGCGACATCGCGCACGAGATCGGCAACCGCATCGGGCCGAGTCTGGCGCTGATGCTGCCGATGCTCGCGCTGACCGTGGCGGTCGGCGTCGCGTTCTCGCTGCTGCTGGTGTTCTTCCGCGCAAGCTATCTGGACTTCTGGGGCACGGTGCTGTGCGTGGTGATGATGTCGATCTCGAGCCTCTTTTACATCATCATCGCGCAGTGGTTCTTCGGCAAGCTGCTGCGCGTGGTGCCGATCTCGGGCTTCGCGCCTGGGCTGGATCTGGTGAAGTTCCTGCTGCTGCCGGTCATCGTCGGCATCGTCTACCAGTTGGGGTCCGAGGCGCGGCTGTTCCGCGCGATGCTGCTGGAGGAGATCGGCAAGGACTACGTGCGCACCGCGCGCGCCAAGGGTCTGCCCGAATCCGCGGTGCTGTTCCGCCACGTGCTGCGCAACACCTGGCTGCCGATCCTCACGCACGTCGGCGCGCTGATCCCGTACGCGTTCCTGGGCTCGCTGGTGTTCGAGTCGTTCTTCGGCATCCCGGGGCTCGGCAGCTACACGATCGAGGCGATCAACGCGCAGGACTTCGCGATCGTGCATGCAATGGTGTTCCTCGGTTCGGCGCTGTACATCCTGGCGTACCTGCTGACCGACATCGCGTACACCTGGGTCGATCCGCGCGTGCGTTTGACGGGGTGAGGGGGCGGTCATGTCGAGCGAACGCAGTCGACCAGACGTGTGGCCCGCCGCGAAGGCTGAGATTCCTCGCCTGCGGCTCGGAATGACAGAGCGTTCGGCAACGCGACTGGAATCAGGCTGCCAAGCGTACCAACGGGAGAGCATCTTTTGGTCATCCCGAGCTCACGCGCTGATCCACTGGTCATCCCGCGCCCGCGCCCTCATCCGCTCGCCATCCCGAGCCCGCGCGCTGATCCACTCGTCATCCCGAGCCCGCGCGCTGACCCAATTGTCATCCCGAGCCCGCGCGCAGCGCGGGCGAGGGATCACCGCCGTCCAAAGCACCGCAGATTCCTCGCCTTTGGCTCGGAATGACAGGGCATTTGCCACCACGCGGCCGGGCTGCAGCTTGTCATCCCGAGCCCGCGCGTTTATCCAATTGTCATCCCTCGCCCGCGCGCAGCGCGGGCGAGGGATCTCGGCGGCTGGAGCCGTGAGGCAGTCTTGGCGAGGCAGACTCGGTGCGAATTGAACGTGCAGTACTACGTCTACATCCTGGCCAGCTACTCGCGCGTGCTGTACGTGGGCGTCACCAACGATTTGCAGCGGCGAGTCTGGGAGCACAAGCATCATGCCGTGGCAGGGTTCACCGACAAGTACAACGTGACTCGACTCGTGTACTTCGAAGCAGGGGCCAGCGCGATCGATGCTATTGCGCGGGAAAAGCAAATCAAGGGCTGGAGGCGGGAAAAGAAGGTGGCGCTGATCGAAAGCGTGAACCCGTCGTGGAAGGACTTGAGCGAGGAGTGGCGGTGAATGACGGCTTTCTATCCCGGACCCGCGCGCAGCGGAACTCGTCATCCCGAGCCCGCGCGCAGCGGAACTCGTCATCCCGAGCCCGCGCACAGCGCGGGGGAGGGATCTCGGCGGCCCGAAGTACCGGAGATTCCTCGCCTTCGGCTCGGAATGACGAGCGGGAAACGGCTCGGAATGACAGGGCATTTGGCACGCTGGCTCGAATGCCGCCCCGACGCATGCCAACGCGCGAGCTTGATTTGCCCTCCCGAGCCAACCCGCAGCCGAACGTGTCATCCCGAGCCCGCGCGCAGCGGAACTCGTCATCCCGAGCCCGCGCGCAGCGGAACTCGTCATCCCGAGCCCGCGCACAGCGCGGGGGAGGGATCTCGGCGGCCCGAAGTACCGGAGATTCCTCGCCTTCGGCTCGGAATGACGAGCGGGAAACGGCTCGGAACGACGAGCGGGAAACGGCTCGGTATGACGAGCGGGAAAACGGCTCGGAATGACGAGTGGGAAACGGCTCGGAACGACGAGCGGGAAAACGGCTTGGAATGACGAGCGGGAAAAAGCCGCGGATTGACAATTGGGGAAATGGCGCGGAATGAAGCGTGATTGTCATCCCGAGCGAACGCGAGGGATCTCGGCTTTGCGGGGCGCGAAGATTCCTCGCCTTTGGCTCGGAATGACAGGGCGCGGTGTGGAGTGAGGTGGTGGGGTAGATGCCGAAATTCGTTTTCATCTGGACCGATCTCGCCGTGTGGCTGTTTGTCGCCGCCGCCGTGTTCTACGGCTGGCGCGTGCGCGGCAACGCCAATTTGCGCGCGACGTGGCGACACGTCGCGCGCGACGCGCCGGCGATGTGCTCGGCGGTCGTGCTGGCCGCGTTCATCGTGGTCGCACTCGCCGACTCGATCCACTACCGGCCGCGGTTGGCCCCCGCGCCCGGCGCGGCCGCCGATGCGCCGCCCGCGTATGCGACGCGGACGTACTCGGTCCTCGACGGCTGGCTTGCGCACGCGATCGAATCGCGCGAGCGCACGTACTCCGCGCCGCTCGCGTACCGCTCGTTCCAGAAGGAAACGCTGATCGTCGAAGGCAAGGAGGTGCGCGAGTTCCCGCGCCTGCAGTTCGGCGGCGCGCATCTGGCGAACCCCGCGCGCGACTGGTTGCCGGATCTCGCCGCCAAGTCAGCCGCGGGGATGGCGGGCGGAGCGCTCGCCGCGCTGCTCGTTGCCGCGGCGCTCGTCGCGCTGCGCGCGCGCAGCCGGCGGCAGCCGTGGCGCGAGTCGTGGCGGGAGATCGCGCACGGCCACACCGAGGTTCCATGGCGCGCGATCCTGGTCACCGTGATGCTGCTTGCGCTCGCCGTCGGCTGGATCGCCGCGCTGTGGCCCTGGTATCACCCGTTCGGTACCGATCGCACCGGCAACGACGTCCTGTACCAGGCGCTGAAGAGTGTTCGCACCGCCGTCGTGATCGGCACGCTGTCGACGGTGGCCACGCTGCCGCTGGCGGTCGCGCTGGGCATCCTCGCCGGTTACTTCAAGGGCTGGGTCGACGACGCGATCCAGTACCTGTACACGGTGCTGTCGTCGATCCCGCCGGTGCTGCTGATCGCCGCGCTGGTGCTGCTGATCCAGGTGTGGATCGACAACAACCCGCAGTGGTTCGAGACCGGACTGGAGCGCGCCGAGTTTCGGCTGTTCCTGCTGTGCCTGATCCTGGGCGTGACCGGCTGGGCCACGTTGTGCCGGCTGCTGCGCGCCGAGACGCTGAAGGTCGTCGAACTCGATTACGTGCAGGCCGCGCGCGCGTTCGGCGTCTCCAACGCCCGCATCATGGCGCGCCACGTGCTGCCCAACGTGATGCACCTGGTGCTGATCGTCGTCGTGCTCGATTTCTCGGCGCTGGTGCTGTACGAGGCGGTGCTGTCGTACGTCGGCGTCGGGGTGGATCCGACCTCGTCGAGCTTCGGCTCGATGATCAACCTCGCGCGCTCCGAGATGGCGCGCGACCCGGCCGTGTGGTGGAACCTCGCGTCCGCGTTCGTCTTCATGCTCGCGCTGGTGCTGGCGGCCAACCTCTTCGCCGACGCGGTGCGCGAAGCCTTCGATCCGCGCGCACGCGTGTTCCGGCCGAAGCGGTGGCGGCCGAGGGCTTCGGCGGCGCCGGTGCAGGCAACGCGATGAACCGCGGAACCCTCCACCGGCACGCGCGCGGACGCGCGAAGGCAACTCACGCGCGGCCGCTAGCGCCTGTCGGACTGCGACTGCATGTGGATCAGCGCCTTCATCTGCCCGCGCAGCTCGGCGAGGCTTTTTTGCTGATCGAGCATCACGGCGCGCAGATCCGCCAGTTGCACGGTCAGATCGCTGACTCGGTCGCGCAGCGCGGCGATCCCCGACAGGCGATCGAGGATGTCGGTCAGCACGCTCATCGCTGGCCCGCGCCGCGCAGCCGCGCGATCTCGGCCATGAACGCCTTGTGCCGGCGTGCATTGGCATCGAGCGCGCGCACCATGTGCCGGAGGTCGGCCTCCGCGCGACGGCTTGCTTCGTCGAGCTGGCGCAGCTCTTCGACGCTGATGCCGGCTAGCAACGCGTCGACCGCTTCGCGCACCAGGTCAGAAGCCTTGCGGCCCGTTTGCCTTGCCTTGGCTGCCAGCGCCTTGCGCTGTGCGGTCTCCAGATAGACCTGGGTCAGTACGCGTGCCATTGCTACCTCCAATGCATGACAATATATATCATCGAAAAGAACTTCGGCAAGGCGCCGGCCCTGTAGCCGAAGCGGGCTCGCACCCCATTGTCATTCCGAGCCGCAGGCGAGGAATCTCCGCACCCCGCAACGCCGAGATCCCTCGCGTTCGCTCGGGATGACGAAGGGGTGTCATTCCGAGCCGAAGGCGAGGAATCTCAACCACTGCCAAGACCGAGATCGCTCCCCCGGCCTGCGGCCCGGGTCAGGATGACGAAACCGCCGCTGGCAACAGCCAAATTGACACGTACGGCGGTGTCGCGAGGATGGGTAACGCTCAATAATCTTCCGTTGTCGTTACAGGTAAGTGCTTGGGCGGTTCGAACTGCCGAAGACGAGAAACGCCGATCACAAGGCGCCGCAATGCTGAGAATCGACAACCTTCACACCGTGCTCGAAACCGACAGCGGCCTGGTGCGCGCGGTCGAAGCGGTGACGCTCGCGATCGAACGCGGCGAAACGTTCGCGCTGGTCGGCGAATCCGGCTGCGGCAAGTCGATGACCGCGTTATCGATCCTGCGCCTGCTGCCCGACAACGGCCGCGTGCAGCAGGGCGCCGTGCGGCTGCGCGCCGGCGGCCGCGAAATCGACCTCGTGCAGTTGCCCGAATCGCGCATGCGCGACGTGCGCGGCCGGCGCGTCAGCATCATCTTCCAGGAGCCTTCGACGAGCCTGAATCCGGTGATGCCGATCGGCGCGCAGATCGTCGAGGTGATCGAGCGCCACACGCCGCTTGCGGGTGCCGACGCGCGCGCCAAAGCGATCGAGTGGCTTGCGCGCGTCGGACTGCCCGAGCCCGAGCGGCGCATCGACGACTATCCGTTCCAGCTCTCGGGCGGGCAGAAGCAGCGCGTGATGATCGCCATCGCGCTCGCCGCCGAGCCGGACGTGGTGATCGCCGACGAGCCGACCACGGCGCTGGACGTGACGATCCAGAAGCAGATCCTCGATCTGCTGCAGGACCTGCAGCGCCAGCAAGGCATGGCGCTGCTGCTGATCACGCACGATCTGGCCGTCGTCGCGGCGATGGCGCACCACATCGCGCTGATGTACGCCGGCCAGATCGTCGAAGTGGCCGCCACGCGCGAGTTCTTCGCGCGTCCGCTGCACCCGTACGCGCAATTGCTGCTCGCCGCGCTGCCCGACACGAGCAAACGCGGCGAGCCGCTCGCCGCGATTCCGGGCGCGGTGCCGCGGCTCGATCAGGAATTCGCCGGTTGCCGCTTCGTCGAGCGCTGCCCGCAGGCATTCGCGGCGTGCAGCACCACGCCGCCGGCGCTGTACACACCGGCCGATGGCCACGGCGTGCGCTGCCTGCTGTACCGCGACGGTCGCGCCGAGGTCGTCGTTGCGCCGCCGCGCGCCGGCGGGGCGGGTTCGGCCGCCGCGGCGCGTGCCGAAGCGCCGCTGCTCGAAGTGCGCGACTACAAGGTCTGGTTTCCGATCCGCAGCGGGCTGCTCAAGCGCACGGTGGGCTACGTCAAGGCCGTCGACGGTATCTCGTTTTCGCTTGGCGCCGGCCGCACGCTTGCGCTGGTCGGCGAGTCCGGCTGCGGCAAGACGACCACCGGAAAGGCGCTGCTGCAACTGCTGCGCGGCATCGCGCACATCGAGGGGCAGGCGCTGCTCGAAGGCGAGCGGCTCGATGCGCTCGAAGGCGATGCGCTGCGCAGGGCGCGGCGCAAGGCGCAGATCATCTTCCAGGATCCGTTCTCGTCGCTTAATCCGCGCATGCGCGTGGCGGAGATTCTGGAAGAAGGCGTGGCCTCGCTGCGCCCCGAGATCGGCCCCGGCGAGCGGCGCAGCCGCGTGGCCGCGCTGCTGGAGAAGGTGGGCCTGCGGCCCGAGTCGATGAACCGTTTCCCGCACGAGTTCTCCGGCGGGCAGCGGCAGCGCATCGCGATCGCGCGCGCGCTGGCGGTGGAGCCGCGGCTCGTCGTCTGCGACGAACCGACCTCCGCGCTCGACGTCTCGGTGCAGGCGCAGATCCTCAATTTGCTCGCGCAACTGCAACGCGAGCTCGGCGTCGCTTACCTCTTCATCACGCACAACTTCGGCGTCGTCGAATACCTGGCGCACGACGTTGCGGTGATGCGTGCGGGCAAAATCGTCGAGGCCGGCCCCGCCGAAGAGGTGCTTGCGCGGCCGCGGCACGAATACACGAAGACGCTGCTCGCGGCGGTGCCGCGGCTCGCGCGGGCGGCGTGAGCGAGCCGTGCCTGCGCCAGGGCCGTTCGATCAGCCCGTTTGTGGCGACGACGAGCGCTCGAAGACCCAGACGCTCTGATCCTCGATGTCACGCACGAACCCGCGCGGCTCCGAAAGCAGCCGCGCCCACTCGTCGGCGGTGTAGACGATCAGATCGGCCGGCACCGGCAAACCCGACAGATCGAACTCCAGCGCTCGCTCGGCGAAAGACCGGGACGCACGATCCACGACGGCCACCAGATCCACATCGCTGCCCACGCCCCAGTCGCCGCGTGCATACGAGCCGAAGTAGCCGAAGCGGGCCAGATGCGGATTCGCGGCGGCGAGCCGCTGCGCCAACGCGCGCACCGCGGCGTCAACCGCGGCGCGGTCGGGCCATTTCAGCACGCGCGAAGTCGAGGATTTCACCGGCATAGGCGATCGCCTGCTCGCTTTGAAGACGCCCGTAGTGTTCGAACGGTGCGCCGGCCGGATGACCGCTGGCGTACCGTGTGGCGATGTAAAAGTTGTCCAGAACGCGCGCCTTGTCGACCAGGTCTTCGGGCACGGGTACCGGCAGGTCTTGCAGCAGTTGCGCCTCCACGCGGCCCCATGCCTCCTGCCCGAGCGCCAGGTGCAGCGCCTTGACCGCCTTTTCCGCGGCCTGTTGCGCGGCGAAGCACGCCCACTCGTGCCGCTGCGCAGCCTTCGAATCGCGGGCCTGCGCCAGATCGCGGTCCGCCTGCCGCAGCCAATCGTGCGCCCGGTTTGCCATCGTCGTCGTCCTTGCGGCGATCGTAGCGCACGGTGCCCGAAGCTCGCGCGACTGCCGGCAACAAGGGGTTGCGGTCAGGAACCATACGGTGCCCCGTTTCGCTCAGCCCCGCCGAGCGGCGACATGCGCACGACTTCCACGTTTGCCGTGCGGCGTCTGTGTCGGTCTGCGATGCCCACGGCGAAGGCAGTCCAAATCCGCCGACGCCGGAGCGTCTCGACCTGCTCGCGCGGTTGCAGCGCGAGCTGGGCGTGGCCTGCATGTTCATCACGCGCAAGGTTCCACCCCCTGAGGCTCGGAATGACGCAGTGGTGTCATCCCGACCCCGGCTTTGAGCCGGGGGAGCGATCTCCGCGTTGCGAGCGGCTGAGATTCCTCGCCTTCGGCTCGGAATGACATTCGAGCGCTGACCCGGATGACAAACGTAGCCGGCGCGGCGTTAGAACGCGAGCGGCTCGGAGTGACTCCCCCTTGTCATCCCGAGCGAACGCGAGGGATCTCGGCGTTGCCAATGGCAGGGATTCCTCGCCTTCGGCTCGGAATGACAGTGGGATGCGGGCTCGGAATGACAAGGAGCGCTGGCTCGGAGCGACGAGGAATGCGACTTCGGAATGGCGAGGAGTGTGGGCTCGGAATGACCAGAAATGCGGGTGCGGAATGACGATGAGGTGTCAGCTCGGAACGACGTCACACTGTCATCCCGACCCCGGCCCCGTGCCGGGGGAGGGATCTCGGCGTTGCGGGTGGCGGAGATTCCTCGCCTTCGGCTCGGAATGACAAGGAATGGGGGCTCGGAATGACAGTGGGTATGGCTCGACGTGCCAATGCGATGCGGGCGCGCAACGGCGAGGCGCGCGCGGCCCGGAAAGACGACCGGTGAGTGACGGTGACTGATACGGCAGGCGCCTGGCGCGTGTCACGAGGCTGCGCAATGCTCGATCGGTGCCGCGGCTCGCGCGGGCGGTGTAAACGCTGGGGCGCGCGGTCGTGCCGCTGCGCCGCTGCTCAAGTCCGGATGGCCGGATCGCGCTTCCAGACGGCTACACCCTCGGCGCGCACCCGCTGCGCAAGGCGCGGGTCGGGGTCATCGGCATAGAGCCCCACCAGATTGACGAACCCCGGCCACTGATCGACGACGGGCTCCTCGGCCTCGCGACGCACGTGCTCGAGCCAGTCGCGCAGCGGCCGCGTCTCGGCGGCCGCGAACTCGACTGCGATGTCCAGATCCGAATCTTCGGTCGAGGCTCCGCGCGCACGGCTTCCGAAGACCCACACGCCAATCGCCGAAGGCTGGCGCTGCGCCTCCTGCGCGATGCGCAATGCGATCTGCCGCTCCAGCGGCGTCAACGTTGCGTGCATCACCGCGCCTCGACGAGATCGATCGCAACCTTGAGCTGCGGCCATGCGGCTGCCAGATGGCTGGCGATGGCCGCGACGACGGTCGCGGCTTCGGACCGGGCTGCCTCCCATGTCAAACGATCGACGTCCACCACCAGGCGGTAATCGGCTTCGTGCCTGCGCGACTGCAAAGCCGACAGCGCACGACCGGCGTCCCTGGACAGCAGCCCGGGCATCACAAAGTGCAGACCGAACAGACGCAGCACGCCTTCGGGCGTCGAGGCTTGCAGGCCATGCGCCGTCAACAGGCCCTGCGTTGCATGAAACGCGGCAAAGTAGGCGCGGGTGACGGCCTGCCGGAAATAACCTTGTCGCGCCAGCAGTTCCGCGGCAGCCCATTCGCGCGCAGCTTCGTCGAGTTCTCGCTGGGCGAGCAGGATGCGTGCGTCTTCCCCGCTCGTCATACGGCGATCGTGGCGCTTTGCGGTGTCATTGACGACGGCAGTCTACATGCGCCGACGGCGGAGACTCTCGACCTGCGTGCGCGGTTGCAGCGCGAGCTCGGCGTCGCGTACCTCTTCATCACGCACGACTTTGGCGTCGTCGAATACCTCGCGCACGACGTCGCGGTGATGCGTGCGGGCAGGATCGTCGAGGCCGGCCCCGCCGAAGAGGTGCTCGCGCGGCCGCAGCACGAATACACGAAGACGCTGCTTGCGGCGGTGCCGCGGCTCGCGCGGGCGGTGTGAGGCCACGGCGACTGCAACGGGGGGCGGAGCCATTGCTCGGCAAATGTGCGAGCGGGCACAGATTCCGGGCCGTATCGTCGCCGGCTTTCGGGCGCGGTGACGATCGCGGGACACAGTCGACCGCTTCGACGTTTGGACCGAGGCCGCGTCGCAGCGCTCGACATCCGCGAGCTTTTCGGCGCCTTTGGCCGGCAGGCTTCGCGCAACAAACCGGCGGTCGTCTCAGAACAACGCCGGATCGGCTATCGTTGCTGCGTGTCCACCGATGGCAAAGTCCGCAGGCGTCATCGCACGATGGAAATCCGGATAACTCTAGGCCGATGACTGACGATCCGGTTCATCTTCAGTACGAAACGCTGCCGTTCCCGGAGCGCGACCCGGAAGACGAGCGCAGGCGTTTGATCGGCACGTGGCTCGACGACTTGGGGCTTTTGAACCATCGGTGCTTTCGGGGGCGGCGCGACTTTAGTTCTCCGTTCCGCGCGCTGGTTGCCGGCGGCGGTACCGGCGACGGAACGATCTTTCTGGCCGAGCAACTGCGCGGGACTCCCGGACGCGTCGTTCACCTCGATATCAGCCAGGCGAGCATCGAAATCGCCCGGAAGCGCGCCGCGATACGGCAGCTCGACAACATCGATTGGGTGCACGCGCCGATCGAGGCCGTGCCCAGCCTGGGGCTCGGCCGGTTCGATTACATCAACTGCGTTGGCGTGCTTCATCATCTGAAGGATCCTGAGGGCGCGTTCGATGGACTGCTTCCGTCGCTGCAAGATGATGGCGCCATGGCGGTGCTCCTGTACGGTGCCTACGGCCGAACAGGCGTGTACCAGATGCAGAGTCTGTTACGCATGCTCGGGTGCACGCGGCTCGAGCTGACGCGGCAGATCGCGGTCACAAAGTCGCTGCTGGCCGCACTACCGCCAACGAACTGGTTCCGTCGCGGCGAGGCGCTGATCGGCGACCACACGCTCGGCGGCGACGCCGGAATCGTCGATTTGCTGCTTCATGCGCGCGATCGCGCGTACACCGTGCCCGAAATCCATGCGTGGTTCGCTGACCGTTACGGGCTTCACGTCCGATTCTCCGACGTCCACCGAGGTGCGCTGCCTTATCAGCCCCGAACGCGCCTGCGCGCTGCCGACTCACGGCTGCTCGAACTCATCGACGCACTACCACTGCGCACCCAGCAGGCGGCTGCCGAGTTGATCGGCGGCGACCTGATCAGCCACTCCTTCTATTTGACCCGGTCTTCCGACGTTACTTCACCTTACGGTGATCCCGATTACGTTCCGTTTTTCATTACGGAAACGAACCCGGCCACGGGTGGCGATCTGGCCCGTCTGATCGAACAGCACGGCAATCGACCGTTCGTGCTTCGGCATGGGCAATCGGGGCTCGAAGTTGTGCTCGATCCGGGCCGCTACGTGCGCAGGATTTTCGATCTGATCGACGGCACGCGAACGTTCGGCGAAATTTTTGCGGCACTGCGCGCCAAACCGGATGTTCAAGGGCACGCGCCATCCGACGAAGCGCTGTTCGCCGAGTTCAAGCCCTGGTACGACGCGCTCGACTCGATCGAAAGGCTGCTGCTGCGGCACCGGTCGTCGCCTCCGATTCGCATCGCGTTTCCGGCAGCCTGAGGTGCGCACCCCCGCCTCAAGCCATGTTCTTGGCCAGAAAGGCTTCGACTCGACGATAGAAATCGAAGCGATTCTTCTCGAGCCGGAATCCGTGTCCTTCCGTGTCGTAGACGACGAACTCGTTCGGAACCTGGTTTCGATCCAGCGCGTTTTTCATGCGCGCCCCGTGTTCGATCGGAACGCGCTGGTCGAGCCCGCCGTAAACCATCAGCACCGGCCGCTTGATGCGGTCGGCCAGGCGCAATGGCGACGTCTTCTCGAATCGCTCGCGGTCGCGCGACGCGTCGCCGACGTGGATGTCGTACCACGATGACGCGTGCTTGAAGAGCTGATTGGTGTCCGACCATGTTGCCGTCGTCAGCAGCGTGAGATCCGTGACGCCGACGTAGTTGATGCCGCAGCGCCACAGCTCCGGATCGCGGGCGAGGCCCATCATCGTCGCGTATCCGCCGTAGCTTGCACCCATGATGGCGAGCCGCGCGCGGTCCGCGACGCCGCGCTCCACCAGCTGGAGCGCGGCGTCGTTCAGATCGTCCTGCATCGCCAGCCCCCATTGCTTCCAGCCGGCCTGGTAGTGCTTCCACCCGTGCCCCAGGCTGCCGCGGAAGTCCACCTGAAGGACCGCATAGCCGCGCGACGCAAGAAACTGCGCTTCCGGATCGAAGCGCCACGTCTCACCGCGCACGTAAGGGCCACCGTGGACGAGAACGATCAAGGGAAGCCCTTTGGGCTCGCGCCCGCGTGGCAGCGTCAGATAGGCGGGCAGCGGCAGGCCGTCGCGCGCCTTCAGACGCAGCGGCTGGCGCGGGGCCATCTCGGCGGGTTTGATCCAGGGCATGGCCGAGACGAGTTGCTCGAGACGCCGCTTGGCGGGGTCGAGGAAGTACCACGTTCCGGGGTCGCGGTCCGAGAACGATCGCAGCAGCAGCTTGGTGTTGTCGCTCGTGCGTGACAAAACGTTGACCGCGTCCGGAAGCGCCTTGTTGGCCATCGCGTGCCAGTTCGCCCATTCCTGATCGAACCACACGAACTCCGGCCGTTCCGCTTCGATCTGGATGCCGACCAGCTTGCGTTTGACGTGATCGAAGATCGGTCCGGCACCGCGACCGAGCACGTCGAAGGTGCCCGTGTCGAGGTCGTAGTCCTTGTGAACGACGAGCCGCTCGCCGAGGCGGTTTTCCCTCACGTCGTACCGGTACAGCGCTGCCTTGTCGCCGGACAGCGCGGCGACCAGCAGGGTGTCGTCGTAATCGAAGGCGACCGGTGTGATGCTGCGCTCCGGCTCGTTGAACGGGTGATACTGCACCAGTCTGCGCCAAGGCGCGTTTTCGCCTTCGCGGTAGTGGATCCCGAACTTCAGATCGTCTTCGTCGGTCGTCGCAACCCGAACGACGCCTGCGCGATCCGCGAGCCAGCCGACGCTGCGCCCGGGCGTCTGCGGCGTCAGCAGCGTCTTGCGACCCGTCCGGGTGTCCATGCGATACACGTCCGGATAGTCGAGGTTTCGGTCGTTGGCCAGCACCAGGATGTCGTCGTCCTTCGCCGGACGGAACACGCCGGCGAAACGGGCGCGCCTGAAGCGTACGAACGCTTCTGTCTCCCTCAGTCCGATCGGAGGCGAAAGCTCGCGCGGTTCCGAGGCATCGATGTTGACCGCGTACAGTCCGCCCGGCGTGATCTCGCCGAGCGCGCGCTGCAAGTCGGTCAGCCCGTACACGATGCGCCGGTCGTTCACCCACGCGAAGAAACCGATATCGCTTTCCTTCAGTGCCGTGAGAACCCGGCCGCTCATGTCCTTCAAATCGATGATCGCGATATTGCGGCGACCGTGGATCGGCACGATCGCCGCCAGCAGCGCACCGTTCGGGCTGAGCGCGAGGTCGCCATGCTGCGGCCATCGGAAAAAGTCTTCGACGCTCGGCGGCCCGGCCTGGGCGCGCGACGCACCGAAGCACAGACCGCCCGTCGCAAGCCAGCCCGCGGCTTGCAGGAACCGGCGCCGGTCGATACGCAGAAAGCTCATACGCGCATTCCTTATCTCTCGTGAACGTCGTCACGCCGCGCTTTTTGCCCGCAGCGCGTCCTGGCAGCGTGCCGCGACTCTAGCTCGGTTGCGCCGCCGCTGAAAACGACCTGCAAACGCGAGGCGCTGCTCGGCAAAGACTTCCGATGGCTTTGCGCACTGCGATCGTGCCATCGTGCAGCGCACCCAGTTTCACCAAGGATGTTGGGTCGATACAACGGCTGCGGCGAACTTGTTGCCCGCAGATTGCGATCGTACCGGCGCGGACAGACAATCGCCGCACTCGCTGCGGGACGTCCGGTGCTTGCTGCAGTCTGATCGATGCACCGCAGACGCTTCGATGCGCCCGGCGGTCGCTCCGCGCAGCAGGACGTTGAAACCTTTTTCGGGGGAGTTCGCATGTTCAAGCTGAAACCCATTGCGCACCGGCTCGGCCTCGCGTTCGGCGGACTGGCCGGCGCCGCGCTGCTCGCAGGCGCGGCGCAGGCGCAGCAGGCGCAGGAGAGCCAGAAGCTGGAGCGCGTCGAGATCACCGGTTCCGCGATCAAGCGCATCGAGGGTGAGACCGCGCTTCCGGTGACGATCATCACGCGCAAGGAGATCGAGTCGCTCGGCATCACGAGCGCCGCGGAGCTGGTGGAAAAGATCTCGGCCAACAACGGCCAGGGTTACGCGCTGTCCAACGCGCTCGGCGACGCCGCGCGTCCCGGCTTTACCGGCGCCTCGCTGCGCGGCCTGGGATCGAACAACACGCTGATCCTTTTGAACGGTCGGCGGCTGGCCGTCTATGCGTTCGACGGCGGCGCGGTCAATCTGCAGCAGATTCCGTTCGCTGCGGTCGAGCGCGTCGAGGTACTGCGCGACGGCGCCTCAGCGATCTACGGCTCGGATGCGATCGGCGGCGTCATCAACTTCATTACGCGCAAGGATTTCTCGGGGGTCGTGGCCAAGGCGGGCTATTACCAGCCGACCGGTGACGGTGACGGCAAGTACATGGAGGCGTCGATTGCCGGCGGCTTCGGCGACCTCGGACGCGACCGCTATAACGTGTTCGGCGTATTCAGCTACAAGGATCAGAACTCGCTGAAGGCCAGGGACCGAGAGTTCGCCAAGACGGCATTACGGCGGGACATCGAGAACGACCCCAGCATCTTCGGGTTGCCATTCTTGAACCGGCTCAGTTCCAACGCCTTTCCCGCAAATATCTTGATTGGTGGCACGACGTTTAGGAACCCCTACGCACCGGCGTTCGCGGGCGCGACGCCTGGAATCGTGACCGACCCAACGAAAAACATCTATCCGGACGCGGGCTGCTTGGTCCCCATTTCGTACGATCTGACTTCGAGCGGGACGCGCTGCCGGTACGACTACGCGAGCCGCATCGACATCATTCCCGACAACGAAGTCACCTCGTTCCTCGGCCGCGGCGTGTTTCAGATCACACAGGACATGCAGCTCGTCGGCGAAATCTCGTATGCCCGGCAGAAGGCGACCTTCCGGATCTCCGAGACCCCGGCATCGGAGGCGACCACCAAGACACAACCGGATGGAACCACGTTGCCGCTGCTCTATCCGGCCACAGGGCCTTTTTACCCGGGCGCTGGTATCGTGCCGGCCATTCCGGGGGTCACGCTCACCGGGGACTTGGATCTCTTCTACCGTACCGTCGAGCTAGGGCCGCGGACGAACCAGGTCAAGACCGACGAGTACCGTGGGCTCGTCGGGCTCATCGGTGCGGCGGCGGGCTGGGACTACAACGTGGCTGCGTACCAGACGACCTCCAAGGCGGTCGAAAGCTATCTGGGCGGTTACGTGCTGGAGTCCAAGCTCCTGCCCGCGATGGCCACCGGGATCATCAATCCGTTCGGCTTCAATACGGGCGCGGCGCTCGACCTGCTGAAGAGCACGCAGATCATCGGCGAGGTGCGTACCGCCAAGCTGGACCGCACGGCGGTCGACGGTACGGTCTCGCGCGAGATCGGCAGCACGGCCGCCGGTCCGATCGCGCTTGCGCTGGGTGCCCAGTATTACAAGGACAAGTACCGCGACAATCCGTCGCCGATCCTGGGCTCGTCGGACATCATCGGCGGCGCCGGCGAACAGCCGCCGGTGGCGGGCGACCGCAACGTCTACGCGGTATTCGCCGAGCTGAACGTGCCGATCGTCCGCACGCTGGATGGCCAGTTCGCGGTGCGCTACGACCGCTACAGCGACGTCGGCAACAAGGCCACACCGAAGGTCGGTTTGCGCTGGCAGCCGAATCAGCAAATCCTCGTGCGAGGCGCCTACGGACAGGGGTTCCGCGCGCCCACGCTGCCGGACATCTTCGCCCCGCCGGCACGGACGAACTCTGGCGGTGTTTACAACGACCCGTTCTACGACGCGCAGTTCGACTGTAACGTCAACTTCAACCCCAAATACTGCGGCGCGCAACTGAGCGTGACGAATGCCGGCAACCGCAGCCTCGAGCCGGAGAAGTCGAAGCAGTGGTCGTTCGGTGTGCTGTTCGAGCCGGTCAACACGGTGTCATTGGGCGTCGACCTGTGGTGGATCCAGCAGAAGAACCTGATCGGGTTCCCGGGCGGCGATAACATCCTCACCGATTGTGTCGACAGCTTCGATCCGGTCTCGCTCAGTTGCAACGGTCCGCTGGCATCGCAATACATCCGCCTGCGATCTGACCCGGCGCTCGGCGGTGCGACCGTCATCGACACTGCGTTCAACCAGATTGCGAACCTCGTCGACCAGAACACCCGCGGCGCCGATTTCAGCGCGAAACTGCGATTCCCGGCCGGCACGCTGGGCAACCTGACGTTCGGCTGGAACGCAACGTACATTGCCCAGCAGAAGCAGAAGTTCACGCTGATCCCGGGCCAGGACTGGGTGAGCACCGAAGGCACGTATTCGGTCTTCGGCCCGGTCACGCGGTGGAAAGAGCTGATCACGGTCAACTGGGAGCGCGGCCCCTGGTCGGCGCTGGTGGCCTACAACTACCAGAGCAAATATCGCGACCAGTATCCCAATGCTGCTGGCCAGGAAGTCGACGTCGGTTCGTACGACACGACCGACATCTCGGTGCGCTGGTCCGGCATCAAGAACCTTGTCATCCTGGGCGGTGTGAAGAACGTGACGGACCGCGTGCCGCCGAAGACGAACCAGAACAGCTATTTCCAGGTGGGCTTCGACCCGACGTACGTCGATCCGCGCGGCCGGATGCCGTACATCAACGTGGAGTACAAGTTCTTCTGATCTCGGCATCGGCTGAGCAAGCAAAACGGGGCGCTTATCGCGCCCCGTTTTGCTTCCTCCGGTCTGGCGAATGCGCGTTTGTTACGGCACCCGCATCCACAACTTCGCCAGATCCGCCGTTCCGTCGGTGCCGCCGACGGTCTTGAGCACCTGCGCGGCGCGGCCTTTCTGGCCGGCGCGCAGCAGCGCGATGCCCAGGTGCAGTTTGGCGTCGTCGGGGCGCTTCAGCCCCCCTTTGGCGATACCCTGTTCGATCAGCGCGATCGCCTTGTCGTGCTGGCCCATCGCCGACAGTGCAAGCCCCACCCGCACGAGCGCCGAACCGTCCTTGGCCGCGGCCGCTTCGGCCTCGGCCGCTTTCAGTGCCTCGGGTGCCTCTTTGGCGCGCTGCTCGGCGAGCGCCAGAAGGCGCCGGTGCCGCTCGGCTTCCGGGCCTTTGCCGAGCGCGCCCGTGGGGAAGCCTTCGTCGAGCGCGCGCCTGGCCTGACAATTCAGGTTCTGCGACGCCGACATGTGTTTCGACCCAACCTGTCACGACCGCGAAGATGCCGACAGGCGACCGCCGGCGCGCGCGCCGAAACTGCGCGGCGCCGGAGGTGCCGTCGCTACGCAGAGACAAGACGACAGCGCTGGCCGGCCTAATGGCAAATCTGGGTTCAAGTTTTCCCGACCGACCGCGAGCGCCAGTAACCGGGCTGCCGCTTGTGGTGCGCGTAGGCCACGATCAGAATTTCGTGATGCATCTCGTCGATTCTGTAGATGACCGTATACGGATAGTGCTGAAGCGGTATGCCGCGGATGTGTGGGCCGTAGCGCCTGCCTGCAAGCGGAAACCGCAGTATCAGCCGTTGCGTTGCCTCGACTTGCGACAGCAGCGCCGCCGCAAGGGGTTCGCCGATTTCGGAGTAGTAGCTAAGTGCCTCTTCCAGTTCGCGCGTCGCTGCCCCAAGCTCGCGGAGCTTCATCGCTTGACGAACCGGGCGCGCAGACGCTCCAGCACGGCGGCGGCATCCTCCGCCAGCGCGCCTCCCTGCTCGTACTCAGCGAGCCGGGCCTCGCACTCTTCGATCCAGACTGTCTCCCACTGCGGATCGACCGGCGCGATCAGCTCGTGCACGGCCTGAAACAGCTCCGCTTGCTCCTCGGGCGTGAGCTTGCGCGCCTGCTCGAGCAGCGCCTCAACGCGGTTTGTCATGCCCAGTCTCCGCAAACGACAACTCATTTGCATTCTATACGCCGCCGCGCGCGGCAGCGGCTCCGACTCGATCGGCCGTCGGCTCGAGCGACCGCGCGTCCACGCAGCCCTCTTGTGGCCGTTGCATCTGCGTCGGACGTCTGTCACCGACCGGCATGCCATCCCAATCGGCAGCGTGGGCCGCTACGGCACCCGCATCCACAACCTCGCCAGATCCGCCGTGCCATCGGTGCCGCCGACGGTCTTGAGCACCTGCGCGGCGCGGCCTTTCTGGCCGGCGCGCAGCAGCGCGATGCCCAGGTGCAGTTTGGCGTCGTCGGGGCGCTTCAGCCCCCCTTTGGCGATACCCTGTTCGATCAGCGCGATCGCCTTGTCGTGCTGGCCCATCGCCGACAGTGCAAGCCCCACCCGCACGAGCGCCGAACCGTCCTTGGCCGCGGCCGCTTCGGCCTCGGCCGCTTTCAGTGCCTCGGGTGCCTCTTTGGCGCGCTGCTCGGCGAGCGCCAGAAGGCGCCGGTGCCGCTTGGCTTCCGGGCCTTTGCCGAGCGCGCCCGTGGCGAAGTCTTCGTCCAGCATTTTCGCTTGGCCGGCGTGCGCGTACCCAAGTAACGCAGTCTGCCCGCACTTGCCATCTGATGTCACGTGAGGTAGCATCACGCATCATGAGGACGACGATCGATATCGACGACCCGGTGCTGAAAGACCTGAAGCGGTTGCAGCGCCGCGAAGGCAAGTCGCTCGGCCGGCTGGTCTCCGATTTGCTGGCGCGGGCACTTGCAGAGGAGCGCCGACGGGCGCCAGCCGAACCGCCGCCGCTCACGTGGACCGCGCGTCCGATGCGAGCGCGCATCGATCTTACTGACAAGGACGCGGTGCGTGACGCGCTCGACGACGCCCGATGAGTTTCGCCATCGACGTCAACATCTTGCTGTATGCATCGGACACCGACAGTCCATGGCACGACAAGGCGGTCGCATTTCTGCAACGATGCGCGGCTGGCCCGGAGCTCTTCTGCCTGGCCTGGCTCACGCTGATGAGCTACCTACGGATGGCGACACATCCACGGATCTTTGCGCAGCCACTGTCGCCCGATCAGGCCGTGGGCAATGTCGAACCGCTGCTTGCCTTGCCGCATTGCCGCGCGATCGGCGAGGAAGAAGGGTTCTGGAAGATCTATCGCCAAATGAGTGCAGAAGCGCCGATCCGCGGCAACGCGGTACCCGACGCGCATCTCGCCGCGGTGCTGCGCAACCATGGCATCGCAACCTTGTACACGCACGATCGCGACTTTCGCAAGTACGCGTTCCTCGACGTGCGCGACCCGCTGCAGTCGTGATCGCGACATCCCGATCAGCGATGGCTCGCGCCCTCGCTGCAGGGCGAGTCGCTGCGCGCTTTTGCTTCACGCCGCGCTGGAGCGCAGCGCCGGCGTGACGGCGTGCGAACTCACGCTGACCCGTCACGCTAACGAGTCGTCACGGCAATTTCAGCCATAAGCGCGCCAGATCCGCCGTGCCGTCGGTGCCGCCGACGGTCTTGAGCACCTGCGCGGCGCGGCCTTTTTGTCCCGCGCGCAGCAGCGCGATGCCCAGGTGCAGTTTGGCGTCGTCGGGGCGCTTCAGCCCCCCTTTGGCGATACCCTGTTCGATCAGCGCGATCGCCTTGTCGTGCTGGCCCATCGCCGACAGTGCAAGCCCCACCCGCACGAGCGCCGAACCGTCCTTGGCCGCGGCCGCTTCGGCCTCGGCCGCTTTCAGTGCCTCGGGTGCCTCTTTGGCGCGCTGCTCGGCGAGCGCCAGAAGGCGCCGGTGCCGCTCGGCTTCCGTGCCCCTTGCCGAGCGCGAACGCGGGGAAGCCTTCCGTGAGAACTTTCTTCACGCTTGCGCCGCCTGACCGGCCTCCACGCCGCCCGAGCGATGTGGCCACTATGGCAGATTGCCGCCCAGCGGCAAGCCCGGCGTGGCAACTGCATGTATACGATGTATATACTGCGACCATTTGATCCAGAAGGAGCGGGCATGGCGACCACCACGCGGGTATTCAAATCGGGTGGCAGTCAGGCTGTCCGCATCCCGAAGGAATATCGGATCGAAGGTGACACAGTGTTACTGGATCGTGCCGACGACGGTTTGCTGCTTCGGCCGGCTGCGTCGGGCCGCGCGCAGGAGGCTGGCAGAAGCCCGGCGGCGGCGCGTCCGCGCCGTCCCGGTTTTTTGAAAGGTAAGGTAAAGATCGGGCGCGATTTCGATGCGCCGCTGCCGCCGAGAATACTGCGTGACTTTGGGCAGCGCTGATGCAGTTGCTGCTGGACACCCAGGTGTTTCTCTGGTTCCTGGCCGACTCGCGACGCCTGAGCCGTTCCGCCCGCCGGGTGATCGGCAGAGCGCGCAGGGTATACGTCAGCAGCGCCTCGATCTGGGAATGTTGCATCAAGATCGGACTCGGACGCCTCGATGCGGATCCGGCCGCTCTGGTCGCAGGCATCGAAGGGAGCGGATTCGACGTGCTGGCGATCACGCCGCGCCACGCACTCGCAACCGCCGGCTTGCCCGCGCTTCACAAGGATCCGTTCGACAGGATCCTCATCGCGCAGGCCATAACGGAGGGTATGGTCCTGCTGACGGCGGACAAGACGCTCGAGGCGTACTCCGCACTGGTTCGTCGGACGTAGCCCGGATCGTTCGGTAAGTCGCCGCGGGGCTGTGGGTCGCGCCGCGACGGATCCGCCTGCGGAGAATTACACGATCTCGTGACGCCGTCACCCGCGCGTGGCGATTTCGCCGTTGCGGTCGCCGGTTCCGTCATCCCGACACTGGCGCCGATTCCGGGCAGCGATCTCGGCATTGCGGGCGGCGGAGATTCCTCGCCTTCGGCTCGGAATGACGAAGGAAAGGCGGCTCGGAATGACGAAGGAAAGGCGGCTCGGAATGCGCCGCACTGTCATCCCGACCCCGGCCCTGAGCCGGGGGAGGGATCTCGGCGTTGCGAGCGGCGGAGATTCCTCGCCTTCGGCTCGGAATGACGAAGGAAAGGCGGCTCGGAATGACGAAGGAAAGGCGGCTCGGAATGACGAAGGAAGGGCGGCTCGGAATGACGAGGAAGAGGCGGCTCGCAATGACAACGGCGGCTTGCAATGACAACGAGGGGATCCTCGGAATGACGAAGGATGTGGGTTCGGAATGGCAGGAGCCGCGGTCTACGAATGTCGGTTGATTGGCAGGAGTCATAAACGTTCGTAACGCTCGATAGTCAGCGGGCACACTGCAGACTCGTTTTTGGAGCGCCTGGGGGCAATGCCGCCTATTGCGCAGACGGTCGCGGCGACCGCTCTTGGCCCGAGGCGTCGGGCCCGCTGCGCGGGCGCCGTGTCGACGTCGCCGGTCTTGCTGCTGGCCTTGCGAGGGGCAGTGCTGGCACGATGCCTGCATGGCCGTGCAGATCACGATCCGCGACGTTCCGGAACAGGTTCGGGACGAGCTTGCCGCGCGCGCGGCGCTGAAGGGCCAGTCGATGCAGGAATTCCTGCGGGCGGAGCTCGCGCGGCTCGCCGCCTAGCCGTCGGTGGATGCGTGGCTGCAACAGGTGCGCAAGAGGAAGCGCGCAGCGCGCTGGGGCCGCGTGGCGCCGGTGATGCTGTCGTTACGGAGAAGCAAGCCGACGGCACAGGTCGGCCGAATGAGAAATCTGGATTCAAGTTGTCCCGCCCGACCGCGCGCGCCAGTAACCCGGCTGCCGCTTGTGGTGCGCGTAGGCCACGATCAGAATCTCGTGGCGCGTCTCGTCGATTCTGTAGATGACCGAATACGGATAGTGCTGAAGCAGTATGCCGCGGATGTGTCGCCGTAGCGCTTGCCCTTGAGCGGAAACCGCAGTATCGGCCGTTGCGTTGCCTCGATCCCCTGCATGATGACTCGGCCCGCCCGTATCATGTTCGATATTTTCAACGGCGGCCCCGACGCTATCAGGGTGCTTCAGTGCCCCCGCGGACCGCAGCGGAAGTTCGCGATGCAGGTGATTGAGTTGGTCCGAGCGCGGCTAAACCCCCAAACACAGGGAAAGTGGTCATGAGTTCGACGGAGCAGGCACTGATCGAGAAGATCAGGCAATTGCCGCCGCAGAAGCTGGCGGAGGTCGAGGACTTCGTCGACTTCCTGCGCGCACGCGAGGAGCGACGGCTGACGGAGGTGGTTACCAAAGCGAGCGAACCGGCTTTTGCGGAGGCGTGGGATAACGACGAGGACGCGGCCTACGACAAGCTGTAGACCGCGCGCCCGATAACAAGGGCAAGAACTACCGCGATGAGCTACGCCTTCGGCGATGTGATCCTGGTGCCGTTTCCCTTCACGGATCGGTCGACGACCAAACAGCGACCGGCCGTCGTCATTTCGAGCACCAGCTACAACAACCAGCGTCCCGATCTGATCCTGCTGGCAGTCACGAGCCAGGTGCGCACACCGCTTTCATTCGGCGAGGCGCTGGTCGCCGACTGGCAGGCGGCGGGACTCATCAAGCCGTCGGTGTTCAAACCGCTCGTCGCGACAATTGAGCAGGCGCTCGTCATCCGGCCGCTCGGCAAGCTTTCGGTCAATGACACGGCCAAGCTGCGCGGCGTACTCAAAAAGATCGTCGGGTAGCGGTTCGGGGGAAAGAGGCAACGCCGAGATCGCCTACGGCACCCGCATCCACAACCTCGCCAGATCCGCCGTTCCGTCGGTGCCGCCGACGGTCTTGAGCACCTGCGCGGCGCGGCCTTTCTGGCCGGCGCGCAGCAGCGCGATGCCCAGGTGCAGTTTGGCGTCGTCGGGGCGCTTCAGCCCCCCTTTGGCGATACCCTGTTCGATCAGCGCGATCGCCTTGTCGTGCTGGCCCATCGCCGACAGTGCAAGCCCCACCCGCACGAGCGCCGAACCGTCCTTGGCCGCGGCCGCTTCGGCCTCGGCCGCTTTCAGTGCCTCGGGTGCCTCTTTGGCGCGCTGCTCGGCGAGCGCCAGAAGGCGCCGGTGCCGCTCGGCTTCCGGGCCTTTGCCGAGCGCGCCCGTGGCGAAGCCTTCGTCGAGCACGCGCTTGGCCTCGACAGCCTGTCCTTCCTGTAGCGCCAGTTGCGCCATCTCGAAGTAGTCGGCCGCACCGTTCATCGTCTTGGTGGCGAGCTTCAGCCGCAGCACGTCGAGCGCGAGCCGGCTCGAGAAGCCGGGCTTCGATTCGATCCGCCGCAGCAGGTCGGCCCAGTACTCGCGCTTCGGGTAGTAGGCGACGAGCCGCTCGAGCGCGGCGATGTAAGCGTTCCTGTCGCCGCCGTTGCGCGCGGCCACGTTGGCCAGAAGCTGCAGTTTGTCCTCGGGCGGCGTCTGTCCGGCGCGTTCGGCCGCCTGGATGTCGGCGAGCGCCTCGCGGCTGGCGGCGGCGTAGTCGCCCGCCAGGTAATAGGACTGGATCATCAGCGTGCGCGTGGCCTGGTCGCTGGGATGGGTCTTGAGCGCCCGCTGCGCCCACTGCGCGGCGTTGGCATAGTCCTTCGCGCGGTAGTACAGCGCCGCGACGTTGGCGGCATAGCGCCCCTGCTCGGCTTCCGGCAGTCGGCCCGAGGCGATCAACGCCTGGAACGACTTGATCGCCTGTTCGTAGTCGCCCGCCTGCGAAGCCGCCGACGCGCGCATCTGTTCGAGCACGAAATTCTCGTAGGCCGTGCGGTTGGGCACCGCCTCGGCTTCGCGCAGCTTGGCGAGCGCCTCCTTGAACTTCTGCGCCTTGATCAGATCGCGCGCCGCTTGCAGCGGCTTGCCGATTTCGGCGCGGAACTGCTCGGCTTGTGCCCAGGCGTCCGAAACGCGGATGCCGTCGGGGTCGATCGTGAGGGTGGCCGCGGCGGCGACGAGCAGCGCTGCGGCAAGCGTGTTGCGGGGTTCGGGATTGATTCGCATCGAAGCTTCTTTCGACGACGAGTTGTTTGACGCCCCAAAGTCAACGCCGTTCGTTGTCATCCCGAGCGAATGCGAGGGATCTCCGCGCTGCGCGGCGCCGAGATTCCTCGCCTTGGGCTCGGAATGACTCCCCATCGTCATACCGAGCGAATGCGAGGGATCCCAGCGTTGCGAGCGGAGGAGATTCCTCGCCTACGGCTCGGAACGACAGTGGGGGCTTTGCAGTGCGGAATGACAGTGGTGGCGTCGCGGCTCGGAATGACGAAGCGAGCCTGGGACGGAATGACGCTGGCTTGTCATCCCGAGCGAATGCGAGGGATCTGCGCGCTGCGCGGCGCCGAGATTCCTCGCCTATGGCTCGGAATGACAATGGGGGGGTTGCGGCTCGGAATGACGAAGCCAGGCTGGGGTGGAATGACGCTGGCTTGTCATCCCGAGCGAATGCGAGGGATCTCGGCGCTGCGATCTGTCGAGATTCCTCGCCTGCGGCTCGGAATGACACCGGGGGCTGCTTTGCAGTGCGGAATGACAATGGCGGCGTTTCGGCTCGGAATGACATGAAACGCTCAGCGCACGAACTGCTCGTTGCCGACGAGTCCGAGTTTGGTGACACCCAGCCGCTGCGCCGCCGCCATCACCGCCGCCACGTCCTTGTACTCCGCGAGCTTGTTCGGGCGCAGGTGGACCTCGGGCTGGACGGGCCGCGCCGCCGCATCGATCAGGCGCGCTTCGAGCACGGCCTTGTCCGGGACGAGCTCGCCGTTCCAGAAGATCGTGCCGTCGAAGTCCACGTCGATCGTGACGACCTGCGGCTGTTCGATCGGCGGCGGCGGGTTGCCCACCGGCATGTTCAGGTTGACGGCGTGAAGCTGGATCGGAATCGTGATGATCAGCATCACCAGCAGCACCAGCATCACGTCGATCAAGGGCGTGGTGTTGATGTCGATCATCACGTCCGGTTCCTGCGAGCCGCCGCCGGGGCCGACGTTCATTGCCATCGCATTCTCCTCGCTCAGCCGCCGCGCGCGGGCGGCTCGGTCACGAATCCGACCTTCTGGATGCCTGCGCGCTGGCAGGCGAACACCACGCGGCCGACGAATTCGTACCGCCCGGCCAGATCGCCGCGGATGTGCACCTCGGGTTGCGGCTGCTGCGTGGCGATCTTCTTCAGCCGGTTGACCAGATCCTCGTTGTCGCGCACGAGCTGCAACCCCCAGTAGACGTCGCCGTCGCGGGTGACCGCGATCTCGATGTTCTCGGGCCGGGTCTGGCGCGGGACGTTCGTTTCCTTGGGAAGTTGCAGCGGCACCGACTGCGTGATGACCGGGATCGTCACCAGAAAGATGATCAGCAGCACCAGCATCACGTCCACGAGCGGTGTGGTGTTGATGGCCGAGATCGCTTCGTCCTCGCCGCCTTCGGCGGGACCGACATTCATCGCCATGGGTGGCCTCCGATGCGTGCGCGGCTAGCGCGCCGGCTGAGCCTTGCGCTCGACCTTGCCACCGAGCAGCACCGCGTGCAGGTCGGCGCCGAAGGAACGAACCGATTCCATAGCCACCTTGTTGCGGCGGACGAGCCAGTTGTACCCGAGCACCGCCGGTACCGCCACCGCGAGGCCGATCGCGGTCATGATCAGCGCCTCGCCGACCGGGCCGGCGACCTTGTCGATCGACGCCTGGCCGGCGATGCCGATGGCGGTCAGCGCGTGATAGATGCCCCACACGGTGCCGAACAGGCCGACGAACGGGGCGGTCGATCCGACCGTGGCGAGGAACGCCAGACCGTCCTGCATCCGGTTGTTGACCGCATCGACCGCGCGCTGCACCGACATCGTGACCCAGGTGTTCAGGTCGATGTTCTCGGTGAGCGTGCCTTCGTGATGTTCGTTGGCTTCGAGCCCCGTTTCCGCGATGTAGCGGTAGGCGCTGGACTCCTTCAGTTTCTTCGCGCCCTCCTTCAGCGAGGCCGCCTTCCAGAACGAAGCGGCCACCTCACGGCCCTCGCGCATCAGCTTGTGCTGCTCCCAGAGCTTCACGAAGATGATGTACCAGCTTCCCATCGACATGATCAGCAGAATGACAAGCGTGCCCTTCGAAACCCAGTCGCCCTGCTTCCACAGCGCTTCGAGGCCGTACGGGTTCTCGATGACTTCCTTGGTGACGGTCGGCGCGATCGCCGGCGCGGCAGGTGCCGGCGCCGCCTGTGCCGCCGGCGCGGCGGGCTGATCGGCGGACTTGGCGGCGTCCTGAGCGAACGACGCGGTCGGCGCGGCCAGACCCGCCGCCAGGAATACGGCCATGCAGATCGCATAGCGACGGACAAACTGAATCATTGGAACTCTCCTCGTGGAAGAAGGTGCGATTGGGGTCGGCGATCGAAAGCTGCGGCGCGGTGGCGCTACGTGACGACCCGGCTTCGCTCCATGGATGTCAACGGATCTTAAAACTGACCGGAGCTTGGACCCGGATGTCCTGACCCTGCCCCTGGCACGACAAGCGCGTCTGAACGACGTTCAGTGACACGCGATTGAAGATGCGATTGGTCGAAGAACGGATGACCGGATCGCGGATCTGGCCGTTCGCGGTGACCGTGAATTCGATCAGCACGTCGCCCTCGATGCCGTCGAGCAACGCCTCGCGCGGGTACGGGATCGAAGACATCACTTCGCGGTAGTTCGCGCACACGACCTGCGCGCTGCGCACCGCGGGCGGCGGCGGTGCGGCCGGTGCCGGCGTCTCCGGAACGCGCTGGATCACCGGCGCCTGTGGCGCGGGTGGCGCTTCCTGCGTGACGACCGAGATCGTCGGCGCCGGCGTGGGCGGCGGCGCGATCGCGATCTCCGGCGGCGGGATGAACGGCGGCGGGGGTGCGGCGAGCTTCGGCGGTGGCGGAACGACCTCGGGTGGCGGAGGCGGCTTCTTGACCACCTCCTCGATCACCTTGACCTCGATCGGTCCCTTGACGACCTCGACGACCTTGCGCGCAAGCCCGCTGACCAGCGCCCAGCCGATGAGGACGTGCAGCAGCACGACCGATCCGATGCCGACGAGATGCCGCGCCGGATCGCGCTGCTGGCGCGCAAAATCCATGGAGCCTCCTCGGGTGCGATTTTCGAAAGTGCGCGATTCTAGTGATTCGCGCGCGCTTTGCATGCTGAATGTGTCGCCAATCGCTGCCGCACTGCAGCGACGGACAGCGGTCCGGCGGCGACAGGCGGGCTAGAAGAGTTCGCCTAAACCGCCCGGGCGTTGGGGTTCCGCGATACCGAAGTGGCGATATGCGCTGACCGCCGCCACGCGCCCGCGGGGCGTCCGCTGCAGCATGCCCTGCTGGATCAGGAACGGTTCGACCACGTCCTCGAGCGTGTCGCGCTCCTCGCCGACGGCGGCGGCAAGGCTTTCGATGCCGACCGGCCCGCCGCCGAAGCGCTCGATCACCGCGCGCAGCAGCTTGCGGTCCATCACGTCGAGCCCGAGCGCATCGACGTCGAGCATCGCGAGCGCGCGGTCGGCGACCTCGCGCGTGATGCGGCCGCTTTCCTTGACTTCGGCAAAGTCGCGCACGCGCCGCAGCAGCCGGTTCGCGATGCGCGGCGTGCCGCGCGAACGCCGGGCGATCTCGCGCGCGCCGTCGGCGTCGATCTCGGCGCGCAGCAGCCGCGCCGATCGCGTGACGATCGCCGTCAGCTCGTCGTCGGTGTAGAACTCGAGCCGCGCGACGATGCCGAAGCGGTCGCGCAGCGGATTGGTCAGCATGCCGGCGCGCGTGGTGGCGCCGACCAGCGTGAACGGGTGCAGGTCGAGCTTGATCGAGCGTGCGGCCGGGCCTTCGCCGATCATGATGTCGATCTTGAAGTCCTCGAGCGCCGGATACAGGATCTCCTCGACGACGGGGCTCAGCCGGTGGATCTCGTCGATGAACAGCACGTCGTTTTTTTCGAGGTTCGTCAGCAGCGCGGCCAGGTCGCCCGGACGCTCCAGCACCGGCCCGCTGGTCTGCCGCAGGTTGACGCCCATCTCGTGCGCGATAATGTGGGCGAGCGTGGTCTTTCCGAGCCCCGGCGGACCGAACAGCAGCACGTGGTCGAGCGCCTCGCCGCGGTTGCGCGCCGCGCTGACGAAGATTTCGAGCTGTTCGCGGATCTTCGCCTGGCCGACGTACTCGGCGAGCCGTTGCGGGCGCAATGCGCGCTCGACGGCTTCTTCGTTCGGCGAGGATGCAGTGGCGGCGACGATGCGGTCTTCGAGCATGCTGGCTCCTGCCGCCCTTGCGGGACAGCGGTGGGGCAGAGGGGATCAGGACTTCGCGAGCGATTTTAGGGCGATGCGGATCCCTTCCGACACGCCCGTGCCCGCCGGCACCTGCTTGACCGCGAGCGTGGCTTCCTTCTCCGAGTAGCCGAGCGCGATCAGCGCGCGCAGCACGTCGGCGCCGGTGTCGCTGCGCGCGGCTGTGGCGCCGGCTCCTTCGAGCGCGGCGCCGAGCTTGCCCCTGAGTTCCAGCAGCAGCCGCTCCGCGGTCTTTTTGCCGATGCCGGGGATACGGGTCAGACGGCCGCTTTCCTGCAGCGTGACCGCCTGCGCCAGCTCTTCGACCGACAGCCCCGACAGCACCGCGAGCGCCGTGCGTGCGCCCACGCCCGAGATGCGGATCAGCTCGCGAAACGCGTCGCGCTCGGCCGCGGTGCCGAAGCCGTACAGCAGATGGGCGTCTTCGCGGACGACCAGATGCGTCAACAGCGTCACGCGGCTGCCGACGGCGCCGAGGTTGTAGAACGTGCTCATCGGCACGTCGACTTCGTAGGCCACGCCGCCCACGTCCACCAGCACTGCGGGCGGGTTCTTCTCGACGAGCGTTCCGGACAGGCGGCCGATCATGAAATGACGCGTCCCGCACGCACGCGCCAGCCTCGGTGTGGCCCGGGGCGGCCGGCGCGTGCGATCGCGTGCAGCAGCGCGCCGCTATGGGCGTGGCAGATCGCGCACGCCAGTGCGTCGGCGGCGTCGGCCGCCGGCGCCTTCGGCAGCGCGAGCAGCCGCTGCACCATCGCCTGCACCTGCGTCTTGTCGGCCTTGCCCTGGCCGGTGACCGCTTGTTTGACCTGCAGCGCGGTGTACTCGTGCACGGCGAGCCGTCGCGCGACCAGCGCCGTGATCGCCGCGCCGCGCGCCTGGCCGAGCAGCAAGGTCGACTGCGGATTGACGTTGACGAAGACTTTCTCGACGACGGCCACCGCCGGCCGCGTGCGCTCGACGACTTCGGTCAGTCCGTCGAGGATCGCGCCGAGCCGCGCCGGCAGTTCGCCGGCACAGATGCGCAGCACGCCGCACTCGACGAAGGCGAGCCGCGTGCCGACCTGGTCGATCACGCCGAACCCGGTGCGCTGCAGGCCCGGGTCGATGCCGAGGATGCGGATGGAAGCCGACACGCGGGCATTCTGCCACGCACCCTCGTTGCGCCGCTGCCAAGGCGACGCTGCGTTTCGAGGCGCCGCTACCGTCAATGCCGGAAGTGCCGCGTGCCGGTGAACACCATCGCGATGCCGCGCTCGTCGGCGGCGGCGATGACTTCGGCGTCGCGTACGCTGCCGCCGGGCTGGATCACGCAGGTTGCGCCCGCGTCGGCGACGGCGTCGAGCCCGTCGCGAAACGGGAAGAACGCGTCGCTCGCGACCGCCGAGCCGGCGAGCGACAGCCCCGCTTCCTTCGCCTTGACCGACGCGATTCGCGCCGAGTCGATGCGGCTCATCTGGCCGGCACCGACACCGAGCGTGGCGCGATCGCGCGCGAACACGATAGTGTTGCTCTTGACGAACTTTGCCACGCGCCACGCGAACAGTAGGTCGTCCATCTGTCGTTCGGTCGGCGCACGCCGCGTGACGACCTTCAGATCGGCGCGGCCCACACTCGCCAGGTCGGGCGTCTGCACCAGCACACCGCCGCCGACGCGTTTGAAGTCGAAATCGTTCTGCGCAGCGCCGGCCGCGATCTGCAGCAGGCGCACGTTCTGCTTCGCCGCGAACGCCGCGCGAGCGTCCGCGTCGTACCCGGGCGCGATGACGACTTCGACGAACTGCTTCGCGACGGCCTGCGCGCAGGCGCCGTCGACCGGGCGGTTGAACGCGATGATGCCGCCGAAGGCCGAGGTCGGATCGGTGCGGAACGCCTTCGCGTACGCGTCGGCCGCGGTCGCGCCGAGCGCCGCGCCGCACGGATTCGCGTGCTTGACGATCACGCACGCGGTCTCGTCGAACGAACGAACGCACTCCCACGCGGCGTCGGCGTCGGCGATGTTGTTGTACGAAAGCGCCTTGCCCTGCAGTTGCGCATAGCCGGCGAGCAGTCCGCTGCCCACCACGCGCTCGCGATAGAACGCCGCCGACTGGTGCGGATTCTCGCCATAACGCATCTGCTGCACCTTGATCCACTGGCGCGTCAGCACCTGCGGGAACGGGTCGCGCGCGCCGTCGGCGCCGAGCGAAGTCAGGTAATTGGCGATCGCTCCGTCGTAGCGCGCCGTATGCGCGAAGACCTTCTTTGCCAGCTCGAGCCGTGTGGCCGCGCTGACTGCGCCGCTTTGCGCCAGTTCGTCTCGCACGCGCGCGTAATCGGCCGGATCGACGACGACGGTGACCGAGCTGTGGTTTTTCGCCGCCGCGCGCAGCATCGCCGGGCCGCCGATGTCGATGTTCTCGATCGCGTCGTCGAACGTGCAGTCGGGTCTGTCCACCGTCTGCTCGAACGGATACAGGTTGACGGCGAGCAGCTCGATCGGATCGATGCCCAGCTCGGCCAGCGCCTTCACGTGCGCGGGATCGTCGCGCCGCGCGAGCAGGCCCGCGTGGATGCGCGGGTTCAGCGTCTTGACGCGGCCGTCGAGGATCTCCGGAAAGCCGGTGTACTGCGCGACCTCGGTCGCATCGATGCCGTGCTCGGCGAGCAGCTTTGCGGTGCCGCCCGTGGACAGGATGTGGAAGCCCTGCGCCGCCAGGAATCGCGCGAAGTCGACGACCCCGGTCTTGTCGGAAACGCTGATCAGTGCCTGCTTCATATCGTGCTTCGTCGTCGAGGTTGCGGCCTAGTCGGCACCATTGCGCCACGTGGCGGTGTCATCCCGACCCCGGACTTGTGCCGGGGCAGGGATCTCAAGCGCTCGCCCTGGCGAGGCGCTCTCATCCGGCAGCGGCTGAGATTCCTGGCTGCGGATCCGCGACCGGGCTTGAAGCGGCAGTCGGTCGACGGGTGTCATCAGGATCCGTCACTCTCGTCGAGCATTACGAATCTCGCGACACGACCGACCGCCTTGCGCTCGCATCCGTCGCCCTTCGTCATTCCGAGCCGCAATGCCGCCCCTGTCATTCCGAGCCGCAGGCGAGGAATCTCCACCGTTTGCAACGCCGAGATCCCTCGCGTTCGCTCGGGATGACAAGGCTCCACCCCGGCCTGGCATCGTCATTCCAAGCCGCAACGTCGCCCTTGTCATTCCGAGCCCCAATGCCGCCCTGGTCATTCCGAGCCGCAATGCCGCCCTGGTCATTCCGAGCCGCAGGCGAGGAATCTCCACCGTTTGCAACGCCAAGATCCCTCACGTTCGCTCGGGATGACAAGCCAGCGTCATTTCCCCCCGGCCTGGCTTCGTCATTGCGAGCCGCAACGCCGCCCTTGTCATTCCGAGCCCCAATGCCGCCCTTGTCATTCCGAGCCGCAGGCGAGGAATCTCCGCCGCTCGCAATGCCGAGATCCCTCGCGTTCGCTCGGGATGACAAGCCAGCGTCATTTCCCCCCGGCCTGGCATCGTCATTCCGAGCCGCAACGCCGCCCTTGTCATTCCGAGCCGCAGGCAAGGAATCTCCGCCGCTCGCAATGCCGGGATCCCTCGCGTTCCTCGGGATGACGAGGAAAGGCACTCGGCAGGACGGCAATGGGCGCTCGGGATGACATCGTCACCGGTTCACCGATGCTCAGTCGAGGAGTCGATAGTCCAGCAGCTTCTTGCGCAGCGTGTTGCGGTTGATGCCGAGCAGCTCCGCCGCGGCCGACTGGTTGCCGCCGGCGCGCGCCATCGCGTACCGCAGCAGCGGGCGCTCGACCGCCTGCAGCACCATCTCGTGCAGCGCGTGCGGCTTGGCGCCGTCGAGGTCCGCGAAATACTGGTCGAGGCTGCGCAGCACGGCCTGCTCGAGGGTCTCTCCGCCGCGCGCGCTGGCGCGCGCGGCGGCCGCGGTGCCGCGCTCGCCGCCACCGTTCAGTTGCCGGTTGATCGTCCGCGGCGGCGTGTTCGCTCCCATGGTTCCTCCGGTTCTTCTGTGTCGTTCAGTGCAGCGGCGGTTGTGCGACGTAGCACAGCCGCTCGTGGCGCTCTCCGTGCGCGCGCAGGAAAGCGTCGAGCGCGGCGGCCTGCGCATCGCAGTCGTCGAGCCGGTACATGCGCTCGCAGAACTCGGCGCCGCCGGCGAGCCGCTTCGTGTACCAGGCGATGTGTTTGCGCGCGGTGCGCACGCCGGCGTCCCTGCCGTAGAAACGGTAGTGGTCGTGCAGATGCGCTGCGAGCAGCGGACGCACTTCGTCGACCCGCGGCGGCGGAAGGTGCTCGCCCGTGCGCAGGTAGTGCTCGATCTCGCGAAAGATCCACGGCCGTCCCTGCGCGGCGCGGCCGATCATGATCGCGTCGGCCCCCGTGTGGTCGAGCACGAAGCGCGCCTTCTCGGGCGTGTCGATGTCGCCGTTGGCGACGACCGGGATCGCGACCGCCTGCTTGACCGCGCGAATCGTGTCGTACTCGGCCTGCCCGGCGAAGCCGCACGCACGCGTGCGCCCGTGCAGCGTGAGCATCGCGATGCCGGCCGCCTCCGCCATTTGCGCGATCGCGATCGCGTTGCGGCTGCCCGGATCCCAGCCGGTGCGGTACTTCAACGTGACCGGCACGTCGACCGCGCGCGCGACCGCTTCGAGGATGCGCGCGATGAGCCGCTCGTCTTTCAGCAGCGCCGAGCCGCACGCGACGTTGCATACCTTCTTCGCGGGGCAGCCCATGTTGATGTCGATGACCTGCGCGCCGCGGTCGACGTTGTAGCGCGCGGCCTCCGCGAGCATCGCCGGATCCGCGCCGGCGAGCTGCACGGCGACGGGCGCGACTTCGCCTTCGTGATTCAGCCGGCGCATCGTCTTTTCGCTCGCCCACAACCGAGGATTCGACGCCGCCATCTCACTTACCGCGTAACCCGCACCGAGCCGCTTGCAGAGCTGGCGGAACGGCCGATCGGTGACGCCCGCCATCGGTGCAACGAAAAGGCGGTTGTCCAGCTCGTGCGAGCCGATGCGCATTGCAGGGCGGGGGAGCGAGTTCGAAGGGGAGGGCGCGGATTGTAGCCAAGCCGTGCACATGCGGCGGGCCGATCGCATCGCGCGTTGCGAAAATTTGACTCGCGTCAGGATGCCTGCCGCGCCGCGACTCAGTCCCGCACGCCGAACATCAGCAAGTGCGCCAGTTGGCGGCGCAGCAGCGGCGACTGGTCGAGCGCGGCCAAGCCCACCGAGCGTGCCAGCGCGAGCGGCGCGAAGCGCGCCCGAAACACCGCCGGCAGCCAGCGCGTCAGCGCAGCGATCGCATGCCGGTCGGCGCGGCGGCGCGCCTCGTACTCGCGCAGCGCGGCAACGGTGTCCCCGTCGTTCGCGGCCAGGCAGTCGGCGAGTGTGGCGCAGTCGCGCATGCCCAGATTGAATCCCTGACCTGCGACCGGATGCAACGTCTGTGCCGCATTGCCGAGCGCGACGAGTCTGTGCTCACGAACGCGGCTGCGCAGCATCTGATGCAACGGCTGGCGGCGGCGCGGCCCGACCCGCTCGACGCGTCCGATGCGGGTTCCGAGCGCGGCCTGAAGCTCGTCCCGAAACGCGTCGTCGGGCAGCTCGCAACGCCGCACCGCGGCCGCGTCGTCCATGCACCAGACGAGCGACATCGCCGGCGCGCCGCCGAGGGTCGCCGGCGTCGGCAGCAGCGCGAGCGGACCGTCGCGGGAGAAGCGCTCGAAAGCCGCGCCGGGTGCGGGTCCGCGCACAGTGACGTCGGCGAGCAAGGCCCAGTCGCGCGCATTGCCGGCGGTCGCTGCGCCCGACGGAAAGCCCTCGGCGTTGATCGCGAACGGCGCTTCGAGCGTCGCGCCGTCGTCGAGCGCGATGCGCACTGCGTCAGGACGCTGCAGGACTTCGGTCGCGCGCCGCGGCCGCAGCACTTCGATGGCGGGCTGCGCGGCGACCGCCGTCGCGAGCGCGGCCAGCAGATCGCCGTAAAGAACGGTCGCGCCGAGCGGTACACCGTCGAAGTCCGCGTCGGTGATCCGCGTGACGCCGAACTCGCCGGCCGAACTGACGTGCACGTTGCGAATCGGCGCCGCGCGCGGCGGCGTGCCGCCGAGCAGCGGGTCGAGCAGTTGCCAGGTGCCGCGCGATAACGCGAGCAGCCGCGTCTCGCGAAGCGCCTCGTCGAGCTTGCGCGCGTCGATCACGATCGACGCGCGGCCGCGCCGCGCCAGCAGCAGCGCGCAGGCGAGCCCGATCGGCCCGCCGCCCAGGATCGCGATCCGGCCGTCGTTCGCCATGGCGTTCAGCCGCGCATCAGCGCTTCGATGTCATCCGGGCGCTTCGGCGCCTCGTGCGTCAGCACTTCGCACCCGCTCGGTGTGACGAGCACGTCGTCCTCGATGCGTACGCCGATGTGCTCGAACCGCTCGGGCACCTTCGGCGCGGGCCGGATATACAGGCCCGGTTCGACCGTCAGCGTCATGCCCGGCGCGAGCCTACGCCATGGACGTTCGCCCGTGTCGTCGGCTGCCGCGCCCGGCTCGCGGTAGTCGCCCGCATCGTGCACGTCCATTCCGAGCCAATGGCTCGTGCGATGCATGTAGAACTGCCGGTACGCGCCGAACTCGATGGCACCGTCGACGCTTCCGGCGATCAGCCCGAGGTCGATCATGCCCTGCGTCAGCACGCGCACCGCGGCCTCGTGCGGCGCGCGTAACGACTGGCCGGGGCCGACCCGTTCGATCGCCGCCGCCTGCGTCGCGAGCACGATGTCGTACACGGCCCGCTGCGGACCGCTGAAACGCCCGTTCACCGGAAAGGTGCGCGTCAGGTCGGCCGCGTAGCCGTCGTATTCGCATGCGGCGTCGATCAGGCATAACTCGCCGTCGTTCAGTTCGGCATCGCCGGCGCGATGGTGCAGCACGCAGGCGTTGCGGCCCGCGGCCACGATCGACGTGTACGCGGGCCCCGTCGCCCCCTGCCGGCGGAACTCGCGCAGCAGCTCCGCTTCGAGCTCGTACTCGCGCACGCCCGGCCGGCACACCTGCATTGCGATGGCGTGCGCGTGCGCGGAGATGCCCGCCGCGCGTCGCATCGCCGCGATTTCCACGCCGTCCTTGACGAGCCGCATCTCGTCTACGATCAAGTGCAGGTCGTACAGCGCGCTTGGCGCAGTCACGCCGCTGCGCGCCAGCGCGCGAACGGCGCCGAGCCAGCCCTGCACACGCTCGTCGAAGCGAGGGATCGAGCCGATCCCGTAGAACACCGCCGGCGCGTCGGCGAAAAGCTTCGGCAGTTCTTCGTCGATTCGATCGACGGGGTGCGCGGCGTCGAAACCGAAGATGCCACGCGCCAGCTCGGGGCCGTAGCGGTAACCGTCCCAGATCTCGCGCTCTTCGTCGCGGGCGCGGCAGAACAGGATGCTCTCGCGCCGCGCGCCGCGCGCGACGAGGACGACGACCGCCTCGGGCTCCGGGAATCCGGTGAGGTAATAGAAGTAGCTGTCGTGCCGGTAAGGGAACTCGCTGTCGCGGTTGCGCAGGACTTCCGGCGCGGTCGGCTGGATCGCGACGCCGCCGCCGCGCGCCGCGATCGCGTCGAGCACGCGCGCGCGGCGTGCGCGATACAGGTCGATGTCGATCGTCATGCGCGGCCCGGCTGCGGAGGCGGGAGCCGATTCTATTTCTACTTGAGCGTTGACCAGTGTCTTGTCATCCCGACCCCGGTGCCAAGCCGGAGGAGGGATCTCGGCGTTGCGAGACGCCGGGAATCCTCGCCTGCGGCTCGGAATGACGATTTGGGGCTCGGAAAGAGGAGGAAAGACGCGGCTCGAAACGACCCTTGATCGTCATCCCGACCCCGGCTTCCGAGCCGGGGATGGCTCTCGGCGTTGCGAGCGGCGGAGATTCCTCGCCTTCGGCTCGGAATGACACCTGATCGTCATCCCGAGCGAACGCGAGGGATCTCAGCGTGCGAAGGACCGGGATTCCTGGCCTGCGGCTCGGAATCACGAAGCCCGCGGGCTGCGCGTGTCGGTCGTGCGGCGCGTGTCATGGGCATTCGTAACGCCCGGACGTCGCCGACCGCGCTTGCGCGCGCAGCAATGCATCGAGCGCGGCGAGTTCGGCCGGCGTGCCGACGTTGTGCCAGCGCCCCGTGAAGCGCTCGCCGCTGACGCGGCCGCGCTCGGCGGCGCGATACAGCCACGGAAACAGCTTTTTCTTCACCGGCGACTCGCCCGCGAACAGCCGCGGGGCGAAGACACCGATGTTGCCGTAGGTCAGCAGCGGCGGACGCAGGCTGATCCGTCCCTGCGTCAGACCCATGTCGCCGGACGGATGCGACGGCGGATTGTCGACGAGCACGAGATGCGCGTCGGCGACCCCGAGCTCGATCGCCTGCGCATACGGCAGCAGGCGCCGGTAGTCGTAGTCGGTCACGATGTCGCCGCTCGTGGCGACGAACGGGGTGGCGCCGTCCGGACTCACCAGCGGCAGCGCGCGGACGATTCCGCCGAGGGTCTCGAGCGCATCGTCGGCCGTTTCACCCTCGTGCGACCAGGCGATGCGTGCGCCATAGCGCGCGCCGTCGCCGAGCGCGCTTTCGATCTGCGACGCCAGGTGCGCGGTGTTGATTACCAGCTCGCGAAAACCGGCGCGTACCAGCGCCTCGATCTGCCACTCGATCAACCGCTTGCCGCCGGCGGCGAGCAGCGGCTTCGGCGTCGTGTCCGACAGCGGCCGCATCCGTTCGCCGCGGCCGGCGGCGAAGATCAGGACCTTCAAAACGTGTACCCCACGCGCAGCTCCACACCTTCGAGTTCGTCGATCAGCCGCGCCAGCGGCGCGAGCGCGCCGTAACGCTGCGTCACCGCGCGCACGTACTTGACGAAGCGCGGCGTGTCGGCGAGATACTGCGGCTTGCCGTCGCGGTAGTTGATGCGCGCGAAGATGCCGAGCACCTTCAGGTGCCGCTGCAGGCCCATCCACTCGAAGTCGCGATAGAACTCACCGAAATCGGCGGCCACCGGAAGCCGCGCGCGGCGCGCGCGCTCCCAGTAGCGCACCGCCCAGTCGATCACGCGCTCCTCCTCCCAACTGATGAAGGCATCGCGCAGCAGCGACGCGAGGTCGTAGGTGATCGGCCCGTACACCGCGTCCTGGAAGTCGAGGACGCCCGGGTTCGGCGTGGCGACCATCAGGTTGCGCGGCATGTAGTCGCGGTGCACGTACACCGCCGGTTGCGCGAGGTTCGAAGCGACGATGCGGCGAAACATCGCCTCCAGCGTCTGGCTCTGCCGCGCGTCCAGCGTGCGGCCGAGGTGGCGCGCGACGTACCAGTCGGGAAACAGCATCAGTTCGCGCGTCAGCAGCGCCTCGTCGTACGGCGGCAGCTCGCCGGGGCGGCTGGCGAGCTGCCAGCGGATGAGCGCGTCGATCGCATCGAGCATGAGCGCGTCGGCATCGCACGCGCCTGCGTTCAGCGCGTCGAGGTAGGTCGTGGTGCCGAGATCGGTCAGCAGAAGAAACCCGCGGGCGACGTCGCGCGCGAACACCTGCGGCGCGTTCAGTCCGGCGTCGCGCAGCAGTTGCGCGACGTGGATGAACGGCCGCACGTCCTCCTTGTCCGGCGGCGCGTCCATCGCGACGACGCTGGCCGCAGCGGTGTCGATCCGAAAATAGCGGCGGAAGCTCGCGTCGGCGGACGCCGGGCGCAGCGTCTCGAGCTGCAGCCCGTGCTCGGGCGCCAGCGTGACGAGCCAGTCGCGCAGCAGTTCGAGTCGTCGATCGGAAGCGGCGTCGGTCATTCGGAGGTCTTGGTTTTCGTCGCGCCAGCGGCGCGTAAATCTGCAACGGCGCGATTGCCGCCTTTCAGCGCGCTCGCGCGGATTCGCACAGGTCGCTCCCTATAATACGTGGCGCATGGTCGCTCGACGCCGTGCTTCTGTCCCCATGCCGACACGCCCGGCGCGCGCCGCCCGCGCTACCTTCGATCGCACGCGCCTCGTCTACGCGCTGCTGATCGCATTCGCACCGCTCGCGCAGGCGCAGTCACGGGGCGACGACGACATGCATCCGCGGCTGAAGCTGGAACGCGCGCTCGGCGACGGTCGCGCGCCGGGCGCCGCGAACGCGCCGACGCCGACCTACGCGCGCGCGCGCCGGCTCGAAGGCGAAGTCGACGAGCGCGTCATGCTGCAGGGCGACGCCGAGGTGCGCCGTGCGGGCGCGGTGATGCGCGGCGACCGAATCACCTACACGGTGCCGACCGACGAACTCGAAATCGAAGGCAACGCGCGCGTCTACCGCGACGGCGTGGCCTTCTTCGGTCCGTCGCTGAAGCTGCGCGTCGACGCGCAGACCGGCGCGATGCCGGAGGCGAACTTCAGCTACGCGCAGCGCGGCGGCCGTGGACGTTCGAAGCTGCTCGAGTTTCTCGGCGAGGAGCGCGTTCGGCTGCTCGACGCGACCTACAGCACGTGTTCGCCGGACGATCAGTCCTGGTGGGTTCGCGCCAACCGCATCGACATCGACCGGCTCGACGAACTGGCGGTCGCGCGCGGTGCGGCGATCTACTTCCAGGGCGTGCCTATCTTCGCTTCGCCGTACTTCCAGTTTCCGCTCGGCGACCGCCGCCGCAGCGGCCTGCTGACGCCGAGCTTCGGCATCAACTCGCGGCTCGGTCCCGAGGTGACCGCGCCGTTTTACTGGAACATCGCGCCGAACCGCGACGCGACGATCGCGCCGCGCATGATGGCGCGCCGTGGCGTGCTGCTGCAAAACGAGTTCCGCTATCTGGAGCCGACCTGGCGCGGAACGGTCGAGTTCGACGTGATTCCGGACGACCGCGTTTTCGGCGGCTCGCGCGAGTTCGCGACGGTGCGCCACGAATACGCCGCACCGACCGGCGTGGTCGGCGGACTGAACTACAACCGCGTCACCGACGACCGTTTCTTCGTCGACTTCTCGCGAACGATCGTCGGCGCCGCGCAGGCCGTCCTGCCGCAGGAGGGCTACGTCGGCTACAACCGGCCGTACTGGAACACCGCGCTGCGGATCACGAAGAACCAGACGCTGCAGGATCCGCTCGCGCCGGTGGTCAAGCCGTACGAGCGCGTGCCGCAGCTCGCGTTCAACGCGCGGCGCGACGACCTGGCGGGGTTCGACATCGCGTTCGCCGCCGACGCGACGCGGTTCGGGCATCCCGCGCTCGAAACCGGTTCGCGCGTGATCCTGAACCCGAGCGTGGCCTACCCGCTGCAGGCACCGGGCTGGTTCTTCGTGCCGCGCGCGCAACTGCACGCGACCGCGTATTCGCTGGACGCGGCGCGGCGCGCCGACGCTTCGCCGACGCGCACCGTGCCGATCGCGTCGATCGACACGGGGCTGGTGTTCGAGCGCGAGGCGTCGTGGTTCGGCGCGCCTTCGCCACAGACGATCGAGCCGCGCCTTTTCTACGCGTACATCCCGTACCGGGAGCAAAACGCGCTGCCGAACTTCGACAGCGCGCTTGCGGACTTCAACTTCGCGCAGCTTTTCACCGAGAACGTTTTCGTCGGCGGCGACCGTATCGGCCAGGCCAACCAGCTCACCGCGGCGCTCGTCGGCCGCGTGCTTCACCCGGTCAGCGGCGCCGAAAAGCTTCGCGCCGCGATCGGACAGCGCTACTACCGCTCGCCGCAGAACGTCGTGCTGCCGGGCGGGGTCCCGCGCACCGGCGACGCCTCGGACGTGTTGTTCGCGGTCAGCGGCTTTCTGCACCGGCACTGGATCACCGACGTCGCCGTGCAGCATTCGACCGAGCTGAACCAGGTCGTACGCGCGACCGTCGGCCTGCGCTATCAGCCGCGGCCAGCGTCGGTGCTTTCGCTGTCGTATCGCTACAAGCTCGACGAGCTGCAGCAGATCGACCTCGCCGCGCAGTGGCCGCTGTCGCCGAAGTGGTACGGGGTGGCGCGCGTGAACTACTCGCAGCGCGACCGCCGCTGGGTCGAGCTGCTCGGTGGCCTCGAGTACAAGGCCGACTGCTGGACCGCGCGGGTGGTCGCGCAGCGCTTCGCCACCGCGATCAACGAGGCGACGACGACAGTGTTCGTGCAACTGGAGTTGAATGGTCTGGCCAGCATCGGTACGAGCCCCGTCGAGGCGCTGCGGCGTAATATCCCGGGCTACCAAGTCATCAATCCGCCCCCGCGCGAGCCGGGGCGTTTCGATTTTTACGAGTAGTCGATGAGCCGAACCTTTATGGCGCGCCGCGCGGCGCGCCTTGCGCTGCTTGCCGCGCTGTGTGCGACGACCCTCTGCGCCGCGGCGCAGACGCGCCCGGGTGCGACGACCCGACTGCTCGATCGCATCGTCGCGGTGGTCAACGACGAAGTGATCACGCAGGTCGAGCTGCAGGCGCGCGTGGCCATCGCCGAGCAACAGTTGCGCCGGCAGCGCATCAACCCGCCCGCGCGCGACGTGCTGACGCGGCAGGTGCTCGAGCGCATGATCATCGACCGCGCGCAGCTTCAGCTCGCCAAGGAGACCGGCGTTCGCGTCGACGACGCGACGGTCAACGCGGCGATCGCGCGCATCGCCGAACAGAACGGCATGTCGCTACCGGCGTTCCGCGAGCGGCTCGAGCGCGAGGGTGTGGCCTTCGCGCGCTTCCGCGAGGACGTGCGCGACGACATCATCATGGCGCGGCTGCGCGATCGCGAGGTCGACAGCCGGATCCAGGTCGCCGAAGGCGAGATCGACAACTTCCTCGCCGCGCAGACGGGCGCGGAGGCGGGCGCGACCGAATACAACATCGCGCAGATCCTGCTGCGCGTGCCCGAAGCGGTGTCGGCGCAGCGCATCGAGGAGATCCGCAAACGCGCCGAGGATCTGCTTGCGCAGCTCAAGGCCGGCGCCGATTTCGCGCGGCTGGCGGCGAGCTATTCCGCAGGGCCGGAAGCGCTCGCGGGCGGCGAACTCGGCTGGCGCACCGCGGATCGTCTGCCCACGCTGTTTCTCGACGCGGTCAAGGACCTGAAGCCGGGCGAGCTGGCGCCGATCGCTCGCAGCCCCGGCGGCTTTCACGTGCTCAAGCTCGTCGGCAAGCGCAACGCGGTCGAAAGCCGGCTCGCCACCGGACCGGTGCAGCAGACGCGCGTTCGGCACATCCTGTTGCGCGTGTCGGACCTGACCCCCGAGCCGGAGGTGCGCCGCCGCCTGCAGGACCTGCGCGACCGCGTCGTTCGCGGCGGACAGGACTTCGGCCAGCTCGCGCGCCTGCACTCGGTCGATCCGAGCGCCACTCGCGGCGGCGAACTCGGTTGGCTGTATCCGGGCGACGCCGTGCCCGAGTTCGAGCGCGCGATGAATCAACTGAAGCCCGGCGAAGTGAGCGAACCGGTGCAGACGCCGTTCGGCTGGCACCTGATCCAGGTGCTCGAGCGGCGTACCGAAGAATCGCCGATCGAACGCAACCGGTTGGCCGCGCGCCAGGCGCTGCGCGACCGCAAGGCCGAAGAGGCCTACCAGGAGTGGCTGCGCCAGCTCCGCGACCGCACCTACGTCGAGTATCGGCTGGAGGAAGGGTGAAAAGCAGGATCGAGGATTTATCGAGAGTTACGCGAGCCCGTGACACCGCGACCCCGCAAGGTGGTTTCGCCCGTGTGGGCACCGGTTCCGTCATTCCACGCAACGCGAAGGATTCCGGCGTCGCGTGCGGCGGAGATTCCTCGCCTTGGGCTTGGAATGACTCCCCATCGTCATCCCGAGCGAACGC